>JBDSTZ010000625.1:0-2287 GCA_039927975.1 Massilia sp. | reverse complement strand
CGCAACTGATCCAGGCGGTCAAGCAAGCCGGATTCAACGCAATCCGACTGCCGACCTCGTGGGACCAGTACGCCGACAAAACCACCGGCAAGATCAGCGATGCCTGGCTGACCAGGGTGAAGGAAGTCGTGCAGTACTGCGTCGACAACAACATGTACGTCCTCATCAACATTCACTGGGATGGCGGCTGGCTCGACAAGAACATCAACGCGAGCCAGCAAGCGGCGGTGAATGCCAAGCAAAAAGCATTCTGGGAACAGATCGCCACCAAGCTGCGCGATTACGACGAGCACGTCATGTTCGCCAGCGCCAACGAGCCGCCGGTCAGCGACGCCGCCCAAATGGCGGTGCTGCTGTCGTACCACCAGAGCTTCATCAACGCGGTGCGCTCGACCGGCGGCAAGAACGCCTACCGAACCCTGGTGGTGCAAGGTCCGGCTACCGACATCACCTTGACGAACCAGCTGATGACGACCATGCCGAGCGACACCGTCAGCGGGCGCATCATGGCCGAAGTGCACTACTACGACCCATCGCAATTCGCGCTCCTGACCGCCGACGCCTCGTGGGGCAAGATGTCCTACTACTGGGGAGCGGCATTCCATTCCACGACCGACGCGGTCCACAATGCCAGCTGGGGCGAGGAAAGCTGGGCCGACGCCCAGTTCGCCTTGATGAAAGCGAAATTCGTCGACAAAGGTATCCCCGTGCTGATTGGCGAATTCGGCGCGATCCGCCGCACCACCCTGACCGGCGCCGACCTGAGCTTGCACCTGAACTCGCGGGCCTACTTCCTCAACTACGTGACCAGGAAAATGGTGGCCAACGGCCTGGTGCCGTTCTACTGGGACGAAGGCGCGAGCGGCAACAACGGCTTCGGCATCATCAACCGCGCCACCAACACCGTGTCCGACCAACAAGCGGCCGACGCCATCGTCAACGGTTCCAAAGGCCTCTGACCAGCCGGCAACAAAGCATGGGGGTCAGCTCAATCTGACACCGCGCATTTGAACTTTCATTCGGCATGCGCGCCGCCGTCGCCGCACTGCTCCGGATGCGCCGCGCAATGGGCCTGATAGGCCGCCAGGTCCTTCGCGCGCGCCGCCAGCGCCGCCGGGGTGCGGAACGGCGCCAGGATCTGCGCCTCGGTGAACGGCCGGCCGTTCTTCATCACCAGCTGCACGTTCGCCGCCGCCGTGATGTCGGCCAGCGGATTGCCGTTCACCGCGATCAGGTCGGCCAGCTTGCCCACTTCCAGCGACCCCAGATCCTTGTCGACAAACGCCATCTTCGCCGCGTTGATCGTCACCGTCTGCAAGGCCGTGAAGTTTCCCAGCACCATGGCCGCGGCGCGCATGTTCAAATGCAGTGAGATCCCCGGCACCACCAGCGGCGTGTCGGTGCCGTTGGCCACCAGCGCGCCGGCGTTGAACACCTTGGCCTGCTGGGTCGCGTCGTTGATGATGCTGGTCATCTGGGTGCCGGTCGGCGGCTGGGCGTTCTGCAAGCCGCTCACAAAGTTCGGCGGCACCAGGATGAAGCGCGCCCCGCTGACGATGCTCGGGTCGAGCCCCGCCAACGCGCTGGCCGAAAACAGCGTGTCGATCAGGTGGAAGTCGGTCTGCCCGTACAGCTCGTACGCGTCCTGGTAGGTGATCGCGCGCACGAACGACTTCGACCAGCCATACCCCATCCGCTGGGTGGCCGACAAGTGGGTGGTGCCGCCCAGACCGGTCGCGCTGCCCGGCTGGATCATGTGGGTCCCGCTCGGCACGCCGAGGTCGAGCGCGCCCTGGGCGATGCGCACCATGATCGGAATCGGCGCCCGCACGTACGACTTCAAGAAGTCGGCGTCCATGGTCTTGGCCTTGGCGATTTCCAGCTCGGCGATGTCGGGCGTGCGCAGCGTCCGCGCGAAGCTGTAGAACAGCCGGTTGCCTTCCCACAGCGGCGGCGAGACGAACATACGCGGCCCGATCAGGTTGCCTGCATCGAGCGCCTCGCGGATCTCCAGGCTCTGGTGCAGCGGCCCGCCGACCGACTGGGTCGAGGTCAAGCCGTAGGCGAACATCAGCGCCGCCACCTGGCCGAACTGGCCGCCCTGGTACAGCGTGAGCGGATGGACGTGCGGGTCGATCAGGCCCGGCATCACGGTCTGGCCCGAGGCGTCGATCACCCGCGTGGCGCCGGCGTGGTTGCTGTCGCGGTGGGCGCTGATGGCGGTGATGCGGTTGTTGGTGACAACCACGTCGACGTCGTGCCGCAGGGTCGGGCTGACGCCATCCCA
>JBDSTZ010000624.1:0-5286 GCA_039927975.1 Massilia sp. | reverse complement strand
GAATCGACGAAGGTGTCCATCGTGTCGGTCTCGCGTTTCGCGGGGCCGCCGCATTGCGGGCACGCGGTGTCGACGAAATCGGCACGCTTGACCAGCGGATTGCCGCTGCCGTCGGGCACGCAATCCTCGGGCAGGATCACCGGGAGCTGCTCGTACGGCACGTTCACGTCGCCGCACGCAGGGCAATGGACGATCGGGATCGGCGTGCCCCAGTAACGCTGGCGCGAGATGCCCCAGTCGCGCAGGCGAAACGTGGTCTTTTTCTCGCCGAGGCCGAGCGCGGCGAGGTCGGCGGCGATGGCGTCCACCGCCGGCTCGTACGCGAGGCCGTCGTATTTGCCGCTGTGCACGCACTTGCAGCGCAGCTTGTCCTCGTACCAGGGCTGCCACGCGTCGGTGGAAAACGTCTCGCCATCGACGGCCACCACTTGCGTGATCGCCAGCCCGTACTTTCTCGCGAATTCAAAGTCGCGCTCGTCGTGCGCCGGCACGCCCATCACGGCGCCGTCGCCGTAGGTGATCAGGACGTAGTTGCCGACCCAGACTTCGACCTGTTCGCCGGACAGCGGATGGGTGACGAACAGGCCGGTCGGCATGCCCTTCTTCTCCATCGTCGCCATGTCGGCTTCGATCACGCTGCCCAGTTTGCACTCGGCGATGAAGTCGGCCAGCGCGGGGTTGGTCCGGGCGGCGTGGGCAGCCAGCGCGTGCTCGGGGGCGACGGCGCAGCAGGTCACGCCCATCACGGTGTCGGCGCGGGTGGTGAAGACGAACAGCTTGCCGTCGTTGACCAGGGCGCCCTCGGCGTCCTTGATCTGGTGCGGGAAGGCGAAGCGCACGCCGACCGACTTGCCGATCCAGTTGGCCTGCATGACGCGCACGCGCTCGGGCCAGCCGGGCAGCTTGTTGTCGACGTAGTCGAGCAGTTCATCGGCGTAGTCGGTGATGCGCGCGTAGTACATGGGGATCTCGCGCTTTTCGATCGGCGCGCCGGAGCGCCAGCCCTTGCCGTCGACGACCTGCTCGTTGGCCAGCACAGTCTGGTCGATCGGGTCCCAGTTCACGGTGCCGGTCTTCTTGTAGATGATGCCCTTCTCGAGCATCTTGAGGAACATCCACTGGTTCCACTTGTAGTATTCGGGCTTGCAGGCGGTCATTTCGCGCGACCAGTCGATGGCCAGACCCATCGATTCCATCTGCTCCTTCATGTGGGCGATGTTGGCGTAGGTCCACTGGGCCGGCGGCACGTTGTTGGCCATCGCCGCGTTCTCGGCCGGCATGCCGAAGGCGTCCCAGCCCATCGGCATGAGCACGTTGTAGCCGTTCATCCGCAGATAGCGGTACATCACGTCGTTGATCGTATAGTTGCGCACGTGGCCCATGTGCAGCTTGCCCGACGGGTAAGGCAGCATCGAGCAAGCGTAGTACTTGCCCTTCGGGAAACGCGGGTCGTTCTCGACCGCCTTGTAGGCATCGATCGCCTTCCAGTGCGATTGGGCGGCTTGTTCGACGTCGGCGGGACTATATTTATCTTGCATGGGGTATCTGCGGCCAAAAGTGATTTGAACCGGACATTATACCGGCTCGGCCCGGGGATGGGGGCCGGGGTGGCGCCGGGCGGGTGCGCCGGCGGGAATGGCGCGACCGACGCTCGGTGGCGTTTTTATCTGCCGCTGGCCTGAACCATAAACGGCGCATTGCGGTCTAAATAATAACAAGGGCATCCGAGGTTAAACCTTCAAACCGGGAACCGATAACATGACCAATCCATTCAATGCCAACCAGTATATCGAGCGGCTCGAAAAAGCCGGCGTTCCAAGCGGGCAGGCCGCCGTGCACGCCAGCGCCTTGTCAGACGCGCTTGGCGAAACGGTCTGCGCAAAAGACTTGCAGCAAATGGAAAACAATCTGAGAAAGGAAATACATCAGGTCGAAGGCCGATTGAACGAGCGGATCGATATTGTTCGAACCGACATCAATGTCAGGATGGAGGCGCAGGGAATCACGCTGAACGCCAGGATCGACAAGCTCGACACGACACTGCACGCCACATTTGACGCGGCGAAAGTCACGCTGAACGCCCGGATCGACAAAGTGGAAACAGGCATTCAGGAAGTGCGTGGCGAGTTGCTGGTTCACCGCTGGGCGCTGGGGATCATCGCGGCATTCACCATGAGTAACACGGCAATGCTGTGGCGCCTGTTTGAACGATTGACCTAAATTATTGGGCTAACTCGCGCCCTGCAACACCAGTTTCAGGGCCGGCTTTTCGCCGTAATCCTCGTAACGTTCATTGATGCCGGCGACGCAAAAGGTGATCTCCTCAAGCAGATCTGGCGCCTTGGCGCGCAGGGCGCCGGCATCCTTGATGACGATATTGAGCACTTCGTTGGGGCCGAGCTTAAAGCGCGTCATGCCGTCGGCGTCGCGCAGATAACTGAGGCAATCGACCCAGGCGTCGACCGTATTGGCATAAAACGCGGGAAAGCCGAATGCGCTTTTGCATTGGGCGTGAAAATCGTCCCAGCCGGCGATCGCGGCGCCGTTCAATTCAACGCTGGCCATTTTCTTGTTCCTTTTTTGGATCGGTGACAAAACCCAGTCTGGTCAAGCCGCGCGCCTGCGCGGCCGCCATGACCTGGGCCACGACTTCATAGCGGGTGGCCTTGTCGGCGCGCAGCTGCAATTCGGGCTGGGGCGACTGCAAGGCCGCTTGCGCCAGCTTGTCGTCCAGGGCGGCGCTATCGAGCGCGACCTCGTTCCAGTATAGCCGGCCGGCGGCGTCGATCGCGATGGCGACCGTCCGGCCCGGCGGCGGCGCGGCGCCGGCCTGGGTCTGCGGCAGGTCGAGCTGCACCCCGTGGGTGAACAAGGGCGCGGCGAGAATGAAGATCACCAGCAGCACCAGCATGACGTCGACCATCGGCGTAACGTTAATGTCGCTCATCATGGCCTGGCGGCGCTGGGGATTGAAGGCGCCGAAGCTCATGGCGCGCCGCGCTCGCGGGTGAAGTAGGCTTGCAGGTCGTGGGCGAAGCCGTCGAGTTCGGCCAGGGTGCTGCGATTCAAGCGGTTGAAGGCGTTGTAGGCAAGGACGGCGGGGATCGCCACCATCAGGCCGAAGGCGGTCATGATCAGCGCTTCGCCGACCGGGCCGATGACCTTGTCGATCTGCAGGGCGCCGCCGCCGGCGACGCGGCCGAGCGCGTGGTAGATGCCCCACACGGTGCCGAGCAGGCCGATGAAGGGCGCGGTGGCGCCGATCGAGGCGAGCAGCGCGAGGCCGCGTTCGACCCGGTCGGTCGAGCGCAGGATTTGCTGGCGCAGCACGCGGGTCAACTGGTCGTCGCCGCGCATGGCCCCGGCCAGGGTGGGCGCGGCGGCGCGCCAGGCGGCCGCTTCGCGCGGCAGCGGCAGGTAGACCGCTTCGGGGTCGGCCAGCGTCAGCAGGGCCAGGCCGTCGTCCAGGGTGGGCGCGGCCCAGAAGGCGTCGACGCCGGTCGCGGCGCGCGCCACGCGCCAGCTTGAAACCGCCTTGGCGAAGATGAAGAACCAGCTTGCCAGCGACATCGCCAGCAGCAGCCAGGCCACCGCGTGGCTCAGGGCGTCGCCCTGGGCCCAGTAGCGGGCGATGCTGAAGGGGGCGTCGGCGGAGGCGGGCATGAAGGCGGTCAGCCCAGCGCCAGCACGTCCTGCATGTCGTACAGGCCGGTCGCCTTGTCGGCCAGGAAGCGCGCGGCGCGCAGCGAACCGTTGGCGTAGCTGACGCGCGAACTCGATTTGTGGCTGATCTCGATGCGCTCGCCGTCGCCGGCGAACAGCACGGTGTGGTCGCCAATGATGTCGCCGCCGCGGATGGTGGCGAAGCCGATGGTCGACGGGTCGCGCGCTCCGGTGACGCCTTCGCGGCCGTAGACGGCGCATTCCTTGAGGTCGCGGCCGAGCGCGTCGGCGATCACTTCGCCCATCTTGAGCGCGGTGCCCGAGGGAGCGTCGACCTTGTGGCGGTGGTGCGCCTCGACGATCTCGATGTCGTAGCCCTCGGAGAGCATCCTGGCGGCCTGTTCGAGCAGCTTGAGGGTGACGTTGACGCCGACGCTCATATTGGGCGCGAACATGATGGCGGTTTTTTCCGCCGCCGCGCGGATCGCCGCCTTGCCGGCGTCGTCGAAGCCGGTGGTGCCGATGATCAGCTTGACGCCATGCTCGGCGCAATAGGCCAGGTGCTTGAGGGTGCCTTCGGGACGGGTGAAGTCGATCAGGAAGTCGGCGTTCGCCAAGCCCTTGGCGAGATCGGATTCGATGGTCACGCCGGTCGGCTGGCCGCCGAAGGAACCGGCGTCCTGGCCGATTTCGGGCGCGCCGGGCACGCCCAGGGCGCCGGCCAGCACGGTGTCGGGGGCCGCGCCGATGGCGTCGACCAGCATGCGGCCCATGCGGCCGCTGGCGCCGGCTACGGCGATTTTCAATGCAGTCATGCGTACTCTCTGGAGGCTTGTTGCGGGGAGCCGGACCGCGAGGCCCGGCGCGCCCTTACTGGTTTGGGGCGGGGGCCGGGACCGGCGCGGTGGCCGGCGCGTCGGCGGGTGCCGCTTTGGGCGCCTCGGCTGACGGGGTGGCCGCCGGGGCTGGGGCCGGAGCGGTTGCCGGAGCCGCAGCCGGTGCGGCCTTCGGCGTTTCCTTGACCGCGAAGCGCGACGGGCCGGCGATGCGGGCGATGTATTCGCGCTCGGTCGGCAGGTTGCCGCCGTCGAAGCGGGCCACCTTGTTGTCCTTGAAATAGACCGTCACGCGCGCGGTGGTCAGCTCGCCGTTGCCGCGCGCCAGATAGAAGGGATAGTCCCAGCGGTCGGCGTGGAAGATATCCTGCATCAGCGGGGTGCCGAGGATGAACTTGACCTGGTCGCGGGTCTGGCCGACCTGCAATTGGGCGAGCATTTCCTGCGAGACGAAGTTGCCCTGCTGGATGTCCGGCCGGTAGGGCGAGAAGATCCACAGGAATTTGCGCAGCTTCGACGGCGCGGTGGTCTGGGCGCCGGCGTTGGCGATGGCGGCCGATTTGGCGACGTCGGCGGCGGTGGCGGAAGCGGAGACGTCGGCCGGGGCGGCCAGGCGCGGCTGGTTGAACCAGGAGGCGCAGCCCGACAGCGAGACGGCGGCGCACATCAACAGGGCGAGGACCGGGCTACGCAAGGCGATGCGGGACTGAAAACGGTGCTGAACAACATTCTTGACGTGCATAAGTGACCTCAAAACGTTTGAGCGCTAGCTCCAAAACGCTATATC
>JBDSTZ010000623.1:0-3649 GCA_039927975.1 Massilia sp. | reverse complement strand
CCCGGCGGATTGTCGACCAGGCCGTCGCCCCATACCGTGGATGTGAGCACGCCCGAGCCCTGGTTCGCAAACAGTTCCAGGCCGCCGGCGTCGTTGATGCGCACCCGAAGGAACTCGTTGCGGCGGTCCGGTTTGAGCCAGTCGAAGTCGGCGCGCATCGGGAACGAGCGCGGTTCGGTCCTGCCGCTCACGCCCTGCAGCTTGAGGATGAACGGCCGCACGAACAGCAGGAAGGTGATGAAGCTCGATACCGGATTGCCCGGCAGGCCCAGGAAGAACGCCGCGCCGCCGCTGCGGTCGACCTCGCCGAACGCCAGCGGCTTGCCCGGCTTGACGGCGATCTGCCACATGTTCAGGCGCCCTTCGGCTTCCACGGCCGGCTTGATATGGTCTTCCTCGCCAACCGACACGCCGCCCGAGGTGATGATCAGGTCGTTCTCGCGCGCGGCGCTGCGCAGCGTGCTGCGGGTGGCCTCGAGCGTGTCGGGCACGATGCCGAAATCGGTCAGCGCGCAGCCGAGGTTTTCGAGCAGCGCGCGCAGCAGAAAGCGGTTGGAGTTGTAGATGGCCCCCGGCGGCAGCTGACCGCCCGGCGCCGCGCCCGGCATGATCAGTTCGTCGCCGGTAAAGAAGACGGCCACGCGCAGCTTGCGGTACACCGGCAGGCTGGCCAGCCCTACCGAGGCGGCCAGCCCCAGTTCCTGGCTGCGCAGCCGGGTGCCGCCGGCCAGGATGACGGAACCGGCCACGATGTCCTCGCCGGCGCGCCGGATCCATTCGCCGGGTGTGGGCGCGTGCCTGACCGTGACCAGGCCGGGGCCGGCGGCATCGCACTGCTCCTGCATGACGACCGCATCGGCGCCCTCGGGGATCATGGCGCCGGTGAAGATGCGCGCGGCGTTGCCGGGCGCGAGGAACTGGCCCACCTGGCCGGCCGCAATGCGCTGCGTAACCGTGAGCGTGGCGCTGCCGCTGGCGCAATCGGCCGCGCGCACCGCGTAGCCGTCCATCTGCGTGTTGTCGTTGGACGGCACGTCGATGGTCGAGGCCTGGGCCTCGGCCAGCACCCGGCCGTTGGCGATGAGCGTGGGGACGACTTCGGCGGCCCCGGGCGGGCGCGCGGCGGCCAGCATGAAGTCGAGCGCTTCGCGGACCGTCAGCATCGGCTTGGCGGGCGCGCTCATCGTCACAGGCCGGTGTTGGCCGCGATGTAGGCCTTGATCTTGGCCACGTCGGCCGGCATCACGATGAATTTTTGCGGCAGCGCTTCGATGTTGTCGAAACCGGGCGGGCGTTCGGCGTCCACGCCCAGCGCGTCGAGGATGGTTTCGTTGAACTTGGCCGCCAGCGCGGTTTCGAGCACGATCATCGGCACGCCAGGCGCCATGTACTGGCGCGCCACCTTGATGCCGTCGGCGGTGTGGGTGTCGATGGTGATGTCGTAGTCGTCGGCCACGTCGCGGATGGTGTCGAGGCGGTCCTTGTGGGTCGATTTGCCCGACGCGAAGCCGTATTCGGAAACCAGCTTGAATTCGTCGCCGTCGCTGCCCGGCTTGCCGGACAGGTCGAAACCGCCCTCGGTTTCAACCTTGTGGAACAGCGCGCGCACGCGGGCGCCGTCGCGGCCCACCAGGTCGTACACGAAGCGCTCGAAATTGGAAGCCTTCGAGATGTCCATCGACGGGCTGCTGGTGTGGTAGGTCTCGGACGACTTGCGCACCCGGTACACGCCGGTGCGGAAGAATTCGTCGAGCACGTCGTTTTCGTTGGTGGCGGCGACCAGCTTGTCGATCGGCAGGCCCATCATGCGGGCGATGTGGCCGGCGCAGATGTTGCCGAAATTTCCGGACGGGACCGTGAACGACACCTTCTGGCTGTTGTCGGTGGTCGCCTTCAGGTAGCCGCGGAAGTAGTACACCACCTGCGCCACCACGCGCGCCCAGTTGATCGAATTGACGGTGCCGATCTTCTGGCGCGCCTTGAACCACAGGTCGTTGGAGACCGCCTTGACCATGTCCTGGCAGTCGTCGAACACGCCTTCGACGGCGATGTTGAAGATGTTCTCATCCTGCAGGCTGAACATCTGGGCGGTCTGGAAGGCGCTCATCTTCTTGTGCGGCGAGAGCATGAAGACGCGGATGCCCTTCTTGCCGCGCATGGCGTATTCGGCCGCGCTGCCGGTGTCGCCCGAGGTGGCGCCGAAGATATTGAGTTCGGCATCCTGGCGCGCCAACGTGTATTCAAACAGATTGCCCAGCAACTGCATGGCCATGTCCTTGAAGGCCAGGGTCGGTCCGTTCGACAGCGCTTGCAGGATCAGGGTCTTGCCGCCGCCCTGTTCGAGCACGCGCAGCGGCGTGATGTCGGCCGCCGCTTCGCCTTCGCGGGCGTTCTTGTACACGTCGGCGGTGTAGGTCTTGTCGGTCAGCGCCTTGAGGTCGGCTTCCGGAATGTCGGTGGCGAACTTGCGCAGAATGGCGAAGGCCAGGTCGGCGTAGGACAGCTTGCGCCAGGCGTCAAGTTCGGCGCCGCTCACCTGCGGGTATTCGGCCGGCAGATACAGGCCGCCGTCCGGCGCCAGGCCGCCCAGCAGGATATCGGAAAATTGTTGGGGATTGCGCGATGCGGAGGCCGGGGTGGCGCGGGTGGACACGTAGTGCATACAGTAGGAAATCCGGGTTGGCTAGCGATGGATCACCATTATAAAACGAGCCAGCCTTTCATGGGCATTTGCCGTTTTTGCGGCCCGTTTGCTTAGCAGGCCGGGTGATTGACGGTCACCACGTGGATGGCGAGGCCGCCCAGCGAGGTTTCCTTGTACTTGGCCTGCATGTCGAAACCGGTCTGGCGCATGGTGTCGATCACCGCGTCCAGGCTGACGAAATGGGTGCCGTCGCCCTTGAGCGCGAGCGAGGCGGCGGTGATGGCCTTGATCGCGCCCATGCCGTTGCGCTCGATGCAGGGGATCTGCACCAGGCCGCCGATCGGGTCGCAGGTCATCCCGAGGTGGTGTTCGATGCCGATTTCGGCGGCGTTTTCGATCTGCTCGTTGCTGCCGCCGAGCGCGGCCACCAGGCCGGCCGCCGCCATCGCGCAGGCCACACCGACCTCGCCCTGGCAGCCGATTTCGGCGCCGGAGATGGAGGCGTTCTTCTTGCACAGCATGCCGATGGCCGCCGCCGTGAGCAGAAATATACGCGCGCCGGCCGCCGGATCGCTTGGTTTGCAGTCCTCGTGGTAGTAGCGCAGCACCGCCGGGATAATGCCGGCCGCGCCGTTGGTGGGCGCCGTCACCACCCGCCCGCCGGCGGCGTTTTCCTCGTTGACCGCCATCGCGTACAGGGTGACCTGGTGCAAGGCGTCGTCGGGCAGCGTGTTGGCGCCGGCGCTCGCACCCTCTCCCCTCGCCTGCGCCCACAGCCTGGCGGCGCGGCGCTTGACGTTCAGGCCGCCGGGCAGTTGGCCTTCGGTCACCAGGCCGTTTGCGATGCACTCTTCCATCACGCGCCAGATAGCATCCAGGCCCGCGTCGAGCTGCGCTTCGCTCATACGCGCGCACTCATTGGCGCGCAACATCTGCGGGATCGTCAGGCCGCAGCGCTTGCCGTGCGCGAGCAGCTGGTCCATGCTGCCAAATGGGTAAGGCACC
>JBDSTZ010000622.1:0-10761 GCA_039927975.1 Massilia sp. | reverse complement strand
GCTAGGGTTCGGCTGGGGTTCGGCTGGGGTTCGGCTGGGGTTCGGCTAGGGTCCGGCTGGGGTTCGGCTGGGGTTCCGCTGGGGTTCGGCTGGGGTTCGGCTAGGGTTCGGCTGGGGTTCGGCTGGGGTTCGGCTGGGGTTCGGCTGGGGTTCGGCTGGTATTTGGCTAAGTTGTCCCGCCGGACCCTACTTGCCGACCGGTCCCAGAATGTCGGCCTCGACCACGCTTAGCTTCATCCCCGTCGCCACCTTCTCGGCCCCGGTTCCGTAAGCGTCGCGGTCACTCTTCAATTCGACGATCGCGCCGAACGCGTCGCGGTCCTCGGTGCCCTTGGTCAGCGCGATGCGCAGCTTGCGCCGCCGCGCCACCGGAAAATCCAGATCCGCGTAGCCCAGCGACTTCGGCACTTCACCGGCGAACACGGTGACGCCGTCGAGCGTCACTTTCAGCACATAGGTCCGCAAGCGCCATCCGGTCAGCTTGAGCGACAGCGCCGACACCTTCTGCGGCGTGCCGAGGTCATACTCGATCCACGCGCCATCGGCGCTGCCGTCGCTGTTCCAGGCCGAGCGCTCGTTGTCGTCGTGGCTGTTGCGCGCGTTCGCCTGATTCGAGCCCGCACTGATCGCCACCACCGGCAGCGAGCGCACAGTATCGGTGTAGGACCTGGTCAACGGCGTCGGTCCGCGCGTCAGGTTGACCGGCTGCGCATCCTGCGGGAACACGGTCGACAAGCCATCGACCGCCACCACCGGCTTGCTGACGACATCGATAGCCGCCGGCGCCAGCCCTTCGGCGCTGGCCACCAGCTTCACCGTTCCGGCCTGATTGGTCGAGCGCACCAGCACGCGGTTCAGGCCCAGTTCCACCGGCAGCGTGGTCGCCAGCACGTAGTTGTCCGACTTGGCCTTGTCGGCGCCCTCGCCCTTCTGCGCGACGCCGCCCTTCCACACCGCCGCGCCATCGAGCTTGAAGCTGATCGCGTTCATCGCCGTCGGCACCACCTGGCCGGTTTGGTCGACCACCGCCACATCGACCATCAACAGGTCGTTACCGTCGGCCATGAAGCCGCGCGGTCCGGTGCGCGGGGTCAGGCGAATCGCAGCGGGCGCACCGGCCGTCTTGCGCGCGTCGCTCGTGGTTTTGCCATCCGCGAAAGTCGATACCGCCTTCAGCTCGCCCGCTTCGAAGGCCACGTCCTTGAAGGTATGCAGGAAGCCGTCGCTGCGCACGCCCTTGCCGAGCGAACGGCCATTGCGCAGCAGCTCCACGCTGTCGGCCGCCGATGCCACGTAGACCGTCTTGGTGGTGCCCGGCGCGTAGTTCCAGTGGCCGATGATGAAGGTCTCGCGGCTGCTCGCGTCGACCCAGCCATCCCACATCACCCGGTGCACCCACAGGCTGTCCTTTGGAATGCGCATCGGGTCGACTTCGCCGGAACGGCGGTAGTTGTTATCGCCGCGGAAGTGCGAATTCGAATCGGTAAAGCCGATGTTGACGCCGCCCGAACTAACCCTCTCCCCGGTACCCGGACGGTAGCGATAGAAATCCCACCAGCGCTGGATGTTCTCCACCGCGATCGATTCGACGTTGCGGTTGTAGGCCGGCGCATCCTTGTGGAACGGCGGCGTGAAGTCGTCCTGGAAGGCGCGCGCCGCTTCATCGCGCGAATACTCCATCGCCCAGAAGGGCTTGCCCTTGCTCTTGTTAATGTAGAGCATCTCGCCGCCGTATTCGGCCACCTTCGAGTCGAGCATCTCGCGGCTGCCCGCCGCCCGTCCGCCATGCGGATCGTACTTGTCGCGCAAGGACTTGAGGTCGCTCATGTGCGCTTCGGTAATGCCCGTATTGCCGCCTTCATAAAACAGGATCGACGGATTGTTGCGGTTGTAGATGATGGCATCGCGCATGAGATCGACGCGCTGCTCCCATTGGCGGCCGGCGACATCGCGCTCGGCGTCGCCGGCCGGCATCGCCTCGATCAGGCCCAAGCGGTCGGACGATTCGACGTCCTGCTTGTTGGGGGTGATGTGCATCCAGCGCACCAGGTTGGCATTGCTCTCCAACATCAGCTTGTTGCCGAAATCGCTGACCCAGGGCGGCACCGTCACGCCGACCGCCGGCCATTCATTGGTGCTGCGCTGGGCGTAGCCTTTCATCTGCAGCACGCGGCCATTGAGCTTGACCATCCCATTGGCGAACTCCGTCGAGCGAAAGCCTGTGCGCGTATCGACCGCGTCGACGACCTTGCCCTTTTCGCTCAGCGTGGTGGTGACGGTGTAGAGGTAGCCGTAACCCCAGCTCCAGAAGTTGAGGCCCTTGACGCGCCGCTGTGCCTTCAAGATCGCGCTCTGGCCGGGCGCGATGGTCACCGGCGCGCTGTCGAAGCGCGCCACCACCTTGCCATCAAGGTCGCGCACGACGACGCCGTAACCAATGCTGCGCGCGGCGGCGCTGTCATTTTTGACTTCGCTCTCGGCATGGATGGTGGCGGCCTTGCCGGCGATGTCGTACTGGTCGCCGTAGATGTAGGCGCCGGTGGTGCCGAGCGAGGAATACAGCGGCAAGGTCTGGTACAAATCGCCCGTCAGGTGCAAGCTGACCGGGTGGTTGATGCCGCCGTAATTGGCGTTGAAGCTGTTGTGCACCCATTGGAAGTTGGTGCCGGTGGCGCGCTCCTTGTACTTCCAGTCGCTGTCGACGCGCACCGCGATCAGGTTCGATCCCGGCTTGAGGGCCCTGGCGATATCGAAGCCAAACGCCATCACGCCGTTTTCATTGAGGCCGATGCGCTCGCCGTTGACCCACACTTCGGCGGCCTGGCGCACGCCCTCGAATTCGATCAGCGCATGCGCCGGGTTGACGCCGGCCGGCAGCGCAAAGCGCTTGCGATACCAAGTGACGCCGGCCGACAGACGCGCGCCATTGACGGCGAATGCTTCCGTCTCGTTGAAGGCATGCGGCAGGTTGACCTTGGTCCAGGCAGCGTCGTCGTATTCTAGCTTCGAGGCGGCAGGGTCGTCGCCGGTCTTCATCTGCCAGCCCTGGTTGAAGCTGAAGCTCTGGCGCGGCGACTTCACACTGGTCGAGGCGCGCTGCGCACTGGCCGGCAAGGCCGCCAGCGCCATGGCTGCGCAGGCCGACAGCAGGGCTGTCCGCAGGATTCTGTGCATCCGATTGTCTCCGTTATCGGGCCGTTGCACGGCCGCTTTATAGTGGTGCTCGCGCGGCCGTCGTCAGGCGCCGGCCGCGCGGCGGTTTTGTATCGCTCAACGCAGCATGCAAGGCCGCTTGTTGTCGAACTTCCAGCCCGGGATCAGGTACTGCATCGCGGTGGCGTCCGAGCGCGCGCCCAGACCCATCTCGCGGTAGACCTGGTGCGCCGCCTCGATCTGCTCCATGTCCAGCTCCACACCGAGTCCCGGGGTGCTCGGCACGGCGATCTTGCCGCCCTCGATCTGCAACGGCGCCTTGCCCAGGCGCTGGCCGTCCTGCCAGATCCAGTGGGTGTCGATGGCGGTGATATTGCCCGGCGCGGCCGCCGCCACATGCGTGAACATCGCCAGCGAAATGTCGAAGTGGTTGTTCGAGTGCGAACCCCAGGTCAGCCCCCATTCCTTGCACAGCTGAGCCACCCGGACCGAGCCTTGCATGGTCCAGAAGTGCGGGTCGGCCAGCGGAATGTCGACCGATTGCAGCTGCACCGCGTGACCGAGTTCGCGCCAGTCGGTGGCGACCATGTTGGTGGCGGTTTTCAGTCCGGTGGCGCGGCGGAATTCAGCCATCACCTCGCGCGCCGAGAACACGCCCTCGGCGCCGCACGGGTCTTCGGCGTAGGCCAGCACCTTGTGCTGGTCGCGGCACAGGCGAATCGCGTCCTGCAGCAGCCAGCCGCCATTCGGGTCGAGCGTGATGCGCGCCTGCGGGAAGCGCTCGGCCAGCGCGGTGACCGCTTCGATCTCCTCTTCGCCGCGCAGCACACCGCCCTTGAGCTTGAAGTCGCAGAAGCCGTAACGCGCATGCGCCGCCTCGGCCAGGCGCACGATCGAGGCGGCGTCCATGGCCTTGTTGTGGCGGATGTTTTCCCAGTCGGTGGCGCCTTGTTCGCCGCGCAGATACGGCAGGTCGGTCAGGGCCGAGTCGCCGATGTAGAACAGGTAGCCGAGCACCGGCACCTCGCTGCGCTGCTGGCCTTCGCCGAGCAGTGCGCACAGCGGCACCGAGCAGAATTTGCCGAGCAGGTCGAGCAAGGCGCATTCGAGCGCGGTGACGGCGTGCACGGTGATGCGCAGGTCGAAGGTCTGGAGGCCGCGCCCGCCGGCGTCGCGTTCGGCGAAGGCGCTCCGCACCGAATTGAGAATCGCCTGGTAGGCGCCGATCGGTTTGCCGACCACCAGCTCGCGTGCGTCGTCGAGGGTGCGCTGGATCGCTTCGCCGCCGGGCACCTCGCCCACCCCGACCTGGCCGCTGCTGTCGGTGAGGATCACGATATTGCGGGTGAAGTAAGGGGCGTGCGCGCCGCTCAGATTCATCAGCATGCTGTCACGGCCGGCGACCGGGATGGTGCGCATGCTGACGATGACGGGAGTGTTCTGGTACTGCGATACTTGATTTGCCGTGCTCATGATTTCCTTGCGCCTTTGATCCCGGGAATTATCGGGGCTAGATCAAATGATAGCGCTACCTATATCATCTGTCAAAGTGTTTGTTTGTGCGGGCAGTCAAAACGAAACAGGCTCAAGCATCAAGCAATCAAACGGCAAACAATATTGCAAACAATCCGGCGCCAAAAGGACTCGGATGAGCGAAAAAGCAACAACCTGTCCTGGCCCGACCCGTCATGGCGACGAAACAGCGCATATTTACACGGCCCTCCACAATGTTGCCGTGCGGAAATGTATGATCACTGGGTGATTCAGCACCGGCGCGCACTCTGCCGGCAAGTCTTTTCCGCTCCCGCCGGGTCCAGCTCACGCCGCACTTCTTATCGATTTCAAAATGGCCCTGCGATATCTCCGGTCCCCAACAACCTTTGCCTGCCCGGCTTTAAAACATACGATGAGGAAGTTGATTTTGACCGAACTCCATGACGCCGCCGACGAACACGAACTGATCGCCTTCCTGACCCGCCGCAGCTTCCTCTACAGCATCGGGGCGCTCGCGCTGGCCGGCTGCGGCGCAGGCGGCGATTCGCCCCTCGCAGCACAACAGCCGGCCCAACCGGAGCAACCGGAGCAACCGGTTCAGGCGGCCCTGCCGGGCCAGCAGATTCAGCCCGCGCAAGCAGCGCAGCCCGACCAGCCGGCCAAGCCGGAGGTGCAGGCAGCCGCGGCCCCTGCCTTCGTCCACCCCGGCCTGCTGCACACTGAAACCGACTTCGCCCGCATGCGCGCCAACCTCGACGCCGAACCATGGAAGTCCACCTGGAACCTGCTCAAGGCCAACTCGCACACCAGCCTCACCTATACGGCGCGCCCGCAGGCCGTGATCTACCGGGGCGACGACGGCGTCCACGCGCAAAACTATGGACTGCTGTTCACCGACGCGGCCGCCGCCTACCAGTGCGCGCTGCGCTGGAAGATTTCCGGGACGGACGCCTATGCCAACAAGGCGATCGAAATCATGAACGCCTGGGCGGCCGTGCTCACCGCCATCAGCGGCGACACCAATGGCTACCTGGCCGCCGGCCTGCAGGGCTATCAAATGGCCAACGCCGCCGAAATCATGCGCAGCTACAGTGGCTGGGCGCCGGCCGATTTCGCCCGCTTCCAGACCATGATGCGCAAAGTCTTCTATTCACTCAACCACGATTTCCTCATCCGCCACAACGGCACCGAGATCACCCATTACTGGGCCAACTGGGATCTGTGCAACATGAGTTCGATGCTGGCGATCGGCGTGCTGTGCGACGACCAGACCATCGTCGACGAGGCGGTCAGCTACTTCAAGGGCCACGCCGGCAATGGCGCCTCGTCGCAGGCGACTTACTACCTCCACCCCGGCTACCTCGGGCAGTGGCAGGAAACCGGGCGCGACCAGGGCCACAACACGCTCGGCATCGCCCTCATGGGCGCCTTCTGCGAAATGGCCTGGAACCAGGGCCTGGACTTGTACGGCTGGGACAACAACCGCTTCCTGGCCGGCGCCGAGTACGTCGCCAAATGCAACCTGATCGAATCGGGCACCGCCTACTACAGCGTGCCTTACGTCACCTATGACAACGTGGACAATGTCAACCAGACCGTGCTGGCGACGGGCGGCCAGGGCACGGGGCGGCCGTGCTGGGCGCTGGTGGTCAACCATTACGTCAACCGCAAGGGCCTGGCCGCGCCGTACTCGAAGAAATTCGCCGACCTGATCAACCCCGAGGGCGGCGGCGGCAACTACGGCCCCAACAGCGGCGGGTACGACCAGCTCGGTTTTGGCAGCCTCACCTGCGCGCGTCCGCCGATCGCCGCCGGCGCCCCGCCAAGCGGGCTGACCGGCTACCTAAACGCCGGCAAGGTCGAGTTGTCGTGGTGGGGCAGCGCCTACGCCACCAGCTACACCGTCAAGCGCGCCACCGTGAGCGGCGGCCCCTACACCGTCATCCAGAGCGGCATCACCGACCTGCTGACCTTCACCGACGCCGGCGTAGTCAGCGGCAACCAGTATTACGTCGTCACCGCCATCACCGCTGCCGGCGAGACGGCCGCCTCCAACCAGGTGACGGTCGCCGCCGGCACCACTTTGCACACCTGGCTCAAGTGCGACGAGACCGGCGGCACCATCGCCGCCGATGCCAGCGGCAAGGGTCACCCCGGCACGCTGGTCGGCGGCGGCAGCTGGGTCGCCGGGCGCAAAGCCAACGCGCTTGGGCTCAACGGCACAAGCGGCTACCTCCAGTTGCCCAACGATCTGATGCTCATGGTGGGCGACTTCACCGTCTCGACATGGGTGTATTGGGACGCGTCGAAGAACTGGGCCCGCATATTCGACTTCGGTTCCGGCACCAGCCACTTCATGTTTCTGACCCCGCGCGCGAGCAATGGCCTGGCGCGCTTCGGCATCAGCGTCAACGGCAGCAACGGTGCACTCGTCCTCGACAGTAACGCCGCCCTGCCTGTGGCGCAATGGGTGCACGTGGCGGTCACCCTGTCGGGCCGGGTGGCGACGCTGTACGTCAACGGCGTGGCGGTCAACAGCATGTCGACGATGTTCCTCGCGCCGTTCCGCCTCGGCTCAAGCGACCGCAACTTCATCGGCCGTTCGCAATACGACGCCGACCCGTACTTCAATGGCCGCATCGACGACTTCCGCATCTATCATGGCGCGCTCAGCGCCAGTGAAGTCGCGGCACTGGCCGCCGGCGGGTAATCGGGATGCCGGGATCGCCGTGATCAGATCCCACCATGAAAAAACCCGGCCAGTGCGAACTGGCCGGGTTTTTTTCGCTTCAAGCGACGGACAAACTAGCGTCGCCGTCCTTGCATGCCGTGCTTAGCGGCGGCCGCCTGCGCGCGTCGCCACGTCGACCCATACCGCCAGGGTCAGGATGCAGCCCTTGACGATCATCTGCCAGTAGGTGTCGACGTCGAGCATCGACATGCCGTTGTCCAGGCTGGCCATGACCAGCGCGCCGATCAGGGCGCCGTACACGGTGCCCGAGCCGCCGCGCATCGAGGTGCCGCCGATGAAGCAGGCGGCGATCGCGTCGAGTTCGCCCGAGGTGCCGGCCGATGGCGAACCGGCCGCCAGACGCGCCGTGTTGATCAGGCCGGCCAGAGCGCACATCAAGCCCATGATCCCGAAGATCCACATCTTGACGGCCTTCACGTTCACGCCGGACAGGCGGGTCGCTTCCATATTCGAGCCGACCGAATACACGCGGCGGCCGAACACGGTCTGGGTGGCGACGTAGCTGAAAATCCCCAGCAGCGCCAACAGCAGCAGCACCGGCAGCGGAATGCCTTCATAGCTGTTCAAGGTCGTCACGAACGCATACAGCACCGCGCCGATGACCACCACGCGCACGCCGTCGCGCCACACTGGCGGGATCGACAGATTGTGCAGCGCCAGGCTGGCGCGCTGGCGCCAGGTCAGGAAGATCGCCAGGGCGAACAGGAACAGGCCGAGCGCGATGCCGAGCTGGCTCGGCAGGTAACCCTGGCCGATCACCACCATGTCGGGCGACACCGGCGCCACCGTCACGCCGTCGGTCACGCCGAGCACCACGCCGCGATACGCCAGCATGCCGCCCAGGCCGACGATGAACGAGGGAATCCCCACATACGCCGTCAGGTAGCCGTTGAACATGCCCAGCACCAGGCCGCAGGCCAGCACCGCGACGATAATCACCGGCAGCGGCAGGTGGTGGCTGACATCGAGCACCGCCGCCACCCCGCCCAGCAGGCCGAGCAGCGAGCCGACCGAGAGATCGATTTCACCGGCGATGATGACAAAGGCCATGCCGCAGGCGACGATGCCGGTGACCGACATCTGGCGCATCAGGTTCGACAGATTGCGCGCCGAAATGAAGCCGCCCTCGGTCTTATAGCTGAAGAACATCCAGATGATGGCGATCGCAATCAGTAGCGCCAGGATTTTATATTGCGTGAATAACTGCTTGATTTTGTTGGTATTCATATCGTTTTTATCGCTTTGTAGACTCGTTGAACCTGCCCTGCCCCATCGCTCCCGCCTTCACAGGAGCCCGCCACTATCTCAACCGGCGTTGATCGCCTCGGCGATCGCCCCCTGGTCCAGCGCGGCGGCAAGCAGCATTTCCTGGGTCAGGTTGTCGTTGACGAAGTCACCGCGCAGCTTGCCCTCGCCCATCACCAGCACGCGGTCCGAAATGCCCAGCACCTCGGCCAGTTCGGACGACACCATGATGATCGACATGCCCTGCTTGGCCAGGTCGAACATCAGCTTGTAGATCTCGAACTTGGCGCCGACGTCGACGCCGCGGGTCGGCTCGTCGAGGATCAGCACCTTCGGCTTGGTCAGCAGCATTTTCGACAGCACCGCCTTTTGCTGGTTACCGCCGGACAGGCTGGTAATCGGCAGGAACGGGCTGGCCGTCTTCAAGGCCATCTTGCCGATCTCGCTGCGCACGGTCGCCAGTTCGGCTTCGCCATTAATCTTGGTGAAGGACGAAAACTCGTCCAGCACGGTGAGCGTGATGTTCTGGCCGACGTCGAGGTCGCGCACGATGCCATGCTGCTTGCGGTCTTCCGGCACCAGCGCCAGGCCGTTGCGGATCGCCTTGATCGGCGTGCGGGTGTCGATCTTTTTACCTTCGAGCCAGACCTCGGCCTCGTACAGGCCCGGGTAGGCGCCGAACAGCGCCGACACCAGTTCGGTGCGGCCGGCGCCGACCAGTCCGGCCACGCCGAGGATCTCGCCCTTGCGCAGCTTGAACGAGACATTGTCGACCTTCTTGCGGCCCGGCTTGTCGCTGTCGAAGCAGGTCACATTGCGCGCCTCGAACACCACCTCGCCAGGGCTGTGCTGGCGCTGCGGATAGAGCTGGTTCATTTCGCGCCCGACCCTCTGGGCGATGATGCGGTTCAGGTCCATCTCGCGCATCGGCGTGGTGGCGATGTGCTGGCCGTCGCGGATCACCACGATGGTGTCGCAGATCGCCGCCACCTCGTCGAGCTTGTGCGAGATGTAGACGCAGGCGACGCCCTTGGCTTTCAAGCCGCGGATGATGTCGAGCAGCACCGCGATCTCGGCGGCCGTCAGCGACGACGACGGCTCGTCGAGGATCAGCAGCTTGGCGTTCTTGAGCAGCGCCTTGGCGATTTCGATCAGCTGCTGGTGGCCGCCGCCGTAGTTCGACACCGGCAGCACCACGTTCACGTCCGGCAGCTTGAGTTCGGCCAGCAGCTCGGCGGCGCGGGCGTTCATGGCCGGATAATTCATGCGGCCGCCCGGCAGGGTCATCTCATTGCCGAGGAACATATTCTCGGTGACCGACAGCTCGGGCACGAGCATCAGTTCCTGGTGGATGATGACCACGCCGGCAGCTTCCGATTCGCGGATCGACTGGGCCTTGAGCGGCTTGCCCTGAAACAGGATCTCGCCATCCCAGGTGCCGTGCGGGTAGACCGCCGACAGCACTTTCATCAGCGTCGACTTGCCGGCGCCATTCTCGCCGCACAGGCCGATGCACTCGCCCGGCTTGACCTTGATGTCAATTCCGTTCAGTGCGCGGACACCGCCAAACTCTTTGACGATGCCCTTCATTTCTAGCAAGTATTCGGACATACGGTTTTTCTCAGGTGTGATGACGACACGGCGCCAGGGCCGCGTCAGGGGCAAAGCTGGTGTTGCCAGGGTGTTGAGTATGTGCCGGGCAAACGCGCAAGGCGCGCCTGCCCGGGATCATTCCTCGCGCGCCGCCTGGCGCGCGCGGCTTACTTGCCGGCCAGTTGGGCGGCGGTGTAGAAACCGTCGGTCACCAGCAGATTCGAATTGGCCTTGGTCAGCAGGGTCGGCTTGAGCAGCAGCGTGTCGACCTTCTTGAAGCCGTTGTCGTACTGCGAGTTGTAGGCGACCTTCTCGTTGCGCACCAGCTTGACGGCCAGGTTGGCCGCTTCGGTGGCGATCAGCTTGAGCGGCTTGTAGACCGTCATCGCCTGCGAACCGGCGATCACGCGGCGCACCGCGGCGATGTCGGCGTCCTGGCCCGACACGGCAACCTTGCCACTGAGCTTCTGGGCGGCCAGCGCCTGGATCGCGCCGCCGGCGGTGCCGTCGTTCGAGGCGACGAT
>JBDSTZ010000621.1:0-1601 GCA_039927975.1 Massilia sp. | reverse complement strand
GCACTGCGGCGGCAGGAGCGGCCCGCTAAGCTGCTGCGCAAGCCGCTATCCGGCCTGCGTTGCTCGCTGTACGGCAGTACAGCTGCGCTACTCGGCCAGATAGCGGCCTGCTCGCGACGCTTTTCGGACCACTCCTGCCGCCGCAGACGTGTCTGATCAAAAAAAACCCGCGCACACGGCGCGGGCTTCTTGAGAAACGCCTGATGGCGCGGCGCCTCGGATTGTTGCCATTTTTTTACGCGGCCAGTTTCACCACGGTGCTCCGGCAGCCATCCATCAGGAAGGACAGGCCGACCACCAGCACCAGTTCGCCCTCGGCCGAGCGCGCGGTGCCGGTGATGCCGTCGACCGAGATGGCGGTCATCGGCTTGATCACCAGGTCGGCGGTGCCGTCGACCGCCGCCACCGCTAATATATACGGCTGCGGCGAGGCGACCACGATGCCGACCCGTTCCGAGCAGTCTTCGTAGCCAAGCGCGGCGGCCAGTGAACGCACCGGCAGCGGACGGCCCTGGTCTTTCAGCACCGGGGCGCCGCCGACCTGCATGAAGGTCTCGGGCAGCTCGACCACGCGCTGGACCACCGCCATCGGCAGCGCCAGCATGGCGCCGGAGGTGGACACCAGCATGGTCGGCACGATCGACAGTTCGATCGGCAGGCGGATGGCGAACTTGGTGCCGTGGCCGAGCGAGGATTCGATATGGATCGCGCCACGGTTCTTTTCGACCGCGGTCTTGACGACGTCCATGCCGACGCCGCGGCCGGACACCGAGGACGCCACTTCCTTGGTCGAGAAGCCCGGCAGGAACACCAGCTGGTAGGCTTCCTCGTCGCTCTGGGCGCCCTGCTCGTTGATCAAGCCCTTTTCCATCGCCTTGCGGCGCAGCGCGGCCGGGTCCATGCCCTTGCCGTCGTCCTGCAACACGATCATCACGCTGTTGGCTTCCTGCCAGGCCTTGAGCGAGATGAAGGCCTTGGCCGGCTTGCCGGCGGCGGCGCGGTCCTCGGGCGCCTCGACGCCGTGGTCGAGCGCGTTGCGCAGCATGTGCACCAGCGGGTCGTACAGGCTGTCGACGACGACGCGGTCGACTTCGGTCTCGGCGCCTTCGATGGTCAGTTCGACGTCCTTGCCGAGGTCCTTGGCCAGTTCGCGCACCAGGCGCGGGAATTTCTGGAACAGGCGGCCGACCGGCTGCATGCGGGTCGCCAGTGTGGCGCGCTGCAATTCGGCCGAGTAGCGCGAGGCGCGTTCGAGCGTTTCGGTCAGGGTCGCCATCAGGGCGGCGGCCGGTCCTTCGAACTTGAACTGGGCCAGGCGTTCGAGCAGCACGGCGGCCTGGTTGGCGGCCTGCACCGATTCGCCCGCCACTTCGAGCAGGGCGTCGAGCTTGACGGCGTCGACCCGGATGCTGTCTTCCTTGACCGGCGCGGCGGAGCGGAATTCCTGAACCTTGTCGTCGCGGCGGTCGATGCCGTCCCAGCCAGATTTGGCGGGCGCGGCGACGGCTGGCGCGGCGGCGGCGGCGACTGGCGCGGCGACGGCTGGCGCGGCCGGGGCGGCGGCGCGCGTGGCCGGCGTGTAGGTGCCGGGCGGGGTCACC
>JBDSTZ010000620.1:0-28818 GCA_039927975.1 Massilia sp. | reverse complement strand
CAGGGCTGACCGTGCCGACCCCGTTCGCCGCGCCGGCCGCGCGTGAGGCCGCGCCAGCGCCGGCCGTTGAAAAGGCACCGGCAGCGGCAGCCCCTCAGGCCGCCGCGCCTGTGCCTGTCAAAGCAGCCGAAGTTGCGGCGGTGGCCCCAGCCGTGACCCCAGCTGCGACTCCAGCCGTGGCCCCAGCCGTGACCCCGGCGGCGCCGAAAGCTGCTGCCGCCGCCGAGCCGGAAGTCAAGCTCGCCAAACCGAAGAAGGCGGTCGAAGTCGCAGCGCCAGCGGCCGAGGCGGTGCCCGAACCGCTGGCCAAGGCCAAGCCGATCGCCAAGGCGGCGGCCAAGGTCGCGGACGCCCCGGCCGAGCTGCCGAAGCCGGCCGCCACCTTCCCCGCGCCGACCTCGCGCCTGGTCTCTGTGCCGCCGGTCAAACCGGTCGAAGCGAGCCCGCCGCCGGCGCCAGTGTCCGGCACCCCGGTCATCGACGCCAAGCAGGGCGACCTGCTGGCGGTGAAAGCGCCGAAGAAAAAGTAGACGGACGCGGCGAGCGTCTTCGCCGCAAAGGTAGTAAATTAGCGGGCTTCGGCCCGCTTTTTCATTGGCGGGCACAAAAATATCAAGGATTGTGAATGAGTTTATCAAGGCTGATCGGCGGCTTCGTACGCCGTCATTGGCATGCCTACGCGGCTTCGGCTCTCATGCTCATCGGCGTGGCGGTTTGCACGGTCTGGATTCCGCGCCAGATCGGCGCGATGATCGACGGGCTGGCCGCGCACCGCCTCGGCGCCGACGCCCTGCTGGTGCAACTGGCCTTGCTGCTTGGCCTGGGCGTGGCGATCTACGTGCTGCGGGTCGGCTGGCGCCTGCGTCTTTACGCCGCCGCCTACCAGCTGGGCGTCGAACTGCGCTCGCGCTTTTACGCCCGCCTGTCGGCCCAGGGGCCGTCGTTCTACCAGCAGCAGCGCACCGGCGACCTGATGGCGCTGGCCACCAACGATATCGACGCGATTGAAATGGCGGCCGGCGAGGCGATGCTGGCCGGCTTCGATGGCCTGCTCACGCTGGTGATGGTGCTGGCGATGATGACGCTCGGCGTCGACTGGCGCCTGGCGGCCATCGCGCTGCTGCCGTTTCCGCTGATGGCGCTGGCGTTCTGGCGCATTTCGAGCCACATCCACACGGCGTCGACCGATTCGCTTAAACGCTTCTCGGCCCTCAACGACCATGTGCAGGAATCGCTGTCGGGCGTGCGCACGCTGCGCGCGCTGGGCCTTGAACAGCGCAGCGCCGCGCAGTTCGGCGAACTGGCCGCGCGCGCCGCCGACGCCAGCCTGGTGGCGCAGAAATGGGAGGCGGCCTACGAACCGGCGGTCGGCCTGACCCTCACCGCCGCCAGCGTGCTCACGCTCGGCCTGGGCGGCTATCTGGTGCTGCAACAGCAGTTGACGATCGGCTCACTCACCAGCTTCACGATGTACCTCGGACAGCTGATCTGGCCGATGTTCGCCGCCGGCTGGGTGCTCTCGCTGATCGAGCGCGGACGCGCCGCGCTGGCGCGCCTGCAGCCGCTGCTCGACGCGCCGCTGTCGGTCGACGACAGCGGCACCCTGGCCAGCATGGCGCCCGGCCCGATCGTGCTGCGCGAAGTCGGCTACAGCTACAGCGGGCATGGAACGGCGGCATTGTCCGGCATCTCGCTGACCCTCGCGCCGGGCCACACGCTCGGCCTGGTGGGGCCGACCGGGGCCGGCAAGTCGACCCTGCTGCGGGTGCTGCTGCGCCAGGTCACGCCGCAAACCGGGCTGGCACAGTGGAGCGGCCACGCCCTGGACGATTACACGCTGGCGACCCTGCGCGCGGCGATCAGCTGGGTGCCGCAGGAATCGTTCCTGTTCTCGGCCACGATCGCCGACAATATCGCGCTGGGCCGGCCCGGCGCCACGGCCGCCGAGATCGAGCACGCGGCGCGCATGGCCGACATCCACGACGACATCCTGCGCTTCCCGCAGGGCTACCAGACGCCGGTCGGCGAGAAGGGCATCACGCTCTCGGGCGGCCAGCGCCAGCGCGTGGCGATCGCCCGTTCGCTGCTGTCCGACAGCGCCCTGCTGCTGCTTGACGACGCCCTCTCGGCGGTCGACACCGGCACCGAGACGCGCATCCTCGAACACCTCGAGGAGCTGCGCCGCGCGCGGCCCGAACGCAGCGCGATCATCGCCAGCCACCGGCTGTCGTCGGTGGTGCGGGCCGACCTGATCGTGGTGCTCAAGGATGGCCGCATCGTCGAATCGGGCGACCACGACACCCTGCTCGAACGCGACGGCTGGTACGCCAGCCAGTGGCGCTATCAACAACTGGAGGCCAGCCTTGATGCACTCTGACGCTATTGGGCAAGCACGGCGCCCGCCCGCCCCCAACATGCGCGGCCAGGCCATGCAGGCTGCCAGCCTGTTGCGCCGCGCGGCCCACCCCGACCGCCGCCATCTCGGCTGGGCGGTGCTGTGGCTGGTGGTCGCCGCCGGCCTCGAAGTGATCGGCCCGATCCTCGGCAAGGCCCTGATCGACGAGCACCTGCTGGTCAACAACCGCGACTGGCAGCGCATGGCACTGCTGCTGGCCGGCGTGCTGCTGTCGGGCTGGGCCGCCTCCGGGCTGCGCTACCTGCAGCTGGTGCGCCTGTCGGGCCTGGCGATGCGCTCGGTGCAGCGCCTGCGCGAATCGGTCTACAACCATGTGCTGCGCCTGCCGATGGCCTTTTTCGACAAGGCCATCACCGGCCAGCTGGTCAGCCGCGTGACGAACGACACCGAGGCCGTCAAGACGCTTTACATCCAGGTGCTGTTCGTCATGCTCGACAGCGGCATCGTGCTGGTCGGGACCATGGCCGCGATGGCCTGGCTCGACTGGCACCTGATGCTGATCGTGCTGGCGCTGGTTCCGGCGGTGGCGGTCATCGTCTGGCTGTATCAGCGCCTGTCGGCGCCGGCGGTGACCCAGGCGCGCGCGCTGCGCAGCGACATCAACGGCCAGATGGCCGAATCGATCGGCGGCATGAGCGTGCTGCAGGCGAACAACGCGGCCGGCCGCTTCGGCGAGCGCTTCGCCGCCACCAATCGGGCGCACTACAAGGCGCGTCTCAAGGAACTGCGCGCCAACGCCCTGCTGCTGCGGCCCGCGCTCGACCTGTTCAATGTGATCCTGCTGGCGGTGGTGATTTTCAGCTTCGGCCAGCGCGAGATGAACGCGGTGGCGGTCGGCGTGCTGTACGCCTTCATCAGCTACATCGCGCGGGTGATCGAGCCGATGATCCAGATCACCATGCAGTTCAGCGGCCTGCAGCAGGCGGTGGTGGCCAGCGCGCGGGTCGCCGCCCTGCTCGACGAGCAAGGCGCGGCCGAACACCTGGCCGGCAAGGCGGCCGGTTTTGCCGCGCGCGGCGAGGCCGGCGCGCCGGCGGTGCGCATCCGCGACCTGACCTTCGGCTACGCGCCCGGCCAGCCGGTGCTGCACCAGCTTAAACTCGACATTCCACAGGGCGGCTTTGTCGGCATCGTCGGCCATACCGGCAGCGGCAAGTCGACCCTGCTGTCGCTGCTGCTGCGCTACTACAGCGTCGAGCGCGGCAGCATCGAGATCAATGGCGTGCCGCTGGCGCGCATCGACAACGAGCAGTTCCGCGCCGAGGTCGGGCTGGTGCCGCAAGACCCCTTCCTGCTGGCCGCGTCGGCACGCGAAAACATCGACATGGGGCGCAATCTGCCGCTGGCGCAGATCGAAGCGGCGGCGCGCGCGGCGCATGCGCACGACTTCATCTGCGCGCTCGAACATGGCTACGACAGTGCGCTAGGCGAAGGCGGCTCGCGCCTGTCGACCGGCCAGAAGCAGCTGATCGCGATCGCCCGCGCGCTGGCAGGCAAACCGCGCATCCTGCTGCTCGACGAGGCAACCTCGCACATCGATAGCCAGACCGAGCAGATCGTGCAGCAGGCGCTGGGCGAATTGCGCGGACAGGTGACCATCATCGCCATCGCGCATCGGCTGTCGACGATCCGCGACGCCGACCGCATTATCGTCCTCAACCATGGGCGCATCGCCGAAGCCGGCCCGCACGAGGAATTGATGCGCCACGAGGGCGGCTTGTATCAGCGCCTCTACCTGCTGCAACAGCTCAGTGCTTAATCGACACGCTTATCGCGGATGAAATCTTTGATTGCGCAACGGGCGGCAACAATAAATTTTTATTAACAAAATCACCGGAAATCGTGTCAATACTTGTTTATTTTGATTACTCGGTGACATTTCTTGCTTGCAACAAGATTATAATTCTCTTACCGCCGCCCGGCTCACGGGAAGCGCGCGAAAATTATTTCCAAGGGATGTGTTGTGGGTGTGTCGTTCGACAAAAGGCGGAGCCGCTGGGCTCGTCTGCTGGTGGTATCGCTATGGCTGGCCTCCAGCCAGGCGATGGCCTCGCCGCAGCTCGACGAACGCCTGCACGCACTGCGCGAAGTCGGCCGCTTCGTCCCGCATGAAGCGCTCAAGGAGCTGCTCGCGCTCGACGCCGAGACGCTCGCGGCCAGCCCTTCCATACGCGCCGAATACCTGTCGCAACTGAGCCTGGTATGGCGCTCGCTGGGGCAAAAAAAACAGGCCATGACGGTGGCCGACGAACTGCTCGCGCTGGGCACCGCGCAGCAGGACAAGGTGGCGCTGGCGCGCGCCAACCTGGCCAAGGGCTACGTGCTGTTTTCGATGAATGAACTCAAGCGCTCGCACCAGTACCTGTGGGAAGGCGAGCGGCTGGCCGGACTGACCGGCGACATGCATCTGAAGGTGGTGGCGACCATCGCGTCGGGCCAGGCGCACGCCGAGGAAGGCAATTTTCCGGCGGCCCTGGGCAAGATGCAGGCCGCGCTGACACTGGCGCGCCAGTCGGGCGATTCGACCCTGATGACGATGGCGTACAGCGCGCTGATTCGCCTCTACACGCAAATGAAGCAGTTCGACAAGGGCTTCGAGATGCTGGCCGAGGCCCAGCCGGTGGCGCTGCGCACCGGTTCGCCCGGCCGCGTCGCGCTGATGAAGGACATCGAATACGGCCTGGCGATCGAGACCGGGCAGACGCCGCGCGGCCTCAAGGTGCTGCACGAGGCGCTGGCGCTGGAACGCCAGATCGGCGCCACCGTCATGAAGGCCACCACCCTGACCAACCTGTCGGACAGCTACCTCAAGCTGCTTGACTACCCGCACGCGCTGACCTATGCGCAAGAGGCGCTCGAGCTGGCGCGCACGCTGGGCGACGGCGCTGCGGAAGCGACCGCGCGCATCAATATCGGGCGCGCCCAGCTCGGGCTCGGCAAGCGGGCCGAGGGCCGCGCCAGCTTCGAAGCAGGGCTGGCCTTCTACGACCATTCGGGCGACAAGCCCACCCTGCAGGCGGTACTGATCGAATACGGCGCCGCGCTCGAACGGGCCGGCGACATGGCCGGCGCCGTGCACGCCTATCACCGCGAGCGCGCGCTGTCGAACCAGCTGTTTGAAAAACGCCGCGAGAAGGCAATCTGGGAACTGCAGGAGAAATACGAGGCCGATAGCCGCGAGCGCCAGATCGAGCTGCTGCGGCGCGACAACCAGATCAAATCGGCCGACATCGACAACCGCCGACTGCAGCAGCGCGTGTGGTGGCTGCTGGCGCTGGTGTCGGCGCTGGTCTTGGTGATCGTGTTCAGCCTGTACCGCAAGATGCGCAGCGCGAACGCCCAGCTAAAAGTCAGGAACCTCGAACTCAAACAGCAAAGCGCGCGCGATCCGCTCACCGGCTTGTACAACCGGCGCCACTTCCAGGAGTACATGCGCGGCCGGCTCGAACGCGACAGGCTGGCCGGCGCCAGGACCGGCGAGAACCTGGTCGGCGCCCTGTTCCTGCTCGACGTCGACCACTTCA
Organism: Massilia sp.; assembly: GCA_039927975.1. GTDB lineage: Bacteria > Pseudomonadota > Gammaproteobacteria > Burkholderiales > Burkholderiaceae_D > JBDSTZ01. Next base: position 22,878 of record JBDSTZ010000620.1, on the reverse strand, counting down.
AGAACATCAACGACACCTACGGCCACGCGGCCGGCGACGCGGTGCTGCGGATGATCTCCGAAAACCTGCGCGAGATCCTCTGCGGCACCGACATGATCGTGCGCTGGGGCGGCGAGGAATTCCTGGCCTTCCTGCCGGCGATTTCGCGCGGCGGCCTCGATGAAGTCGCGCGCCGCCTGCTGGGCGGGATTTCGGCGCAGCGCATCGACTACCAGGGCACCGTCATTTCGGTGAACGTGTCGATCGGCTTCGCGCCCTACCCGCTGGCGCCGGCCGGCGCCGCGCTGCCGTGGGAACGCGCGCTCAACCTGGTCGACCTGGCGCTGTACCTGGCCAAGAGCCACGGCCGCAACCGCGCCTACGGCCTGCGCGGCTTCGCCCAGCTCGATCGCACTTCGCTCGAAGAGATTGAGCAGGATCTCGAACAAGCCTGGCGAGCCGGCCACGTCGACCTGTCGGTGGTCGAGGGCAGCCCGGCCCCGGCGCGCAGCGCCGCCTGAAACGCCGCCTGAAGCACCCGCCCATGCGGCGCTACTTCTTGGCCGATTCCTGAATCTTCTCGCCGGCCTGTTCGATCTTCTTGCCGACTTCTTCGGTCGCCTTGTTCAAGCCCTTGCTGGCGTCCTCGGTGGCCTCGTTGATCTTGTCCTTGGTGTCCTCGGCCGATTTGGCGACCTGCTTGGCGGCGTCGTTGGCCTTGTCGATGCTGGAGTGCAGATCGCGCGCGACCTTCTCGCCGGCCTGGTCGACCTCCTGGCCAGCCTTTTGCGCCGGGCCCATCGCTTCATCGCTTTTCTTGCAGCCGGCCAGGCTGGCCAGCGCGCCGAGCATCAGCGCGGCGGTCATCAGGGATGTCGATTTCATTGTGCAGCTCCTCGGGTTATGTTGCCCCATAGCATACACCTGATCGAGTTGACAGCGGCCACACGATTACCGACAATCGAACGCTCGTTCGATTTCCATGGAGGCGTCCTGTGTCACTGACTACTGCCAAGCGCATCTGCCCGTTCTGCGAAGCCTGCTGCGGCCTTGAAGTCGATCTCGACGGCGAGCGCGTGCTGCGCGTGCGCGGCGACGAGGCCGACGTTTTCTCGCGCGGCTACCTGTGTCCGAAAGCGATCGGCATCAAGGAGCTGCATGACGATCCGGACCGCCTGCGCACCCCGCTGATCAAGCGCGACGGCCGCTTCGTCGTCGCCAGCTGGGACGAGGCGTATGCGGAAATCGCCCGGCGGCTGCCACCCATCATCGCCGCGCACGGCGCCAACGCGGTGGCGACGGTGCTCGGCAATCCGGCCGCGCACAAGATGGGAATGCTGCTGTATTTTCCCGCGCTGGCCAAAGCGCTCGGCACCCGCAATATGTACTCGGCATCGAGCCTGGACCAGGTGCCGAAGTTGCTGTCGGTCGGCCTGATGTTCGGCAGCTGGCTGTCGGTGCCGGTGCCGGACATCGAACGCTGCGATTTTCTGCTGATCCTCGGCGCCAATCCGATGGTCTCGAACGGCAGCATGTGGACGGTGCCGGATTTTCGCGGCAAGGCCAAGGCGCTGCGCGCGCGCGGCGGGAGGATCGTGGTGATCGACCCGCGCCGCACCGAGACCGCGCTGGCGGCCGACGAGCATCACTTCATTCGCCCCGGCGGCGACGTCTTTCTGCTGCTCGGCATCGTGCACTCGCTGTTCGCGCGCGGCCTTGTGCGGCTGGGCCGCCTGGCGCAGCATGTGGCGGGGCTGGAGGCGCTTGAAGCGGCCGTGGCGCCGTATGCGGCCGATCTGGTCGGCGCGCGTTGCGGCATTGCGCCGGCGGTGATCGAAGCACTCGCGCACGAACTGGCGGCGGCGCCGCGCGCCGCCTTCTACGGGCGCATCGGCACCTGCACCCAGGCGTTCGGCACGCTGGCCTCGTGGCTGATCGACGTCATCAATGTGCTGACCGGCCATCTCGATGAAGCCGGCGGCGCCATGTTCGCGCAAGCGGCGGCGTTCGCGCCCAACACGCGCGGAGCCGGCGGCAGCGGACGTGGCGTGCTGACCGGACGCTATCGCTCGCGCGTGTCGGGCGCGCCCGAAGTGGCGGGCGAATTGCCGATCACCTGCCTGGCCGAGGAGATCGACACGCCGGGCGAAGGCCAGGTGAAGGCGCTCATCGCAATCGCCGGCAATCCGGTGCTGTCGGCGCCGAACGGTGCGCGGCTGGCGGCCGCGCTTGAACAGCTCGACTTCATGGTCAGCCTTGACATCTATCTCAACGAGACCTCGCGCCACGCGGACGTGATTTTGCCCGGCTCCTCGCCGCTGGCCGATGCGCACTACGACGTCGTCTTCACCCAACTGTCGCACCGCAATCACGCGCGCTACAGCGAACCGGCGCTGGCCGCGCCCGACGGCCAGCCGCAGGAGTGGGAAAGTCTGCTGCGCCTGGCCGCCATTGCAAGCGGGCTGGGGGCCGATGCCGATATCGGCGCGCTGGACGACGCGCTGGCCGGCGCGCAGGCAAGTGACTTGCGCGGCCCCGAGCGCTTGATCGACCTGGCCTTGCGCGCGGGGCCGTACGGCGCCGATGGTATGACGCTTGAGAAGATCAGATCGGCGCCGGGTGGCATCGACCTCGGCCCGCTGCGTCCGCGGATACCGGAGATTCTGCGTACCCCGTCAGGCAAGATCGAGCTGGCGCCCCCGCTGCTGATCGATGATCTGGCGCGCGTCGCACGGGCGCTGGCGGCGCCGGCGCCGCAACTGGTGATCGTCGGGCGCCGCCAGCTACGCTCCAACAATAGCTGGATGCACAATCTGCCGGCGCTGGCCAAGGGAGCGTACCGCTGCACGGCGCTGGTCCATCCGGACGACGCGGCACGCCTGGGCCTCTGCGATGGCGCGATGGCGTTCATCAGCAACGGACCGCGCCGGATCGAGGCGCAAGTTGAATTGAGCGAGCAGATGATGCCGGGCGTGGTGAGCCTGCCGCATGGCTGGGGACACGACGTCGCCGACACACGTCTTGGCGTGGCGGCGCAGCGGCCCGGCGTCAATCTCAACACGCTACTCGACGAGGGCATGCGCGATCCCTTGTCGGGCAACGCGGTGCTGTCCGGCGTGGCGGTGGAGATGGGGCCGGCGTGAAGCCGGCGCGGTCTCCGGAAAGCGCCGGAATAGCCTTGACGCTCAGCGCTCGCAGCGCTGGCCGGCCCAGTCGCCGCCACTGGCCAGGCAGCGCGCCAGTTCGTCGCGCAGGCGGTCGGCGCGGACCTTGACGGCGGCGCAGTCGCGCCGGCCGTCGTCGACCATCGCGCCGCACACCTCCATCTTGTCGGACGCGGCGCGGTAGTCGCCGCGCGCGATGTCGGCCTCGGCCTCGGCGATCAGGTTGCGCGCCGACTGCGCCTGCTGGACGCGTGTTGACGCGCGCGGCCTGGCGCGGTTCTGCTTGCGCTCGCAGCTGGCCGCGGCCGCGTTCAGGGCCGCCTGCAAGCGTGCCTTCTGTTCGGCCGTGGCGCTGGTCGCGCCAAGCGCGATCAACTCGGCCTGCGCGTCGGCACCCTTGCAGGCCTGCGCCATCGCGATCGCCTTGTCGATGCGCGCCTCGATTTTCTTCGGCGAGGGCTTTTGCATGATCCAGACCAGCCACAGGAAACCGAGCGCGATCAGCCAGTAGCGCAGGCGCACCGGCTCGCGTTGGGGCGGCCGGGCCGGCGCCGCCGATGGCCGGGGCTGCGGCGGCGCGGCGGGGGGCGGCGGCATCGGGGGCAAAGGCGGCGCGGGAATGACCGGTTCAGCCGCAGATGCGGGCAGCTGGTCGAGCATGACTGGCGCCGGCTGCGGCGCCGGCTCCGACACCGGCGCGGCTGACGGCACAGCAGCCGGCACAGCAGCCGGCGTCGGCCTGATCACGCCCTTCTCCTGCGGCGCACCGCAATACGGACAAAAGTTCACCTTGCGCGGCATCGACCTGCCGCACCCGGCACTGACACATCGGTAAGTCACTTCATCTTGCACGGTCGGCGCCTCACTCCGGATCGGGGATGTCATCGTCGGGATCGGGGATGGCGTGCGCGAGCAGTTGCGCCAGCTCGGGGAGCTCGCCGACCGTTCGCCATTTGTCCAGCTTCGGATTCCACTGCATGTTCCAGATCCGGGTAGCGGCATCGACCTCGCCGTGCGTGATGCGCTGCGCGATCTCGTCGACGGTGTACGGGCCGTGCTGGGCGCCCCGCAGGAACACCTTGTAGCGCGCCACCACCGCCAAGGGTGGCATGGTCGGCGCCACCGGGCCGTCAAGCAGCGCTTGCGCGGCGCTGTCACTGGCCAGGTAGCGCGGCTCGATCACGCGCTTGTCGACCGGGCGCTCGACCTCCCACGCATAAGCGTCGCCGGCCGAATTGGGCACCAGCTCGGTCCATGTCGCCAGCTGCGCCAGCGCCGCGTCGACCTGCGCCGGTCCGATCGCGGGATCGCCGGCGCGGGCGCGCCGCAGCCATTCTTCATACAGGCGGCGCGCGGTGATGTTGGGCAGCGAGGGCGATGGCAGCTGGGCGCCGGTTTCGTCGACGTCGAGCTTCGGTTCGTAGACCCGGTGCTGGTAGTGGCGCATCAAGGCCGCCAGCAGCGCCAGCTGGTGCGGCCCCAGCGCGGCCAGGCGCTGCTGCACCGCGCCGATCACCTGCTCGCGGTAATAGGCCGGCAGGCCGTTCGAGCGGATCGCGAATTCATTGCCGATCTGGAGCCACTCGCCGGAGCCGGGTTCGACTTCGAACAGGTATTGGCCGCGCGGCTGGAACGACGCTTCGCGGTCGCCAAGGTCGGCCTTGCGCTTGATGACGCCAAGCGCATTGGCCTGCATAAACCACTCATAGTCGTCGGCCAGCCGGTTCAGTTCATCCATCGACGGCGAGATCGGATGGCGAAAGCGGGTCGAGTCGAAATGCAGGTGGGTCGGAATCTTCGGGTTCTCGATCTGGTAGGAGGTGCGCCAGGTCGGCAAGCCGCGCAGCACCGTCATCGGAAAGCCGGACAGCTCGATGTAGCACACCGCACGGCCGGGGATGCCGGTGTTGACGATCGAAACCAGGTCGCCGTGGAAGGAGCCGGTCGGCACCGCGGCGCGGATCTCCGCTTCCATGCGGCGCCAGGCGTTGACGTCGCCCACCCCGATGAAGCATTTGAACTGGTCGGCGCGGGGCGTGAATTCGGCCGAGAAGCGCGCGTTAATCCATGGCATTGCGCTCTTGATCCATTCGTTGAAGACGCGCTGGCGTTCCTGCGGCGTCATGCTTGATAAACGTTCGAGCAGCGGATCGAGCGGCTCGGCGTCGCCGATCTGTTCCACCGTCAGCTGGGTCTGGGCGCGGCGAAACAGCTTGAGCAGCAGGTCGGCGCGCAGGCGCTCCTCGCCCAGCTGCGGGAACAGGCGCGCGGAGCCGCCGAATTCGAGCAGCACTTCTTCGCTCCACTGGCTGATGTCGCCGGTCAGCTTGACCGGCTCGGGCAGCACATCGCTGGCCAGCTTGATGTAGGTGGCATGCTCGTGCTGGGCGTCGGCGCGCAACTGGCCGATGCGCTGGTCGACGGCGCCCAGCATGGCTTGCACGCTGCGCCGCCCTTCCTGGAATTCGCCGGCGATGCCGCTCCACACCGGCTGGCCGTGTTCGTCGGTCGCTTGCGGCTCGCCCAGCCAGGCCGACATGCCGCGCATGACCTCGATCGCCTGCCCCGCCGCCACCGCCAGAAGGTGAAAGCGCAGGTAGTCGGCGATGTCGCGCTTCAAGTGGGTCATCACTTCGCGGGCCTGGGCATCCTTGCCGAACAGCTTGCCGGCCGCCTGCGACAGGTTGCCCAGCGATTCTTCGACCTGGCGCGTGCGCAGCGCGTCGCGGATGTCGCGATAGCGCTTGCCGTTGCGCTCGGCGTTGCCGAGGTCGCGCTGCAGCAGGCGCGCCTTGATCTGTTCGAGCAGCGAAAGGACGAATTCGAGGCCGCCCTGCTTGCGGTCGTCGAGCAGCGCGTACAACTGCGCGCGCGAGCGGCCCTTCAGGCGCGCCAGCAGTTCGCCGGTATGGCGCTTGATGCGGTCTTCGCTGGTTTCGGCGGTGGCGCCGGCTTCGCGGATGGCGTCGCGCTCCAGCTGCGGCAGCAGTTCGGCCACCTTCTCGCGCCAGAGCTTGATGTCGTAGGCGCCCATGATGCGGTCGATTTCGAGCTGCACCTTCGATTCGACCCGTTCGAGCAGCGAGCGCTGGTCCTTGTCCATCAACAGCTGGTCGGTCAGGGCGTATTCCTGGAACGGCGTGACGTCCACCGTGCCTTTTTTGAAGTCGGGGAAGTCGTCGAACGGACGCTCGCCCATCGCCATTTGCTCGCGCATGAAGATGTCGCGTTCCTGGTCACCGGCGCGGCGGGCGCCGGCGCCGTCGCTGCCGATCAGGCCGAAAAAGGCCTTGACCATCAGCGCCGCCAGTTCGTAGGCGCGGATGTCGTCGCGCAGGCTTTGCTGGGTGTCGAGCACCGCCTGGCCGAAGGCCGAATACACCTTCGAATACGACAGGCGCATGTCGCCAAAGCGCTGCTCGGGCACGCGCGGGTTGAACGGGCCCAGCTTGTGCTGCTGCTGGTTGACCGCGATCGAGCGCTTGCGGTTGGCGAAATCGGCCGAGGCGAAGTCCTCGAACAGGGTGTCGGCCACCATCTGGTAGACATCCTTGATGTCCTGGGTCGCTTTGTTGGCCAGGTTGGCGGTGTCGACAAAATAGACGTCGTCGAACGGCGCACCCTTGCCCACCAGGCTGTCCGGGTCCATCCAGCGCACCTGGGCGTTCATGTCGCGCATGGTTGTTTCGAGTTCCATCAAGGTGGCGTAGGCGTTGGCCTCGGTGCGCTCCTTGTTGGCCTTGGCGAAGCCGGAGGGCATGAACATCACCAGGTCGACCTGGTTGTCCGACACCTCCTGGCGGGCGATCGCTTTCGACAGCCAGCCAAGGTCGATCGCGCTGCCGGCGCCGGTGCCGCCGGCGCAGGAGGCGATGACGACGATGCGGAACTTGGACGTGTCGACCTGCAGGCCAAGGCGCTGGTAGGTCTCCTTGCGCTCGTTGCCGGCGTTACTGCTCAGGAAATTGAGGGCGCCCTTGATGCGGCCGCGCAGTTTGGGATATTTGTCGAACAGGTACAGCCGCGCCAGCGCGCGAATCTGGCCGGCGCCCTTGGACGGGTCGATGCCGAGCGAGCGCAGCTTCTTGGGCCGCAGCGGCATCCACGATTCGATCAGCGGAAAACGCGCCAGGCTGTCGTCGGACTCGTGGTACTGCGGCAGGTCGAGCGGCTCGACCAGGCGTTCCTCGTCGGAGAGCTTGACCAGTTCGTACCACGGGTCGGTGCGCTGCGACTTGCCCTCGTCGATGATGGCGTGGTTGTCGAGGTCGAAGTGCAGGAAGCGCGCCACCGGAAACTCGGCGATCGATTCGACCCGCGTCGGATGGTGGCGGTTCCAGACCGCCGACAGGATGCGGCGGCGGATCCGCATCATCACTTCCATGCCGGTGCCGCCGGCGCCGATGAACAAGGTCGGGCGCAGGTCGACCTTCAGTTCAGCCTTCTTGTCGGCGCCAGCCAGGTGGGGAAATTCAGCCATGTCGATGTCTTTCGATGAGGTGGTTCAGCGCGGTTCAGCGGCGGCCGACGAACAGCGCGGCAATCAGGGCGGCCAGGCCGACCGCGACGAGCGGTCCGGTGATGGCGAAGGTGAGGAATTTGCTGGCGTTGATGATCGCCAGCACCGCCGCCGCGCTCATGAAGGACAAGCCGACGAACATCAGCCAGCCGGCGCTGCCGGCCGACGATGGCGCCACCCGGCGCACCACCAGGTGGTGGACGTAGGCGTTGCGCACAAAAAAGTACACGATCAGCAGCACCACGAACACCGCGCCGCCGATCGCCAGGTCGCGGCTGGAGGTGTCGGTCACGGGTGCGCCGGCGACCGGCGCCACCTCGATCGGCGCACTGGTGGCGGCGTCGCCAGGCTTGGGCGCAGGACCGGCCGGCGCCGGCGTGGCGCCGGGCAGCTTGAAACCGGGATCGGTCGATGGCGTGGTCGCCGGTGACGGGTTGATTTGCATGGATCGCTTCCTTGGTGGTCAGCGGCCCAGCCGCACCTGCGCACCTTCGCGCAGGTCGATCAGCTGATGGCCGAAAATGGTGGTCTTGAGGCGGGCGACCTCGCGGCCGGCCCTGTCGTAAATCGGCTGGGTGCTGCCGGGCCGCGCGTGCATGGTGCGCAGCTCGTCCTCGACGGTGACGAGCGCGCGGCGCGGCCGGGCGTAGGCGAGCGCCGCGCCGGCGGCGCCGGCCAGCAAGGCCAATCCGCCGCCGATCAGCGCCAGCAGCGGCGCCACGCTGTAGTGCACCCGCACGGCGATCGGCAGCACGGCGGTCGAACCGTGGATCTGCGCCGGCGGGGTGAAGATGTCGGGCAGCGGGTCGCCCGGGAACAGCGTGGCCATGCGCTGGCGGAAGGCTTGCGAGAGTTCGAGCCGCTGGGCGTCGAGGCGCAGCTCGATCCGGCCCGGCATGACGTAGGCCGAGCCGGCCGAGCGCAGGGCCGCGATCGACCAGGTGCCCGGCAACTGCGCGACCGGCAGCTCCATCCTTGAGGCCAGCGGCGCGCTCTTGCCCGGCGCGAGCTCGGACACCTTGTCGCTGGCCAGCGCGATCGGGCGGTCCTGGCCGGCCAGCATGGAGCGCGCCGCGATGTGCGCACCGGCGATGGTGTAGGGGTAGATCGTGTTTTCCAGTTGCCAGGCGATCTTGGCGGCCGGGGTGCGGGCCGAAGCGTCGACGTCGGCCTGCAGCATGCCGCCTGGCGCCATCGAGAAGGCCACGCCGGGCGCGTCGTCGACGCGGCGCGGCAGCAGCCGCACGGTGTCGCGGTCGAGCGGCTTGAGGCGCGCCGGCGGCTCGGTGATGACGCGCTTGACACGGCTTGAGGCGACCAGCGCGTCGAGCGCGCGCTCGCCCTCTTCGCCGATGGCGAACACGTACACCATCAGGCCGTTGGCGCTGTAACGCTCGCCCTTGACCGGCATCTGCAAGGGAAACGCCAGCGCTCGGACGATGGCGCCGCCCTGGTGGATCAGGGTGTAGAACTCGCGGTTGCGGCGCGCTGTGGCCTGGTCGTTATTGGGGCTGTTGCGGTTGTTGGTGAACAGCCACACCAGGCCCGGCTTGCCGGCCAGCGCGGTGCCGATGGCGGCGCTGACCGCTTCGCTCAGATCGGTGTCGGCCAGCGTGGCGGCGCCGGGTTTGCGCGCCACCGCCAGCGGCGCCAGCGCGGCGCTGACCTGTGCGTGCACCGTGGCCGGATCGACCGTCAGCGCCAGCAGGGCCTTGGGCGACGGCGCGCCGGGCAGGCCCTGGTTGAAGGAAGCCAGCACCATCGGGTCGCCGCGCGCGGTGACGGCGCTCACCAGTTCGGTCACCAAAGGCTTGTATTGCGAGGCGGGGTCGCTGAAAAACGGTTCCATCCAGCCTGAATTCTGGACCAGGAAAACCTGCGACACGGCGCGCGCCGGCGCCGCCGCCAGCAGCAGCGACGCCAGCGCGGCGCAGGCGGCTAGGCGCTTCACGGCGCCGCTTCCAGGCGCCAGCCGCGGATCTGGTTCCAGTCCGGATGGTGCAGCCACAGGCAATGGTCGTAGACGATCGGGACGCATTCGAGGGGGCGCGACAGGCGCACCAGTTCGTCGAGAATGACGTTGCGCTTGCCGATCCATTCGACGGTGGTGCGGGCGATGGTGCGGCCCGCCAGGGCTTCCTCGGCCTTGCCGGTGTAGGCGTGAAAGCGCAGCACCAGGCCACTCGGTTCGCTGCGGTTGTTGTTAAAGCTGCGCAGCAGCGGCAGCACCAGCGAATCGTCCTCGTGCAGGTCTTCGACGTGTTCGAGGTCCCACGGATCGCCAACGACGGCGTGGCCACGGCGGAACAGCAGGTTGGCGAAACCGAGGCGGGCGCCGCTGATCGGCTCGAGCTGTGGGTGAGGTGCGGCCAGTTCGATGAAGGCGTAGCCGTCGGCCGAATGGGCGATGTGCCAGAGGCGGCCATCGCGGCTCTGGGTGGGGCCGCCGAATTCGAGGCGCGGCGACCAGCCTTGCGGCCACGCCAGCCATTGCGGATCCTGGCCCGGTTGCCAGATCAATTGGCCAAGCTGGTGCAGCCACAGCAGCCGTCCATCGTAGGCGAGCGGACGGGTCCAGCCGGTGGCGGGCGCGCCCGGGCAATCGCGCAATTCGGTCTGTGACAGGTCGGTCTGGGCGCTCCACAGGCGCAGGCCGCCGGCGGCATTGAACAGGCAGCCCAGGTGGCGCCGCACCGCGCCGGGCGCGCTGGCCAGCGCGGCGTCGAACACCGGTTCGGTGTGATAGCTGTCGCCCACCGGGTTGATCCACAGGCGGCACAGGCCCTTGTTGGTGGGGACCAGCGCCAGCTCGCCCCGGCGCGGATTGGTGGCCGGCAGCCAGCCGTAGGCCGAGGCGCTGAAGCTCAGGTCGGCGGCGTGCGGCTCGGGCGCCATCACCTGCCACAGCCGGGCCAGCGGATCCCAGTACTGCAGCACGTTGCGGGTGTGGGCCAGCGCCAGCAGGCGCTGGACGGGAAAGCCGTAGCTGCCTGCGGCGAACACGCAGTGGGCGTTGGGCGGCGCCGGCATGCTGACGTCGTGGCGGCCGACGGCCGGCGGCGCGGGCCGCCGTTCCAGGCTCTCGCCGAGGGCGAGCGAGGTGACCGGCAAACCTTGCGGCACGTGGCGCGGCAGGAATTGGTCGGCGCATGGGCCCCACCAGTCGGGCTGCGACTTGACCTGGCCGGCCAGCTTGTCGAGCGCGCCGCCGCAACGCGGGCAAAAGGCGAAGCCTTCCGGGTAGATCGGCGCGCAGCGGCAGGCCAGGGGCAGCGAGGCGCCGAGCAGATGGGCCAGATCGGGCAGGCGCGCGGCGCTCTGATGCTGCCAGTCGACGCGCGGCAAGCCTTCGCTGGCGGCCAGCGCGAACTGGCCGCTATGTTCGTCCTCCAGCCAGACGCTGGCTGGCGTTTCCCATCGATATGCCATGTCTCGCCTATGTGGATGATCAAAGATCGGCGGCCCTTGCGGGCGCCGTTGCTCTTTAAATCATAGCGCAAAGGTCGAGACGGGGAAGTTTGATTGCCGGGGTACCGTCCGGCACGCTCGGGGGGCCCGAATGCCGGGCCGATTCAAGAAGAAAAGCGCCAAAAGTGGCCCGCAAGGGAGCAGGAAGGGCCGCTTGGCGCGGCGGCGCGGGTGCGGGTCTGTCCGCCGGGCAAGCCGGCGAGGATCAGGCCACGGTCAAGGGCGTCTTGCGCTTGCCGGCCGGCTTTTTTATGTCGTCGTGGCGGCGCGAACCCGGCTCGGTATTTGCCGCGCGCACGAAGGCCTGGACGTAGTCGTGAAACTCGGTCGTGGCCGGTGGCCCGCCCTTGAGCGCGCGCCTGACCGCCTTGCGGGCACGCTCGAATTTGGCCTGTTCCTGCTCGGGCGTAGGCATCGCCTGGGGCACGGCATGCTTGGCCATGAACGCCTTGCGGACGATGCGCTCGGCATCCGAAATGCTTCTGCCCGACGCCGTCAGGTTGACGATTGTATCCATAGCTTCCTCCTTTTTGCCAGTCTAGCCTTCGGCATTGGGGCGGAAGGACGAATCACCGGATTGTTTGTGGCAGATCCAGAAACAGCGGAGTGGCCGATAAAAAGGACAACTCTCGCGACAAATTATTGTCCGACCGGTTATCGAGCGTGGTCTGGTGGCGCCTGCCCGCCTCCATCGTCAGCAAGATTCCCGTACTGCCGGCGGCAAACTCAATTTCACGCTTGCTGCCATCGGCCTGCGCCCAGAACGCAATCACCGGCCGGCCGCCGCCGTTCGAGCGGTTCGAGCGCTCCATCATGGCCGCACTGGTTAGAGTGAGGACGGCGCATCCTGGTTCATCCGACAGCACGCCGGCGTAGCGGGCCGGCCAGCGCCCGCCCAGTTGCGGGCCATCCATCAACAGCGCCAGAACCAGGTTGGGGCCGACCGCGCGGATCGCGTTCATCGCCGGGTCGGTTCGGGCCGCGCCACCGACAGCCACGACACTTCGAGCACCGGCCGACAGGGCAGCAAGGCCAGGTGATGACTGAGCGAGCGGATCGTGCAGCCCTTGGTGGTGGTGATCGATTTCGGTAGCACCACCGCGCGATCCGGCGTGATCATGCCGCACAGGGAGGTCGGCCAGAACGGCAGGCGGAACCCGGGCAGCGGGGTCTGGTCGACATCCACCGGGTCGATCATGTTCTCCATCACGACATCGGCCAATTCCCGCAGCAGCGCTTCGCCCGGATCGACTTTCCAGCCCATGCCGGCGCTGGCTTCGTCGGCAATCGCAAACAGCTTGAGCAAGACCTTGACCGCCTCCCTGTTGGCCGACAGGTCGACGATGCGGGCGTCGCGCCAGGTCGTCACCAGCTCGGTCCACAGCGCCTGCACCTGGGGCGGCGGCGTGAGCAGTTCGTCCCAGCAGATGGCGCCGACCAGCACTTCCTCGATGTACTGCTCGTGGGCCAGCAGGTTGTGGCGGTCGGGGCTCGCTTCCGTATAGCAGCCGGAACGCTCGATGATGGTGCCGACAACGGCGAACAGATCCGGCGGCCAGATCGGGCGGCCAGATCGGGCACAGCGCGTAGTCGGGCGCAGCGGCGCGCATGCCGCCGGGACGGTTCAGATTCTCGCGGGTGGGCGCGTCGCTCAGTTGCGCAGCATCGGTGCCGGCCGGCAGCAGTTGCTCAATCAGTGAAAGAATACGCATCGTCTGATCTTTATGGGAATGTGGCGAGGCGGCGCTGTCAGGCCAGCCGCACCATGCGGATCTTCCATTCCCGGCCTTCGCGCGCGAGCGTGAGCACGAGGGTACGGCGGGTCTGCTCGGTGGCGCCCAGGGTGACCGCCACGGTGGCCCACTTGCCGACGATGCGCGGCTTGCCGACCGCGATGTCGGTGGCCCAATCTTCGCGGAAATTCTGCGCCTGGATGAAGTAGTCGGCGTGCAAGCCCTTGCGCCGGTTGCGCTTTTGCAGGTCGGCGATCAAGCCGGTGGAGACGAATTCGGCCATGTGCTGGGGCGCCTTGAACAGCGGATCGGCGCTGGTGTACAGCGCTTCCATATACCACTTGTAGAACACCTCGGCGGTTTGCTCGGGGGCGCGGAACTGGGGCTGGGCCTGGGGGTTGAGCGCCGCCCCACTGTCAAGGCCAGCCCCGATTTGGGCGCGGGCCGGCTGCGCGCTGGCGAGCAGCGCCGTTGCGAGCAGCGCGCCCAGCCAAGCCGTCGAGTTGTTTCCATGTGAGCGCCGCATATCCGCCTCCTGAAGAGTTTGCCTAAGTAATAAGCAGCTTTGCAGTTCGGCGGCGGCCCGACGTTGAGGCGACGCAACGGCGGCGGCATCTACGTATAATCACACGCTCAACCCTTATTCGATTCCCTGCCGATGCTTGCCGCCGACCACATTGCCGATTCCCCCGAGCACGAATTGCCCGCGCACGCGGTCGACGCCGCCGCCGCGCACCTGCGCGAAGTGCTGACGGTGGTGGTCGAACACGGCCCGTCACGGGCGGCGCTGGTGGTGCACGATGGCCGCACCGCGCTCGCGCGCGCGCTGACCGAAGGCTATCGGCGCAATCTGCCGCACGCCGAGTTTGTCGATTTCGACGCCGCCGGCGGGCCGGCGGTGCTGGCCGCGTTCGCACGCCTGGCGGCCGGCGACCTGGTGGTGCTGGTGCAGTCGACCAATTTTCGGCTCGAAGCCTTCCGCATCCGGGTCGAGCTGTTCAAGCTGGGACTGAAAGTGATCGAACATGTGCACCTGTCGCGCATGCCGGGCGAACAGGGCGAACACTACATCGCCGCGCTGGCCTACGACCAGGCGTATTACCGCGGGGTGGGCAAGGCGCTCAAGGCGCGCATCGACAGCGCAGCGCGCGCCGAGGTGCATGGCGGCGGCGAGACGCTGGTGTTCGCGTCCAGGCTGGAAGCGGCCAAGCTCAATGTGGGCGACTACAGCGGCATGCAAAATATCGGCGGCCAGTTCCCGATCGGCGAAGTGTTCACCGAGGCGCAGGACCTGGAGGCGGTCAATGGCCGCGTGCAGATCCACGTGTTCGGCGACACGTCCTACCTGGTCAACCGGCCGCCGGTGCCGATCACGCTGGTGATCGAACGCGGGCGCGTGGTGGGCGCCGAAAACGCCACCCCGGCCTTCGAGCGCGTGCTCGAGATCATTCGCGCCGACGAGGGCGAAGTGTGGGTGCGCGAACTGGGCTTCGGCATGAATCGCGCGTTCTCGCGCGAGCGCCGGGTCGACGACATCGGTACCTACGAACGCATGTGCGGCATTCACCTCTCGCTCGGCGCCAAGCACGGCGTCTATCCGAAACCGGGCTTCAAGCGCAAGGACGCGCGCTACCACGTCGACGTGTTCGCCGTCACCGAGGCGGTCTACCTCGACGAGCAACTGATGTATCGCGACGGCGGCTGGATCGTCTAGCCGGGTGCGGCGGGCGGACTAGCCGCGTTCGGCCGGCGTCAGGCGCCAATTGCCGTGGGGATTGAAGAACAGCGGGTTGTCCGCATAGTCGACCCCGGCTTCGGCGTGCAGCCGGTAGCACGGCTCGTCCTCCAGCAAGGCAAAGGTCTCGCTCTCGTGCAGCAGCGGTTGCTCGCTGAACAGATAGTGGGTGAAGGCCTTGAGCAGCTCGACGCAATCTTCTTCGCCGTCGTCAGTGACGATGGCGTCGGGCAGGCCGAAGCTGTGCATGCCGCAGGAATAGACTTCGGCTCCGGTGACATAGACCACCAGCGCCTCGTGCGCGGAATACAGGTCGAGGTAGCCGGCCAGTTCGAGCCATTTTGCGGGCCGATGTGCCAGGCCGCTGCTCTCGACCTTCATGCCCAGGCCGCCCGCGCGGATGATGCCGGCGCCGGCCCGGATCATCGCTTCCGCGTTGTGCCGCGAGCCGCCCGGACCGATCAGGTAGACCACCGAGCGGTGCGCGGCGACGGCGGCCATCTCTGGCGTGTTTTTCCAGTGCGCGCCGGTGGCGAGGAAGGCGTCGTGCATCCTCGGGTCGGCATCGCCGAATTCGAGTTCGCAGCCGAACCTGGTCTGCATATGCAGCAGCACCTGGCCGGCGAATATGTAGCCGTCGCTGTCGCACACCACCCGTTCGACCAGCTCGGCGCGGGAGGTCCAGTTGCCCGGAATGCACAGCACGATTTTCGCCTCGCTGGCCTCGTTCGCCTCGCCGGCGCCGCTTGCCGCCGGCTGCACGCTGTGTTTACGGGCGCCCGACAGCACGCGGAGCAAGCCGCTGGCGAATCCCGTACATTTTTTGTGTTTCATATCGCGTCAGACATGGAATGTGAAACGGTGTCCATGTCGCACTGTAACACGGCGGCCCGCCGGATATTTAACACCAATGTTACGCATTCACGGGCCGCGCCAAACATGATAAATTGCGGGAGTGCCGGGTCCGCTTAAAGAGCGCAGGGCTTCATGCCGGAAACGGCCTGCGCATTACACCGGAGCTCGGATGCCGCAGTTTTTCAGATTGAACAAGCTTGGATGGATCGGCGGCCTGTGGCTGCTGGCGTGTTGCGCCCTGGCGCAGGCGGCCGCGCCGCTCAAGCTGGTGGTGCCGCCGTTTCTCTACAACGACAGACCCGAGACCGTCTACTTCTTCAAGCTGCTCACGCTGGCGCTGGAAAAGACCGAGCCGACTGACGGACCGTTCGTCATCGACACCTATCCGGCGCCGATCTCGCCAGAGCGCGCGATCGAGGAAATCAAGAAGGGCGGCGCCATCAACCTGATGTGGAACGGCACCAGCCCGAGCCGCGAGCGCGATCTGCTGCCGGTGCGCTTTTCACTGATCCGAGAGCTGAACAATTACCGGCTGTTCCTGATCCGCAAGGAAGACCAGGCGAAGTTCGACAAGGTCAACACCCTCGACGATTTGCGGCACCTGACCGCCGGCTCGGGCATCCAGTGGCCCGACACCGCCATCCTGCGGCGGAATGGCTTGCCGGTCACCACCACCTTGCATTACGAGGCGCTGTTCCCGATGCTGGCGCTCAAGCGCTTCGACTATTTCCCGCGCGGGATATATGAAGTTTTCGGCGAAGCGGACGTGCACGAGAAGGAAGGGCTGGTGATCGAAAAGACCATCATGATCCATTACGACTTGCCGTTCTACTTCTTCGTCAAGAAGGACAACAAGGCGCTGGCGAGCCGGCTCGAACGCGGCTTGAACAAGGCGCTGGCCGACGGCAGCTTCGACCAGTTGATGCTCGGCGTGCCGCGCTTCAAGCGCGGGCTCGACGAGCAGCGCAACGCGAAGCGCAAGCTGTTCATGCTGCGCTCGCGGTTCCAGTCGCCGTGAGCGCGAGCCGGCCTGGCGCGACGAAAAGATCGGCAGCTGCCGCCCGCGTCAATCGGGCTTGATCGCGCAGCCGGTCGTCCTGGCGCCGTCGTTATAGAGTTTCCAGTCCCACAGCATCGCGATGCGCTCCTGGTTGAGCCGGTCGTGGGCGGCGCCGCTGGTGATGACATCGCCCAGGCGCAGTGCCTGCATGGCGGCCACCCTTTCCTTGTCGCGCCGCCGCATCTCGTCGATCTTTGCCTGGTATTGCTCGCACGAGATCCTGGGGTATTCCACCACCGCCTCCTTGAAATCGCCGTTCAAGCGCGCCGAGTATTCCTCGAACAGGCGCATGTATGCCGTCTTGTAGGGCTGGTCGCCGAGCGCGGCCATGGCGCTGAAGTCCTTCAACGCGCCGGTCTTGTCGTCCTCGCTCACGGTCTGGCGCGCGTTGAGTTTCTCGATCAGGGCCTGCAGGCGGGCGTAGGCGGCCGGCATCACGGCATTGTCGCGCTGGCGGTCGAGGTTGTCGCACTCCTTGAGGTCGGGTTCCCAGTGCTTGCGGCGGACCACTGCGGCGCTTTGCGGGTTGCCGTTTTCCAGGTCGATCTGTTCGCCGGCTTCGTAGTTGGCATTGACCTCGGTGCGGCATTCGGCGCCTGTCATCTGCTTGTAGCTGCCGTGCCGGCGCGGATCGTCGGCGGCCAGCTGCTCCGTGAACACCTGGCGGCAGCCGAGCACAAAATAGGGTTCGCCGGCGCCCCGGCAGTCCGATCCCTTGGCCGGCTTATGCCGCACTGCCCACGCCCGGCCTTGCGCGGTCTGTTCACTGCGGCGTCGTTCAATCGCATGGCGGCAGCCACGAATGAATTCACTCGACCCCGGACAGGCCGAGCCGCGCGGCGGTTTGTTCAACGCCGCCCACTCGTCGCCGGCGACGAACTGCGCGCTTTCCTGCGCCGGCAGGGAAGCTGCGCCCGACGCCTCGCCCGGCACCGCACGCGGCATCAGCGACGAGACGCTCAACAAGGGGAATAGCGTGATGAGGAAAAAGACGAGGGCTGTTAGCCGGGCGCCGGGATCGCGCACGCTGCGCACGGCGTTGAGCAAGAAGAAGACCAACGCCAGGGCGATGCCGGGAACAAGGGCGAAGCGGGTCATGCCGAGCAGCGCCAGCAGCCCGAGATGATCGGTCGGCACGCCGCCGCTGCGGGCCAGGATCAGGCCTGCGCATTGCGCGACGAGCGACAGGCCGATCAGCACGGTCGAAGTGATGGTGACAATGCGCGGCAGGGACGGCAGGTTCATGGTGGCTTTTCGATTATTCAACCGACAGCGCCGTGCCCAGTGCTTTCAGGCGCAGGCGCAAGGGATGGCCCGGTTCGAGGGCGCCGTACACGGTTTGCTGGGCACGGATCTCGCCGAGCAGCAGGCCGGCGGCGGCCGGATCGTTGAGGGCGAAGCGCGACCAGCAGCCGGGATCGGCGGCGGCGTCCTGTTGCCGTTCCGGCTCGCAGCTGGCCATCGCCCAGGCGGCGCGGGTGATCGGGTCGTCCTTGAAGGCGGCGCCAATCAATTCGCCGGCCTTGTCGCGCGAGAGCCACTGGCCGGCGCGGGCGCGCCGCAGCAGGGCCGCGCGGTGCTCGACGGTGTGCAGGGGCGGATAGAGTCCCAGTTCGTCGTCGGGACGGGTCGGGCTGGCCACGCTGGCGAGCAGGGTCTTGATGATCGGTCCGGCAAACGCCGGGTCGATGCGCGGCAGGGTGTCGGCCAATTGGCGGAAGGTGAACGGCCATGCGTCATTGGGCAGGTGCAGCCAGTAGCCGGCGCGCGCCGGCAGCCCACCCTGGCCTGGTGCGAGCAGCACCAGCGCGCCACCGTTGTCGCGGCGCGCGCTGCCGGCCAGCGCCACCTCGCGTACCTGCTTGTCCAGCGTGGCGCGTAGCAGCGTCGGGGCGCCGCCTTCGACGGCCAGCCGGATCGCGATGTCGTACTGCTGCTGCGACAGGTCGCGCGACACGAAGTGCAGCCACATTGCGCCGTCGTCGAGCGACACCATCAGGCTGTCTTCGGGCAAGCCGTCTGCGCCGCGCGGATTCAGTGGCGCGAACTCGATGCCGGCCATTGCGCGCTCGAGCTCCAGCGCGGCGCCGACGGGCACCGGCGCCGGCGCGAGCGCGGGCGGGCCCGAGCGGCTGCGCGTCCGCGCCATCTCCACGCACGCGGGTGTGTCCGTCGCCTCCGCGCAGCTTCGGTACCAGCCGTTGGCGGCCAGCGCGTCGAGCGCGAAGCGGGCCAGCATGTCGGCCGAATCGAATTGACGGCCGCGCACTTCCAGGGTCTCCGGTTCGATCCAGCCGGACGCGCGCAGCCAGCGGGCGAACCGCTGTCGCAGCGATGTACTGGCGCCGCTGATCGCGCTCGACGCTCTGGCGCCAACCAGGACCGCGCGCCGCGCGCCGTCAATCCTGGCGAGCACCGTCAACTCGCGTGCCAGCACGCCGCCCACTTGCTTGCGGCATGCCATGGTGCGCAATCCGGAGGCACATCGCCCGACGCTGCCTGGGAAGCCGTGTCGCAGGCATAGCCGTCACGGCGCAGTCGCTCAGCCACCCTCTCCGCCGGCATGCCGAAGTAGGCCCAGCGGTCGATCCCGCCATAGGCGTCGCCGTGTGCGCGGGTATGGAAATCGGTGAGCGGATCGGCTACCGATTCGCCGCCGCCGGCGTGCCCCGAAAAGTAGAACAGCATGAAGCAGGTCAGGGCGAACGAGACCGGCAGCAGCGCAAGGCCGCGCATCCTTCTCATGGCGCGCCGCCCGCCGCCACGCCCTCGAGCGTGATGCGCCAGGTGTTTTTCGCCTGCGATTGGTAAGTCAGCGTCTGCTGTCCGGCGCCGTCGCGCCGCACATAGCGCGCCTCGCGGACGAAGGGAATCGGCGGCTCGCTGGCGATGCGGCGCGCGGCCTGTTCGGCCGATTCGGGCACGGGCGGCAAGCCGGCCAGCATGCGCAGGGTGTTGGGGTCCTTGCGCACCCGGGCGTCGCCGTATGCCACGCTGTTGCGCACAAAACCGTGGCGCTTGAACAAGCTGTCGAAGTGGGCGAACAGCGCGCCCTGCACGGCGGCATAGTAGTCGTCCGCGCCTACATTGCCGAGCTCAGTGCCGAGTGTCAGTTCACCAATCAGTTCCAGCTCGCGGCGGCCGGCCGGCGTCTTTACCGGGGTGTCGTAGTTGACGTCCGGCGTGGCGCAGGAACGGATGTGGACCGAGGGCTGGTAAGGCAGGGTCAAGGCGATGCCGCCGTAATCGTTCAGGCAACGCTTGAGCAGCTCGGTGCGGCCCTCGGCGCTGGCGGCGCAAGGCAGCAGGCAGGCGGCCAGCAGGGCCAGTCGATGCAGGGAACGCAGGGTGGGGACGGCGCGTGTCATATCCAGTGGAGTAAAAAAACCGTGCTGGAATTGTACAACCTTACTTTCGCAGAGGAAATCTTTAGACGCGGTGAGGCCCGATTACTTTGTACATCACGGTGCTGCCCTCGCCCCGTGCTCCAGGACCGGCGCCTGCCAAGGCGGTGGAAAAATGTTACGCTAACGGAATGCCCCATCCCGCTCCCCCCTTCACCGATCCCGCCGATGTCAGCGCGTCGCTGCGCAGCCATGGTTACGCCGTGCTGGCGCCGTCCGACGTGGCCGCGCTGGCCGGCGTCAGTCTGGCCGAACTGAACGCGCTGGCGCCGAGCTGGCACGCGCTGGCGCCCGACAATTACCTCAAGGACGGCGGCCGCTACCGCCACCGCCGCCACGCCTGCTTCGTCGACGACGGCGCCACCTTGACGCTGGCGCCGCACCGCGCCCACTGGCAGCCGGTCGAATACAACGCCCTGCACGGCGGCATGCGCCGGTTGTTCGAGCCGATCGCCGAAGCCACCCTGGCCGCGCCCGCCTTCGCATCGCTGGTGCGCGCGCTCGGCGCCGTGTGTTCCAGCGTGAAGCCGGCGCACCCCTGGTTCGTCGAGGCGCACCAGTTCCGCATCGACACCGCCGACGGCATCGGCCGTCCCACGCCGGAGGGAGCGCACCGCGACGGGGTCGACTTCGTCGCCGTGCTGCTGGTCGCGCGCCACGCCATCAAGGGCGGCGAGACCCGCATCTTCGAGGCGTCCGGCACCGACGGCAAGCGCTTCACCATGAGCGAGCCGTGGTCGTTGCTGCTGCTCGACGACGCCGCCGTGATCCACGAATCGACCCCGATCCAGCCCGAGGGCGACGGCGGCTACCGCGACACACTTGTGCTGACGTGGCGCGCCGGGGCCTTCCAGGGCGACGATCTGTAAATGATGCGCACGGGATACACAATTCCCCTTTTCCCGGGGTAAATCCTATATAGTCGAACCGCCGGACCGGACCGGCGGGAGAAAAGCCTGGTGATCCTCAAGTACGATACGCAAGCCGAAGATTGTGAAATCCTGATTGTCGAGGACAGCCCGACGCAAGCCGAGCGGCTGCGCCGGCTGATCCAGTCGCGCGCCTATCGCACGCGGGTGGCGTCGAACGGCAAGGTGGCGCTGGCGATGATCGGCGAACGCGCGCCCGACCTGATTTTGTCGGACATCATCATGCCGGAGATGAATGGCTACGATCTGTGCCGCGCGGTCAAGACCGACCCGGCGCTGGCCCACATTCCGGTGATCCTGGTCACCTCGCTCAACGATCCGAAAGACATCATCCGCGGGCTCGAATGCGGGGCCGACAATTTCGTCCGCAAGCCGTATTCCGAGGATTATCTGCTCGGGCGCATCAGCCAGATGCTGGTCAACCAGCAATTGCGGCTGGAAGCGAACGAGGATGGCGGCGTGGCCCTGGTGCAGGGCGAGCAAACCCATTTGATCAACGCCGGGCGCCAGCAAATCCTCGACCTGCTCATTTCCACCTACGAGCAGGCGGTGCAGGTGAACGGCGAACTGCAGGCGCGCGAGCGCCAGGTGATCGAATTGAACATGCGGCTGTCGAACCACGCCGCCGAGCTCGAAACGATCAATAAAGAAATCGCCCTGAAGAATCTCGAGCTGGCCGAGGCCAGCCGCATGAAGTCGGCCTTCATCGCCAATATGTCGCACGAGCTGCGCACCCCGCTCAACGCCATCATCGGCTTCACCGGCGCGCTGCTGATGAAGCTGCCCGGCCCGCTGACGGTCGAGCAGGACAAGCAGCTGACCACGATCCGCACCAGCGCGAGGCATTTGCTGTCGCTGATCAACGATATCCTCGACATGGCCAAGATCGAAGCCGGCAAGGTGACGGTGGCGGTCGAGCCGCTGGCTTGCCAGGAGCTGATTGGCCAGACTGCCGACACCCTGCGTCAGATTGCTGGGCAGAAAGGATTGACGTTGACGGTCGAGATGCCGGAAGAAACGATCACCGTCGATTCGGACCGCCGCGCCTTGACCCAGATCATCATCAACCTGATCAACAATGCCATTAAGTTCACGGATCAGGGCGGCGTCGTGGTGAATTTGTCGCAACGCAGCGAAGATGCCGAACTGCTCACGGAGATCAGCGTCACCGACACCGGCGCCGGGATTCGCGAGGAAGACCAGGCCAAATTGTTCCAGGCGTTTTCGCAACTCGATTCGACCTCGACCCGGCACGCCGAAGGCGCCGGCCTCGGCCTCTACCTGTGCCAGAATCTGGCCAATCTGCTGGGCGGCAAGCTGACAATGCGCAGCGAATTCGGCCACGGCAGCACCTTCACCCTGACCTTGCCGGGCAAGCGCGGCGCCTGAGCGCCCATGCGCGGCGCATGGCCGCCCATGCTTGCAGCATGGCCAAACATGCCACCGGTATAAAAAAGGCAAAAAAAACGCCCGCTCCTTGCGGGGCGGGCGGCAATCCAATTTGGAGAAATTGGAGGAGACAGATCCAATATACCCCAACTTATGGTGCAGTGCAATACAGTAGAACTACTATTTTGTACTCGGTTTCATAAAATCACTATGCGCGCATGATTTGGAAATCCGGCTTGCGCTGCGGCATGATGGGGAAGACGTGCGACAGTTGCTTGTCTGTCAATCGCAAATGCCGCTCGGAAATTTGCGCCAGCACCGAACGGAAGTCGGTGGTGACCGGCAAATCGCGCCGTTCGTTGAGGGCGTCGTCGGCCACGCCCTGCCAGTCGCCGTAGACCTTGCCGCCGGCCACGCCGCCGCCCATCACCCACATCACATTGCCGTGGCCATGGTCGGTGCCGCCGTTGCCGTTTTCCTTGGCGGTGCGGCCGAATTCGGACATCACCACGATGGTGGTGTCGTCGAACAGGGGACCGAGACGCTGGGCCAGCACCGCCAGGCCCTGGCCGAGCGGCGCCAGGCGGTTGGCCAGCTGGCCGCTGCCGGCGCCCTGGTTGGCGTGGGTGTCCCAGCCGCCCAG
>JBDSTZ010000619.1:0-12726 GCA_039927975.1 Massilia sp. | reverse complement strand
CTCGAGCGCGAAGTCATGATGATGGGTATGGGTTCCCATTTTGAAATCTGGGATGCCGCCAAGCAGGCGGAAAAAGAGCAGCAGGCGATTGAAGCCGGCACCCCCGATGTACTCGCCAATTTCTCTTTCTAAGGTTCCGTGATGACTTCAATAACGGTGCCTGAATTTCAGCATCGGACGGTGCTGCTGGACGAAGCGGTGGACGCGCTGGCGCTGGACGGCGTGCGCGCCGACGGTGTCTACGTCGACGGCACGTTCGGCCGCGGCGGCCACTCCCGTTTGATTTTGTCGAAGCTGGGCGCAAACGCGCGCCTGATCGCCTTCGACAAGGATTTGCAGGCGATCGCCACCGCCGAACAAATCGACGACCCGCGCTTCACCATCGTCCACGACAGCTTCGCCACGATGACGGCCTCGCTGGCCGAGCGCGGCGTCGACAAAGTCGACGGCATTTTGCTCGACCTGGGCATCTCGTCGCCGCAGGTGGACGACGCCGCGCGCGGCTTCAGCTTCCGCAACGACGGCCCGCTCGACATGCGCATGGACACCACCCGCGGCATGTCGGCCGCCCAGTGGCTGGCGATCGAAACCGAACAACAACTGGAAAAGGTGATACGCGATTATGGGGAAGAACGGTTTGCTTTTCAGATTGCAAAGGCGATTGTTGCTCGCCGGGCAGTCGAGCCAATTTCAGGCACACGACAGCTTGCCGGTATCGTGGCAGGCGCGGTCAAGACTCGGGAAAAGGGCAAGGATCCGGCCACCCGTACCTTTCAGGCCATCCGGATTTTCATCAATCAGGAACTTGAAGACCTTGAGGCTGGACTAGCCGCCGCCTACGACATGCTGGCGCCCGGCGCGCGCCTGGCCATCATCAGCTTCCATTCGCTGGAAGACCGCATGGTCAAGCAGTTCCTCGCCAGCAAGGCCAAGGTCGAACAGCCCGACCGCCGCCTGCCGATCCGCGCCGTCGACCTGCCGCAGCCGCTGATGAAGCTGGTCGCCAAGCTCAAGCCCTCGGCCGCCGAGGTCGAGGCCAACCCGCGCGCCCGCTCGGCCGTCATGCGCGTGGCCGAACGGCTGCCGTCGAAAGGCGCACAATGACGGGGTCGGCGCCATGAGCGGCAAGATCAACCTGGTGCTCACCGCGCTGCTGGTCGGCTGCGCGCTGTCGATCGTCAACGCCCAGCACCGCGCGCGCCACCTGTTCATCGAGCTCGAACGGCTCCAGCAGCAGGCGCGCCAGCTCGACATCGACTGGGCCCAGCTCCAGCTCGACCAGTCCACCCTGGGCAAGAACGCGCGCATCGAACAGATCGCGCGCACCGATTTGAACATGACGCCGCTGACCCCGGCGCGCACGCAATATCTGACGGAAGGTGCCAAATGAAGCGCGGCGGCAATGGCGCAAACGGCGCACGGGTGGCGGCCTCGAAAGGGGTGTCATTCTCGAAAAGCCCGGTGCTGGCGGTACGCCTGCCGAGCTGGCGTTCGCGCGTCGTGCTGTTCGTGCTGTTCGCCTCCTTCGCCGGCCTGGCCGCCCGCGCCGTCCAGCTGCAGACCGTCAAGACCGAATTCCTGCAGCAGAAGGGCGCCAACCGCTACCAGCGCACCATCGAACTGCCCGCCACCCGCGGCAAGATCATGGACCGCAACGGCCAGGTGCTCGCTTCCTCGCTGCCGGTCAAGGCGGTGTGGGCGATTCCCGACGACGTCCTCAAGTCGCCGCCGGCCAAGCTGCGCGAACTGGCGCGTCTGCTCGACTTGAGCGAGGCCGAGCTGCGCAAGAAGCTCGACTCCGACCACACCTTCGTCTACCTCAAGCGCCAGGTCGAGATGGACGTCATCGACAAGATCGTCAAGCTCGACATCGACGGCCTCGACACCCGCAAGGAATACAAGCGCTTCTACCCGCAGGGCGAAGTCATGACCCACCTGGTCGGCTTCACCAATGTGGAAGACGTCGGCCAGGAGAGCATGGAACTGGCCCAGCAAAAGAACCTGGTCGGCTCGGTCGGCAGCCGCAGCGTGATCAAGGACCGCCTCGGCCACATCGTCGAAGACGTCGGCCTGTCGAAGGAGCCGCACGACGGCAAGGACCTCACGCTGGCCGTCGACAGCAAGCTGCAATACCTGGCCTTCTCGCAGATCAAGGCGGCGGTCGAGAAATTCCACGCCAAGGCTGGCGCCGCGCTGGTGCTCGACGTCCACACCGGCGAGGTGCTGGCGCTGGCCAACTACCCGACCTACAATCCGAACGACCGCCGCGTGCTGACCGGCGAGCAGCTGCGCAACCGCGTCATGACCGACACCTTCGAGCCCGGCTCGACCTTGAAGCCGTTTACCGTCGCGCTGGCGCTCGACACCAACCGCGTCACCCCCAACACCCTGTACGACACCTCGCCCGGCCGCATCGTCGTCGGCGACCGCACCATCCGCGACTCGCACGCCCACGGCATGCTCACGGTCAGCCAGATCATCCAGAAGTCGTCCAACGTCGGCGTCACCAAGATCGCGCTGCCAATTCCTTCGCAAGAGATGTGGGAAATCTTCACCAAGTCCGGCTTCGGCCAGCAGCCCAAGTTCGGCTTCCCCGGCGCCGTTGCCGGCCGCGTGCGCCCCTACAAATCCTGGCGCCCGGTCGAGCAGGCCAACATGGCCTTCGGCCACGGCATCTCGGTCTCGCTGATCCAGCTGGCCCGCTCCTACATGATCTTCGCCCGCAACGGCGACATCATTCCCTTGTCGTTCCAGAAGCTGAGCGAGCCGCCGGTCGGCCAGCAAGTCATCTCGCCCAAGACCGCGCGCCAGATGCGCGAAATGCTCGAGAGCGTCGTCGGCCCGGAAGGCACCGCCTCGCAGGCCCAGGTGGCCGGCTACCGCGTCGGCGGCAAGACCGGCACCGCCCAGAAGCTGATCGGCGGCCATTATTCGAACACCCATTATGTCGGCTCCTTTGTCGGCATCGCCCCCATGTCCAATCCACGCTTCATCATCGCCGTGATGGTCGACGATCCCTCGTCGGCGGTGCACACCGGCGGCGGCGTCGCCGCGCCGACCTTCGCCGCGCTGGCCGCCAGCGCGCTGCGCGCCGCCAACGTGCCGCCCGATTCGACCGTGACCGACATCATCATTCCGGAACACCCTCTCGAGGAGAGCATGTGACGGCCGCCATCAACCATAGCCAGGTGTCGGGCTGGATCCGCGTCGTCTCGGCCGCCGGCCAGCTGCGCGCCGATTCGCGCCGCGTGCAGCCGGGCGATGTCTTCTTCGCCTTCCCGGGCGAGGCCGCCGACGGCCGCGCCTTCATCGCCAGCGCCATCGAGAAGGGCGCCGCCGCCGTGGTCTACGATCCGGCCGGTTTCAGCTGGGACCCGCAGTTCACCCTGCCGCACCTGGCCGTGCCCGACTTGAAGCGCAACGCCGGCCCCATCGCCCACGCCTGCTACGCCATGCCCGACAGCGCCATGTTCACCGTCGGCGTCACCGGCACCAACGGCAAGACGTCCTGCGCCGTCTGGCTCGGCCAGGCGCTCGCCCGCATCGGCGAAGCGGCCGCCGTCATCGGCACCCTCGGCGTTGGCCTGTTCAAGGGCCGCTACGACGTCCAGTTCGACGCCACCGGCTACACCACCCCGGACGCCGTCCTGCTGGCCGAAAAACTGGCCGCCATGCGCGATGCCGGCGCCACCGCGCTGGCCATCGAAGTGTCCTCGATCGGCCTCGTACAGGGCCGCACCGCCGGCATGCATTTCGACTGCGCCGTCTTCACCAACCTCACGCGCGACCATCTCGACTACCACGGCGACATGGCCAGCTACGAAGCGGCCAAGGTCAAGCTGTTCGACTGGCCCGGCCTGAAAACCGCCGTCGTCAACCTCGACGACCCGGCCGGCTTGCGCCTGGTCGAGCATCTGAAGGCCGGCGCCGCCGCGCCCCAGCTGATCGGCTACACCTTGAAGGATGCCGCCGCCCAGCCCGACATCGACGGCGTCGCCATGCTGCGCGCCCTGCAAGTGAAGAGCCGCCACGCCGGCACCGACTTCCACCTGGCCTCGCCGTTTGGCGCCGCCACCGTCAAGACCCAGCTGGTCGGCCATTTCAACGTCAGCAACGCGCTGGCGGTGTTGGCCGCCCTGATCGCCAAGGGCGTCGCCCTGCGCGGCGCGGTCGAAGCGATCGAGGCCTTGACCCCGGCGCCCGGCCGCATGCAGCAGGTCGGCGGCCAGGACGCGCCAATGGTGATCGTCGATTACGCCCACACCCCCGACGCGCTGGAAAAGACCCTCGACGCCCTGCGCCAGGTCGCCGACGAACGTGGCGGCGAACTGTGGTGCGTGTTCGGCTGCGGCGGCGACCGCGATCCGGGCAAGCGCCCGCAAATGGGCGCCATTTCGCAGCGCGCCCGCCACGTGCTCGTCACCAGCGACAATCCGCGCAGCGAGGAGCCGGCCGCCATCATCGCCCAGATCGTCGCCGGCATGGACGCCGCCCATCCGCATTCGACCTTCCAGGCCATCGAAGACCGCGCCGGCGCCATTCTCTCGGCCGTCAAGCACGCCGCCAAGGCCGACGTGATTCTGATCGCCGGCAAGGGCCACGAGGCCTACCAGGAAATCAAGGGCCGCAAGATGGCCTTCTCCGACGCCGACCACGCGGCGCTGGCGCTGGCCGCCCGCCTGACCATGATGAGGACTAACTGATGCGCGGCACACTCGCTTCCCTGCTGCCGGCCATCGCCGGCGCCCGCATGACCGCCGACGCCGCCTTCGAGGGCGTCTCCACCGACAGCCGCAGCGTCGCCGCCGGCGCGCTGTTCGTCGCCCTGCGCGGCGAGCGTTTCGACGCCCACGACTTCCTGCCGGCGATCGGCGAGCGCGGCGTCGCCGCCGTCGTCGCCGAACAGCTGCCGCCCGGCTTCGCCCTGCCGGCGCTGGTGGTGCCCGACACCCTGGTCGCCCTCGGCCAGCTGGCCAACAGCTGGCGCCGCGGTTTCGCCCTGCCGCTGATCGGCGTCACTGGCAGCAACGGCAAGACCACCGTCAAGGAAATGATCGCCTCCATCCTGGCCGCCGCCCATGGCGACGACGGCCGCCTGGCCACTCGCGGCAACCTCAATAACGAGATCGGCGTGCCGCTCACCCTGATGCGCCTGGACGCCGCGCACCGCGCCGCCGTGGTCGAACTGGGCATGAACCACCCCGGCGAAATCGGCCGCCTGGCCACCATCGCCGCGCCCACCATCGGCCTGGTCAACAACGCCCAGCGCGAACACCAGGAGTTCATGCACACGGTCGAAGCGGTCGCCCGCGAAAACGGCGCCGTGCTCGCGAGCCTGGGCGCCAACGGCGTCGCCGTCTTCCCGGCCGACGACGAATTCACCCCGCTGTGGGCCGGCATGGCCGCCGGCAGGCGCAGTATCACCTTCGGCTTTGGCGACACCGCCAGCGTCGGCTGCACCCACGCCGCCACCGAATTCGGCAGCGCCCTCGATGTCACGCTACGGGTCCAGCCGACCCGCAATTTCAGCGTGCGGCTGGCTGCCGCCGGCCTGCACAATGTGCGCAACGCGCTCGCCGCGATCGCCTGCGCGGTCGCCGCTGGCGTTTCGGTCGAACACATCGTCGCCGGCCTCGAAGCCTTCGCCCCGGTCAGCGGCCGCCTGCAGAAAAAGCGCGCGGTCAATGGCGCCACCGTCATCGACGACACCTACAACGCCAACCCGGACTCGGTCCGCGCCGCCATCGACGTGCTGGCGCAGGCCGCCGCGCCGCGCTTCCTGGTGCTCGGCGACATGGGCGAAGTCGGCGCCCAAGGCCGCGAGTTCCACGAGGAGATCGCCGCCTACGCCGTCAGTCGCGGCATCGAGCGCGTGCTGGCGACCGGCGAACTGACCCGCCACATGTCCGGCGCCGGCATCGAACACTTTGAACAACTCGGCGATTTGCTGGTCCAACTGGATGGCCTGCTCGAACAGGACTCCAACGCGACCGTGCTGGTCAAGGGCTCGCGTTTCATGAAGATGGAACGCGTGGTCCAGCACCTGCTCGGCACAACCAACACTGGCAAGGAAGCCCACTAACTATGCTGCTCTGGCTCGCCCAATACTTCCAGCAGGACCTGGGTCCTCTGCGAATTTTCAACTTCATCACCTTCCGTGCGGTCTCCGCGACCATCACGGCGGTGGTGATCGGCCTGTTCGCCGGCCCGGCCGTCATCCGCAAGCTGACCGCGCTCAAGGTCGGCCAGGCGGTGCGCACCTACGGCATGGAGACCCACCTGGTCAAGCATGGCACCCCGACCATGGGCGGCGTCCTGATCCTGATCGCCATCGGCGTCTCGACCCTGCTGTGGTGCGACCTGTCGAACCGCCTGATCTGGCCGGTGCTGATCGTCACCCTCGGCTTCGGCGCGGTCGGCTGGGCCGACGATTACCGCAAGGTCGTCTACAAGGACCCGGAAGGCATGCGCTCGCGCGAAAAATACTTCTGGATGTCGCTGATCGGCATCGCCGCCGCGCTCTACCTGGCCTTCTCGGTCTCGGCCCCGACCCCGGCCAAGGTCTGGCAGCTGTTCTACGCCTGGGTCCAGTCGGGCTTCTCGATGGAGCTGCCGCCCAAGGCCGACCTGATCGTCCCCTTCGTCAAGACCATCAGCTATCCGCTTGGCGTGTGGGGCTTCATCGCGCTCACTTACTGCGTCATCGTCGGCACCAGCAACGCCGTCAACTTCACCGATGGACTCGACGGCCTGGCCATCATGCCCACCGTGATGGTCGGTTCCGCGCTCGGCCTGTTCGCCTACCTGACCGGCAGCGCCACCTATTCGCGCTACCTGTTCATTCCGCACATCCCCGGCGCCGGCGAACTGCTGATCTTCTGCGGCGCCATGGCCGGCGCGGGCCTCGCCTTCCTCTGGTATAACGCCCACCCGGCCGAAATGTTCATGGGCGACGTCGGCGCGCTGGCGCTCGGCGGCGCGCTCGGCACCATCGCCGTCATCGTGCGCCAGGAAATCGTCCTGTTCATCATGGGTGGCGTGTTCGTCGCCGAAACGCTCTCGGTGATCATCCAGATCACCTGGTTCAAGTACACCAAGAAGCGCTACGGCACCGGCAGGCGGGTTTTCCTGATGGCGCCCTTGCACCACCATTTCGAGAAAAAAGGCTGGAAAGAGACCAAGGTCGTGATCCGCTTCTGGATCGTGACCATGATGCTGGTCCTGGTCGGCCTGTCCACCCTGAAACTGCGCTAATGAGCTACACCGGCAAACACGCATTGGTACTGGGGCTCGGAGAATCCGGGCTCGCGATGGCGCAATGGCTTGCCCGTTGCGGCGCGCGCCTGCGCGTGGCCGACACGCGCGAAGCGCCGCAGCGCCTGCAAGCGCTGCAGGCTGCGCTGCCGGACGCCGAATTCGTCGGCGGCCCGTTCAATGAGAACCTGCTCGACCAGATCGACTTCGTTTGCGTCAGCCCCGGCCTGGCCCCCAACAAGGAACTGGCGCTGATCGCCCCGGCCGCCGGCGCACGCGGCATCCCCGTGTGGGGCGAAATCGAACTGTTCGCCCAGGCCCTGGCCGAGCTCAAGGCCAGCCGCGGCTACGCGCCGAAAGTCGTCGCCATCACCGGCACCAACGGCAAGACCACCGTCACCAGCCTGACCGGCCAGCTGTGCGAGCGCGCCGGTCTGTCCACCCGCGTGGCCGGCACTATCCGCCCGGCGGCGCTCGACGTGCTGCGCGAAGTGCTCGAAGCCGACGCACAAGCTGGCGCCGACGCCCAGGCTGCCCCCCCGACCGACGCGCCATCCGGCGCCCGGGCCGACACGCTGCCGCAAGCCTGGATCCTCGAACTGTCGAGCTTCCAGCTGCACACCACGTACAGCCTCAACCCCGACGCCGCCACCGTCCTCAACCTGACCCAGGACCATCTCGACTGGCACGGCGCCATGGCCGCCTACGGCGCCGATAAGGCCCGCATCTTCGGCGCCGACACCGTGCGCGTGCTCAATCGCGACGACCGCGCCGTCATGCAGATGACCGCGACCGGCGCGACCGTCGTCAGCTTCGGCACCGGCGAGCCGAAGCTGCCCGGCTGCTTCGGCCTGGCCAACGAGCGCGGCGTGCTGTGGCTCACCGTCGCCGTGCCGGGCGAGGAGAGTGAGAAAAAACGCCGCAAGAACGAAGCGCCCGCGCCGGTCGAAGTCATCATCAACCGCCTCATGCCGGCCGACGCCCTGCGCATTCGCGGCCTGCACAACGCCACCAACGCGCTCGCCGCGCTGGCCCTGTGCCGCGCCATCGGCCTGCCGTTCGCCCCGCTGCTGCATGGCCTGCGCGAGTACCACGGCGAGCCGCACCGGGTCGAACTGGTCACCGCCATCGACGACGTCGACTACTACGACGACAGCAAGGGCACCAATGTCGGCGCCACCGTCGCCGCCCTGAGCGGCCTTGGCAAAGCCTTCGCCGGCGAACAGCAGAAGATCGTGCTCATCGCCGGCGGCGACGGCAAGGGCCAGGATTTCGAGCCGCTGGCCGAGCCGGTCTCGCGCTACGTGCGCGCGGTGCTGCTGATCGGCCGCGACGCCGCGGCAATCCGCGCGGCGCTCGAGCCGGCCGGCGTCGCGCTGACCGACTGCGCCACGCTCGAAGAAGCGGTGCGCCGCGCCGCCGGCCTGGCGCAGGCGGGCGACTGCGTGCTGCTCTCGCCGGCCTGCGCCAGCCTCGACATGTTTACCAATTACGCCCACCGCGCGCAGGTGTTCGTCGACGCCGTGCGCGAAATCGCCTTGGACAAGGGACAGGACATCTGATGGCCCTCCAGCTTCCATTCAAATTTTCGGGATCGTCGTCCGACGCCGTCGTCGGCGGCCGCTCGCGCGTCTCGAAAATGATGGAATACGACCAGCCTCTGGTCTGGGTCACGCTGCTGCTGATGATGTTCGGCCTGGTGATGGTGTATTCGGCCTCGATCTCGCTGCCCGAGTCGCCCAAGTACGCCAACTACAAGACCACCCACTGGCTGGTGCGCCAGGCGGTCTTCATCAGCGTCGCGCTGGTGGCCGGCCTGTTCGCGTTCCGCGTCAAGATCGACGTCTGGCAGCGCATCGCGCCGTGGGCCTTCGGCTTCACCCTGGTGGCGCTGGCGCTGGTGATGGTGCCCGGGCTCGGCGTCTCGGTCAACGGCGCCAAGCGCTGGCTCAACCTCAGGCTGTTCAACGTCCAGCCCTCCGAAATCATGAAGATCGTCGCGGTGCTGTACGCCGCCGACTTCACCGTGCGCAAGCAGGAATTCATGCACAAGCTCACCAAGGGCTTCCTGCCGATGGCCGTCGCGATCGGCCTGGTCGGCCTGCTGCTCATGCTCGAGCCCGACCTGGGCGCGCTCGGCGTCATCGTCTGCATCGCCATGGGCGTGCTGTTCCTCGGCGGCGTCAACGCGGTCTGGTTCGGCGGCATCGGCGGCCTGCTGGTAATGATTTTCAGCCTCATCGTCTGGCTCTCGCCGTTCCGCCGCGCCCGCATGTTCGCCTATCTCGACCCCTGGGAAAAAGTCAACGCCGACGGCAAGTCCTACCAGCTGATCCACTCGCTGATCGCCTTTGGCCGCGGCGAGTTTTTCGGCGTCGGCCTGGGCGCCAGCGTCGAAAAGCTGCACTACCTGCCCGAGCCGCACACCGACTTCCTGATCGCCGTGATCGGCGAGGAACTCGGCCTGGCCGGCGTGCTGGTGGTGATCGCCATGTTCTACTGGCTAGTCAAGCGCGCCTTCGACATCGGCCGCCAGGCCATTGCGGTCGACAAGACCTTCGCCGGCCTGGTCGCCAAGGGCATCGGCATCTGGATCGGCGTGCAAACCTTCATCAACATGGGCGTCAACCTCGGCGTGCTGCCGACCAAGGGCTTGACCCTGCCTTTGATGAGCTACGGCGGTTCCGGCGTCGTGATCAACTGCGTCGGCCTGGCCATCCTGCTGCGCATCGACTACGAGAACCGCGTGCTGATGCGGGGAGGGCGCCCATGAAACGCCTGATGATCATGGCGGCCGGCACCGGCGGCCACATCTTCCCCGGCATCGCGATCGCCCAGACCATGCGCCAGCGCGGCTGGGAAGTGAGCTGGCTCGGCACCGCCCACGGCATGGAGCAGGATCTGGTGCCGCGCCACGGCATCCCGATCGACGCCATCGACTTTTCCGGCATGCGCGGCAAAGGCCTCCAGCACACCCTGTCGGGCGCCTTCAAGCTGACCGCCAGCTTCGTCACCTGCCTGCGCTTCATCGCGCGGCGCCGGCCCGACGTCGTGCTCGGCATGGGCGGTTACGTCTGCGTGCCGGGCGGCCTGATGGCGCGCCTGCGCCGCGTGCCGCTGGTGCTGGTCAACGCCGACGCCGCGCTGCTGTTGTCGAACAAGACCCTGACCCCGCTCGCCGCGCGCGTGCTGTTCGGCTTCCCGGCCAACTTCGGCCGCGCCGCCGGCAAGGCCAGCGTCACCGGCAATCCAGTGCGCAAGGAGATCCTCGACGTCGCCCCGCCGCAGACCCGCTTCGACGCCCGCACCGGCCCGCTGCGGGTGCTGGTGGTCGGCGGCAGCCTGGGCGCCAAAGCGCTCAACGACGCCGTGCCGCCGGCGCTCGCGTTGATGTGCAGCGCCGACCGCGCCATCGTCACCCACCAGTCGGGCAAGAAGAACATCGACGCGCTGCGCACCGCCTACGCCAACGCCGGCGTCGAAGCGAAGGTGGTCGACTTCATCGACGACATGGCCGCCGCCTATGCCGACAGCGACCTGGTGATCCGCCGCGCCGGCGCCATCACCGAGTCGGAACTGACCGCCGCCGGCGTGGCCAGCGTGCTGGTGCCGTTTGTCGCCTCCACCACCAGCCACCAGCGCGACAACGCGCAGTGGATGGAACAGCAAAACGCGGCGATCCACCTGTCGCAGCCGGAACTGAACGCGGCGCGCCTGGCGCAGTTGCTGCAAACGCTGACCCGCGCCGACTGCAAGGCGATGGCCATCGCCGCGCTGGCGGTGGGCAAGCGCAACGCCAACGACGCCATCGCCGACATCCTCGAACAAC
The DNA here is from genome assembly GCA_039927975.1 of Massilia sp. Classification (GTDB taxonomy): domain Bacteria; phylum Pseudomonadota; class Gammaproteobacteria; order Burkholderiales; family Burkholderiaceae_D; genus JBDSTZ01. Next base: position 1,643 of record JBDSTZ010000619.1, on the reverse strand, counting down.
TTGCCGGACCCGGAAAACCATGAAACACAAGATCAAGAACATCCACTTTGTCGGCATTGGCGGCAGCGGCATGAGCGGCATCGCCGAAGTGCTGCTCAACCTCGGCTACCAGGTGTCGGGCTCCGACCTCGGCAGCAACGTCGCCAGCCAGCGCCTGGTCGAACTGGGCGCGACCGTCGTGCTCGGCCACGCCGCCGCCAACGTTGACGGCGCCGACGTCGTCGTCACCTCGACCGCCGTGCAGGAGGACAATCCCGAAGTCGTCGCCGCGCGCGCCGCCCGGATTCCCATCGTCCCGCGCGCGATCATGCTCGGTGAACTGATGCGCTTAAAGCGCGGCATCGCCATCGCCGGCACCCACGGCAAGACCACCACCACCAGCCTGGTGGCCTCGGTGCTGGCGCAAGGCGGGCTCGATCCGACCTTCGTCATCGGCGGACGCTTGAACAGCGCCGGCGCCAACGCCAAGCTGGGCACCGGCGACTACATCGTCGCCGAAGCGGATGAATCGGACGCCTCCTTCCTGAACCTGACGCCGATGATCGAAGTGATAACCAACATCGACGCCGACCACATGGAAACCTACGAGCACGATTTCGAAAAGCTCAAGATGGCCTTCGTCCACTTCACCCACCGCCTGCCGTTCTACGGCCGCGCGATGCTGTGCGTCGACGACCAGCACGTGCGCGACATCATCCCGCACATCTCCAAGCCGATCACCACCTATGGCTTTAGCGCCGAAGCCCAGGTGCGCGCCGTGAACGCCCGCGCCATCGGCCTGCAGATGCATTTCACCGTCATCCAGGCCGGCTACCCCGACACCGACTTCGTGCTCAACCAGCCCGGCCTGCACAACGTGCAGAACGCCTGCTCGGCCATCGCCATCGCGCGCGAAATCGGCATCGACGATTCCGCCACCCAGCAAGGGCTGGCCGAATTCCACGGCGTCGGCCGCCGCTTCACCCGCTATGGCGAGGTCGCCATTCCCGGCGGCGGCAGCTTCGCCCTGGTCGACGACTTCGGCCACCACCCGGTCGAAACCGAAGTCACGCTGGCGGCCGCGCGCGGCGCCTACCCGGGCCGCCGCCTGGTGCTGGCCTTCCAGCCGCACCGCTTCACCCGCACCCGCGACCTGTTCGAAGATTTCGTCAAGGTGCTCGCCACCCCCGACGTGCTGGTGCTGGGCGACGTCTACGCCGCCGGCGAACTGCCGATCGTGGCCGCCGACGGCCGTTCGCTGGCGCACGCGCTGCGGGTCGGCGGCAAGATTGAGCCGATCTTCGTCGAAGCGATTGCCGACATGCCCGACACCATCATGAAAGTCGTGCGCGACGGCGACGTCGTCATCACCATGGGCGCCGGCTCGATCAGCGGCGTGCCGGCCAAACTGACCAATTACGCAAAGGCCTGACCGTGAGCACTCCCACCAACTTTGATCCCAAGTCGCTCGGCAAGGTCGGCGTCCTGTTCGGCGGCCGCTCGGCCGAGCGCGACGTCTCGATCATGTCCGGCACCGGCGTCCTGCAGGCGCTGCAAAGCCGCGGCGTCGACGCCCACGCCTTCGACCCGGGCCAGCGCGGCATCGCCGAACTGGCGGCCGAAGGCTACGACCGCGTCTTCATCGCGCTGCACGGCCGCTTCGG
>JBDSTZ010000618.1:0-11740 GCA_039927975.1 Massilia sp. | reverse complement strand
CATTTCTGCGTCATTCGTTCTTGCCTCGACACGCTGCGCAAGCAAGGCCACAACATGCTCGCCGTGCTACAACGCGCTTTCGCCGGCGATCCTATCCAGTCCTTTGCATAGCGGCTGAATAGTTACGCTTATAGCAGCTCGTCTGCCGGTCCATCACCGATCGACGAAAAATGGACGGCTATGTACTGATGACCGAGCGGCCCTGACCGGATTCTGTTTGTCCTCACGACTGGAATACCGTGGGAGTACCTGCCGCGCGCCCTTGGCTGCGGCAATGGCGTGACATGCTGGCGTCGCCTTCACGAATGGATGCAAGCCGGCGTCTGGCAGCGTATCCACGAGGCGATTCCGCAAAGGCTCCGTGAGTACGGCAAGATTACGTGGGATCGAGCTAGTGTCGACGCTGCAAGCGTACCGGCACCCGCTGGAGGCGATCATACTGGTCGCGACCCCACCGATCTTTCGCGCCAAGTTCAGTCAAATCGCTGAGAGATTCACCCCAGGCAAAACGCCTGTCCGGATTGCCCGACACTGAATTTGGTAGCGGTCACATTTTAGTGATAGCATCGTTCGCGGTACGCACCAGCGGCCCTCGGCGGAACGCCAACTACTCAAGCAACTTGTCACCATGAAAAAAATCATCAGCACCGTATTTCTGCTCGTCAGTTGGGGCATCGCCTGCGCTTCCGCCCTGGCGCAGGACCTGCGTCCCGCCTTCCTGCTGACCGGATCGCTGTCGCGCGACAGCCAGGACCTGTCGGGCCAGTGGACCTATTCCAAGGACCTCTACCGCACCGGCCTCACCGACATCAACGGCTGGGTCGCCAAGTCGCGCATGCAGCGCTATCGCGACCTCGACGTCGGCGCCGAGGAAGCGCGCGGCGGCAGTAATTTTTTCGAGTTCGACATGGACCGCGGCCCGCTCATGGCGATTCCCGGCGCCTGGAACGCGGCAACGCCGAGCCTGCGCTACTACGACGGACTGATCTGGTTTCAACGCAAGTTCAGCGCCAAAGCGCTGGGTGGCGGACGCGCCTTCCTGCGATTTGAGGCGGTCAATTACCGCGCATACGTCTATCTCAACGGCAAGGAGATCGGGCGGCATGAAGGCGGCTTCACCCCCTTCGTGCTCGATGTGAGCGAGGCCCTGCGCGCGGGCGAGAACCGTCTCGTCATCGGCGTCGATTCCACCCACGATGCGCAATCGATCCCAACCGCCATCACAGACTGGGATGTGTACGGCGGCATCACCCGTCCAGTGCGGCTGATCTTCACGCCGGCCACTTTCATTGATGACGCCACGCTCAACCTGGGCAAGAACGGACGCATCGCCGGCGAAGTGAGGCTGCAAGGCGCGCAGGCGGCGGGCCGGCCGGTCACGGTGGCCATCGGCGCACTCGGCGCCGCCACGGCGGTGACGGACGCCAATGGGCGCGCCGTGTTCGACATCAAGGCGCCGCCCGGTCTCGAACTGTGGTCGCCGGACAAGCCCACCCTGTACGAGGTGCGCTACAGCATCGCCGGCGATAGCGTGCGCGACCGCATGGGCTTTCGCACCATCGCGGTCAAGGGCAGCCAGATTCTGCTCAACGGCAAGCCCATATTCCTGCGCGGCATTTCGATGCACGAGGAGGAGTTCGGCGCCAATCCCTCGCGCAACATGACCGAGCAAGCGTCGCGCGCGCTGCTGCAGGAAATCAAGCACGGCTTGAACGGCAACTATGTGCGCCTGTCACATTACCCGCATTCGGAAGTGACGGTGCGTCTGGCAGATGAGATGGGTTTACTCGTCTGGAGCGAGATTCCGGTGTACTGGACGGTCGACTGGGACAACCCTGTCGTGCTGCGCAAGGCCCTGGCGATGCAGGCCGAGGCCATTTACCGCGACCGCAATCGCGCCTCGGTGGTGATGTGGAGCGTGGGCAACGAGACACCGGTATCGGCGCCGCGCACACGTTTTCATAGCGCCATGGCCGACAATGTGCGCGCGCTGGACCCCACGCGGCTGATCAGCGCGGCCCTGCTGGTCGAGCGGAAAACCGTCAATGGCGAGGAAGTGACGATGATCCAGGACCCGCTGATGGACAAGCTCGACGTGCTGGCCGTCAACACGTATGCCGGCTGGTATGGCAACGATACGCTCGACTCCTTGCCTGGTTTGAAGTGGCAGCTGCCGGCCGACCGGCCGCTGATCTTTTCGGAGTTCGGCGCCGACGCGTTGTCCGGCTACCGTGAGGAAGGCATGCACAAGTTCACCGAGCAATACCAGGCCGAGTACTACCGCAAGACCCTGGCGATGGCCGACAAGATTCCCACCCTGCGCGGCCTGTCGCCATGGATCCTGAAGGATTTCCAATCGCCGCGCCGTGAACATCCCGTGTTCCAGAATGGCTGGAACCGCAAGGGCCTGATGTCGGAAACCGGTGCGCGAAAAGAAGCGTTTGGCGTGCTGTCCGAGTACTATCGCAGCAAGGCCGCCGGCCAGTAAGACTGCAAGCGCGTCGCGCCTTGTTTTTCCCTCGCGGCGCGGCGCGCCCAATTTCCACTTCCACTGAGTCCGCATGCGGCACGCATTGCTTCTTCCATCCACACCGTGGACAATGGCCGAATGCAACGGCTCTCGGCCGTATGCAGTCCGGATAAGCGGTCTTTTGTGCAGCAAAGTTCGTCATTCTTGTGTAAGGTAAAGGCAGGAAACTACCACTACCTCTTTCGGCAAAGAAAGTGAATCCGCATGACAAACGAGGTGCCGCTCTACAAGTATCACGTGCTGCTGTTGTCGCAGACTTTCTTCATCAAGGACAACCAGGCCGAACTGCTCCTGTGTGCCCACAAGTACGACTTCGACATCGTCTTCTTCAACGAGGTGCACGATTTCGTCACGGCCGTGCAAAACGACCACGGCAACGCCCTCTTCGTTATCGACCTCGACGCCCTGCACAATATGCAGTCGGACATGCAGGACCGCCGCAAGTCGCTGATGTTGAGCGAGCTGCTGCAGCGCCTGCCTGGCGAGCAAAGTTATGTCTATCTGCAAACCGTGCGCCAGGGCGGCAGATTCCTGCTGCAACAGCGTCTGGTAGACAGCAACTGCCTGGCCTACGCGGAAAAGCCGATCGCCAACGACGTGCTGGTCGACAAGCTGTTCACCCTGTTCGTGCAGAAAAAACGCGGCGATCTGGTGCGTCTGATGTACCTGGGCGAGCCGGTCGGGCTGGACGAGGCCGCGCTGCTGCAACAGCGTCTCGAAGTCATCTACCATGCCGACGCCCAGACCCTGCACCTGCGGGTCAAGGAATTGCAGCCCGATATCGTGCTCATTACCGACGCGGAATACGAAGGCACCGAGGCCGTGGTCCGGGTGCTCAAAAAAAATATCGAAGCGGACCCGGTGCGCGAAATCGCCATGCTGCAGCGCCAGGCCGACACTTCCCTGACGCGGCGCGCGCTGGCCAGCGGATTCGACGAGGTGGTGCTGATGACCGATGCGGGCGTGCTCGCCGGGCAGCTGGTCAACCGCGCCAACAAGATTCGGGTGAACAAGGACCTGATCGGCAAGGACCGCGCGACCGGGCTGCTCAACAAGATTGGCTTGCAGCAGAAGGCGCAGCAACTGATCCGCCAGGCGGCCAGCGAGGACCGCTCGCTCGCCTTTGGCATTGTCGACATCGACAAATTCAAGACCATCAACGATACCTGGGGCCACTACTTCGGCGATATCGTCATCAAGCGGCTGTCGCTCACGCTGGCGCCCTTGATCAGCGAACGCGATTTGCTCAGCCGGTTTGGCGGCGAGGAATTCGTGGTCGTCTTCTGGGACTGCACGCTCGAACAGGGCTGGCAGCGGCTCGACGCCATGCGCCAGGCGTTCTGCGCGATTCCGTTCGAGGTCAAGCCGGGGGATGTGCGGCACTTTTCGTTCAGTGGCGGTGTTGCGGCCTATCCAGAGTTCAAGAGCGAGAATGAATTGTTCCTGCGCGCCGATGCGATGCTGTATGAGGCCAAGGAAGGTGGACGCAATCAGATTTGCATCAGGCAAACGGAGCAGCGCAAGGGCGCGCAGCATTGAGCATGGCCAGCGACTTGAGCCAAACATATTGCGATCGTGGGCACCAATACGGCGACCAAGAAATACGAGCCTATTGTTCCCTTTGAAGGCACGCTACAAACGGCACGCTACAAACTCAAGCACGCTTTTCACTCAGGATCGCACCCAGTACCCCGCCAACCGCAGCACCGGCAAACAAACCCAAAATGCCGAACACGCTTCCCATCGCGGCGCCTCCAACGGCCGAGGCGTACACCGCCGAGAAGCGCGGAAACGATCGCGATTTCAGCTCGCAATCGCGCAATGTGGACGTTGAGGGGGAGATCTCTTTAATGTCGGATTCACTGTTTGAAGTAGTGTTCATGCCGTCCTCTTCGAGTAAGGATTCGGGTCGCGCACCAAATCTCACAAGCTTGGACTCCGAGGCAGACTTGAAGTTCCTCGATTGGCACTGAACAATCCGACTGGATTCCCGTCATCCGCAGAGGCGGGCACAGGACGCGTGCAACTACGTTTGCAAACGATTTATATCGTTATCAATAATTGCGCCTTGGGACCTAACGCGCGTCAGCGACGGCGAACGCCGAGACATCGCCAACAACAACCGGTTCAAACGGAATCACCTGCGTCGGCAGCATGCGCAGGTCGGGATATTGGTGCTCGCCTCCCGCCACGACGATCTCGGTTGAAGCGACCAGGTAGCCCTGCGCCTCGGCCACTTCGGCCCAACCCGCGTTGTCGGCCACCGGCAGCGCCGCGGACAGCACCGGCGACGTGGTGGCGGCGGTGTCCGCAAGCGACGGCACGGCGACGGGTGCCGCAGCCGACGCGCCGGCAGGCGAAGTCGCCACAACGGGCGCCGTGGGGCTTGCCGGATCGGCCCCGCCCCCACCGCCGCAAGCACTCAACAGTGCCGCCAGGGCGAGGCAAGCCAGCCGCGTGGTGCGAAGGAGGACCGATGTATTCATAGTCTGCGTCATGGGTGGTTCGATGGTGTCGATATTTGCGAAAGAGATTTTCAGTTCAGCGTGATGGCCTGGCTGCCGATCGTCACGGTGCGCGTGAGCGACGCGCCGCTGCCGCTGGTAGTGACTGACACCGCCGGCCGCTTGCAGCCGACGTCGAGCAGGATCAGAAACTCGGCCGGCGCCGATCCATCGTTCGCCTGGGTGAAGGCGCCGTGGTCTTCATACGTGCCCGGCTTGGGCGGCGCGCCGACCCGCTTCTCCCACGTGCCGGCGCCGAGCGAGCGCACGCACACCGATTGTCCGTTGACCGCGATCCGCACGCTGCTGGCGTCGTCGCGCACGATGTCGGCCGGCGCGTGCAGATTGAACTCGAACACATGGCGCCCGCTGGCGGCGAGTTTGTCGCGCACCAGCACCGCGTTGACGGTGCGCAGATACCAGAGCTGCCGCTTGGCCATCGACAGCTTGCCGCCGTAAGCCGGCTGGGCGTCGCCTTCGATGAAGTCATAGGTCGGCTGCGCCGCGAAACTGGTCACCTTGCCATTGCGCTGAAGCTGCTCGCGGTAGCCGTCGACCAGTTGCCCTTGTCCGCCGTCGACGGTGACCGCGTTTTGCGATTTGGTCTGGTGGTACCAATCAGTCCAGTAGGGCGAACCGAACCAGTCGTACCAGCCGGCCTTGATCAGCAGCGGTTGGCCGGCGACCGTCAGCAGCAAGGCGTTCTGGTCGCCGTGGCTATGACTGAACGACCCGTACGGGCTCGATTTGAAATACACCGAGGTGCGGCCCGGCGAGCTGATATCGCTGTGCATGGCAGCCCAGCCGATGCTCGGGAAATACGCCGAGTTCGACGGCGGCAGCAAGCGTCCCGCGTCCAGCACCGGCAAGGGATACGGCGCGCGCAACAGGGCGAGCGCGTCCTGGATGCCGCCCAGCTTGTTGACGTACCAGGCTGCGCGCGGCGTCGCCATGCGCGCGGCGAAGGCGTGAAACACGCGCGCGTCGGGCTTGGTGTCGGAGCCATCGCCAAACAGGTGGCGGGTGGCGCCGGGCGGCATGAAGTGGGCGGCGAAATCCAGAAAGCCGAGCGACCAGGGTTTGGCGTAGAAATTGACGCCGGTGCTTTGCAGCAGCGGGTCCCACAGGTCGACCAGGTAGCCGGCGGCGTATTCGGCGTAGGCTGTGCCATTGGCGTATCCGCCTTCCGGGCCGCTCCAGGGCGAGGGGTTGTTGGCGTATGCGCGGAACGAGAAATCGAACCAGGTCTGCGCTTCCGGTATGTCGCCCAACGACAGGCTGGAAATCAGCACCAGGTAGACCAGGTTGGTATTGCCGTGCGAATCGAAGGGATACTGGTCGAGGCGTCCGTCGTCGCCGGCCAAATCGGTATAAATCGTTTCCGTCCGGGCCTTAACGGCGGCCAGCCAGCGCGCCTTGCGGCTCGCATCGAGGTCGCCAGCAAGGACGTCGGCGGCGCGCACCAGCGAGAGCGCGATCTGGCGCGTGGCCTGGTCCTGGTTGGCGAAGCTGGTCGGGCCGCTCGGACTCAGGGACGTGAGCTGGTCGCCCCGCTTCAGCGCTTCGGCAAGATAGATGGGATCGGCCTTCAGGCGCCACAGGATGGTCGACGCCTCTAGCTGGCGGCTGGCCCCGTTGATGCGGTTGCGGATGACGTTCTGCTGGTCGTTCATCGCGGCGGTCAAGGGCGCGGCGATCACCAGCGGCCACAGCGCGTCGTTCAGGTTCGGCAGCGCGCCGATCTGCAGCTTGACCTCGTTGCTCATGCGGCTGGCGTAGGCTTCGAGGTCGAGCATGCGGGCGGCGTTCCATTTGCTCATCGGCACAAACGAGGCCGGCAGCGAACGCGGGCGCGCCTTGGCGAGAATCCGTGTGCGCAAGGTGGCGTTGTCGGGTACTTCGAAGACGCTTGATCTGGCGGAGATCGAAAACGCGCGCGCTGCCGACCAGTCCGCCGAACCCGCCGGCCGCACGCGCCATGTGTAGTTGCCGGCCGCCAGCGCCTTGGACGGCAGATACCAGTTGCGATCGACCTGCACCGTCATCGATGGCGCCGTCGCCCCTTCGGCCGAGATCGCCACCTCGTACGACGCCGCGCCCGAAGAATGGCGCGCCCAGCTGAAACTTGGCGGATTTTGCACCTGGATTTTCCCCTGCGCGGGTGCGGCCTGGACGACCAGGGGATCGGCCGATTGCGCCCAGTCGGCACGCGCGCCCGGCGACAGGAGCGCGCTGATCAGCCCGGCGAACAGGGAAAGACAGGAGGTGCGAATCTTCACAGTGGTACTCGGTGTGGGGTCATGAACTGGGCGCGCGGCCGACTGGCGTGGCATTGGATGAGATGCCGGCGCGGCGGCCCCAGTTCCCGAAAGGCCATCGCTTACCGCCGGGTTATCGTACCGCCGATCAAAAGTTCCACACGGAAATTTTTGAATATTTTGAGAAATATTTCACAAAAAAGACACAGTTCAATAATTTTCCAGCAAGGCGCGAGGCTGCCTGCCGTTGTCCCTCCACCATGTTATCGTCACCATGTTGATCGATAAGTGCTTGCCGGAACTGCAAGGGACGGTTAGGCTCGACCGTTCGTCAACGTCCATACAAACGTCCTTGCAGACGAGGCCGCTTCCCTGCTTTGCTGGAGATCGGCGCCTCGGCTGCGGGCCGCGCACCCTTCTCCATCATCTATGAAAAAGCTGATTCTTGTTTCGCTCGTGTTCGCACTTCCGCTGTCGTGGTCGGTACCTGGCCTGGCGGCCAGCGCCGGGCTCGTCGACTTGAAGGTCGAGTACGCGCACACGCCCATGGGCATCGACATTGAACGTCCGCGCTTCAGCTGGCAAATGCTGGCGCCGGCGCAAGCGAAGGGCAAGCGCCAGAGCGCGTACGCACTGGTGGTGAAGGATCAAGCTGGCGAGGTGGTGTGGAAGACCGGCAAAGTCAGCAAAGCGGAATCCTTGAATATCGAATACGCCGGCCTGCCGCTGGCGCCCGCGCGGCGCTACAACTGGTCGGTCGAGGTGTGGGACGAGAACGACCGTCCCCAGCATGCCGCGTCCTGGTTCGAGACCGGCCTGTCGACCTCGGACGGCGCGCTGGCCGGCTGGAGCGGCGCCAAGTGGATCGGCGGCGGCGACCAGGACCTGCCGCTGTACGCGCCCTACCTTCCCGTCTTCAAGCTCAGTTACACGATGCGGCTGGACCAGGCCTCGGCCAGCACGCGCGCCGCCTTTGTCTACGGCGCCAACGATCCGCGCCTGATGGACAAGTTCAAGAACCTGCACCATCTGGCGAACGCCAAGGACGACTCGTGGATCAGGCTGGAGATCGACACCGCGCCCCTGCGATCGAAGTCGAACGCGGTGCTCAATATCTACCGCGCCGGCTACGTGCCGAAAGACAGCAAGGAGACGCCGTTCAAGTCCTTCCCGATCCCGCTCGCGCTCGTCAACGAGACCAACCAGTACGCGCCGCACCGCGTCAGCGTCAGCTCGAACCTGGGCGCGACGCGCATCGAGATCGACGGCGAAGGCAAGGACCATCTGCTGGCCGACCTCAATCTCAATCCGCTCGGCCATGACGCCATCGCCTTTCCGGTGCTGGCCGACATCGGCTTCCAGGCCGCGCCGGGACAATCGGCGGCGTTTTCCAACGTCGAGGTGCGCCACTTCCGCAGTCCGTCGAACGTGATTTTTTCCGAAGCACTCGACGGCAAACCTTATGCCGGCGTGTTCGCCCGCGCCGCCGCCGGCCTCACCGTCGTCGACAAGGAATACCGCATCGCCGGCGGCCAGGACGGGCGCATGGTGCTCGGCGATCCGAGCCGCAATGCCATGCCGATGCTGCGCACCAGTTTCGACAGCAGCCACGGCACCATCAAGCAAGCGCGCCTGTACGCAACGGCGCGCGGCATTTACGAGATGACCCTGAACGGCAAGAAGGTCAGTAATGACTACTTCAACCCGGGCCTGACGCAATACAACCGCACCCACCTGTATCAAACCTACGACGTGACGAGCTTGGTCAAGCCGGGCAAGAACGCGCTCGGCGCCACGCTCGGCGAAGGCTGGTGGAGCGGCGGCATCACCTTCCAGGGCCAGTTCTGGAATTTCTTTGGCGACCGCCAGTCGCTGCTGGCCAAGCTCGTCATTACCTACGCCGACGGCAAGCAGGATGTGATCGTCAGCGACCCGGCCACCTGGCAATACTTCAACGACGGTCCGCTGCGCTACGGCAGCCTGTTCCAGGGCGAGGTGTACGACGCCGCCAAGGAAAAGGCGGTGCGCGACTGGAGCACGGCCTCCTACAACGCGGCCGCATGGAAGCCGGCGACAGAAGTCGCCCTGGCTGGCCACATCAGCAAGGATCCGTCGAACGCGGCCAGCGCGATGCCGGTGGTGGACGACTACAGCCAATGGCGCCTGAGCGGTCAGTTCGACCAGCCGGTGCGCAATGTCCGCACGTTGCAAGCGAAGTCGGTGCAGGAAGTGCGGCCTGGCGTGTTCGTCTACGACATGGGCCAGAACATGGTCGGCGTGCCGGAAGTAAAACTGGCGGGCATGGCGCCGGGACGCAAAGTCGCGCTGCGCTTCGCCGAGGTGAAGTACCCCGACATGGCCGAATATGCCGGCAACGAAGGCATGATCATGCTCGAGAACATACGCGCGGCCATGGCCCAGGAAGTGTATGTCACGCGCGGCGGCGCGGAAGTGCTGGCGCCGCGCTTCACCTCGCACGGCTTCCGCTTTATCGAGATCACCGGTATCGACAAGGCCTTGCCGCCGGCGGCGGTCAGCGGCCGTGTGATCAGTTCGGTGCATGCGCTGGCATCACATTACGAGACCTCGAACGCCAAGGTCAACAAGCTGTGGCAGAACATCGGCTGGTCGACGCTGGGCAATTTTGTTTCGATTCCGACCGACTGCCCGCAGCGCAACGAGCGGCTGGGCTGGAGCGGCGATATTTCAGTGTTCTCGCGCACCGCGACCTACATGGCCGACCTGCCGCAGTTCCTGCGCCGGCACATGCTTGCCATGCGCGACAGTCAGCGCGCGGACGGCCGTTTCAGCGACGTGGCGCCGCTCGGCGGCGGCTTCGGCGGCGTGCTGTGGGGCAGCGCCGGCCTGACCGTGGCGTGGGAAAGCTACCAGCAGTACGGCGACAAGGCGCTGGTGGCGGAACACTACGATGCGATGAAGCGCTACATCGACTTCATCATGGCGAAGGATTTCGATCGCCAGAGCGGCGTGCTGGTGCAGGAAAACCCGACCGCGTGGTACAACCTTGGCGATTGGCTGGGGCCGGAACAGGACAGGAACGACAATTCCCTGCTGTGGGAAGCGCAGTTCATCAACGACCTGCAAATCATGAGCAAGTTTGCCGCCGTGCTGGGCAAGGACGACGATGCCACGGCCTTTGCGCAACTGATCGACCAGCGCAAGCAGTTCTTCAGCGCGCACTATATCGATCCGCAGTCGGGCAAGACGATCCGCTCGTCGTTCAACCAGTTTCCCGCCACGCCGCGCAGCGCCGGCGATCTGGTCGATACCCAGACTTCATACGTGGTGCCGCTGGTGTTCAATCTGCTCGGCGAAAAAGACCGCGAGGCGGCGGCGCGCCAGTTGGCCGTCACAGTGCAGCGCGAGGTTCGCAACGACAAGGGCGCCGTGTTTCCGCCCTACTCCCTGATGACGGGCTTCATCGGCACGGCATGGATCAGCAAGGCGCTGTCGGACAGCGGCCGCACGGACCTGGCGTATCGCCTGTTGCAGCAAACCCGCTATCCGTCATGGCTCTATCCGGTCGAGCAAGGCGCGACGACGGTGTGGGAGCGGCTCGATTCCTACACCGACACGAAGGGCTTCGGCGGCAACAACACGATGAATTCGTTCAACCACTATTCCTTCGGCGCGGTGGGGGCATGGATGATCGACCATTCGCTGGGCATCGCGCGCGACGAGAACAGCCCGGGCTTCAAGCATTTCATCCTCAAGCCGGAAGTCGATCCGACCGGCGGCCTGCGTTACGCCAAGGGCCATTACGACAGCATGTACGGGCGGATTGAAAGCGGCTGGAAAAAAGTGGGCGCGACAACAGAGTACGCTTTCGCGATCCCGGCCAATGCGAGCGCCACGGTGGTTATTCCGGCCAGTAGCGCGGGGGCGGTGACGATCGATGGGAAGGCCGGCGATACGGCCAACGCCAGGTTCGTGAAGATGGATGGCGGCAAGGCGGTGTTCGAGGTAGCGTCCGGAAAGTATGTGTTCACCACGCGGTAGAAGAGGAGCAAGGAGCGCGCGGTCGGCATTGCCGACGACGCGCGCTTCCTCCGAGTTGCTAGTCGCGCTTGCTTACCAACGGCAGCGGCTTGATCGCACTGGCCGGCGAATCCAGCTCCAGCGCGATGATGGTGTCGATCTCGCCGCGCGCGGCCGGCGCCACCGACACGTCGATGCCGCGTTCTGATTGCGTGAAGCGGGCCTCGGCGCCATCAAGCGTGCGCGCGCCGACTACCCTGGCGCCGATCGCCGGCAGCAGCAGGCTGTCGCCCTGCCACTTGAGCACGTGCACGTAAATGGTCTTGTCGCGATGGGTGGAGACGCCATAGTCGCCCGGCAGGAAAGGACCGCCGCGGGTGGCGTAAATGCTCTGGCCGTACTTGCCGAGCCAGGCGCCGATCTCGCGCAGGCGCGTCACCTGCACCGGG
>JBDSTZ010000617.1:0-7259 GCA_039927975.1 Massilia sp. | reverse complement strand
GATGGTGACGCTGCGGCCCTTGGCATCCTGGACGGTGTTGCCGGCCGAGACCAGCTGGCCCGGACCGGCCGGGCAGGCGACGTAGGGCGCCTCACGCCAGCCGTGCTGGCTGCCCACCATGCCGCATGCCAGGATCGGCAACGACGGCGCTTCGCGCAGCCAGTCGCCGGCGACTTCCTCCAGCGTGGCCGAGTAGGCCTCGGCCGAGCCGTTCATGACCGAGCTGCCGTTGGCGCTGGCGCGCGTCTCGAGCAGCTTGCCGCCTGCGCCGATGAGAAACACCCGCAAGCCGGTGCTGCCCCAGTCGATCCCTATCATTTTTGCCGCGCGCACTACCATTCAGCGACACTCCCGTCGGCGTGACGCCACAGCGGGTTGGTCCAGTCGGGCGCGTTCTTGCTCGCCTCGATGACGCGCTCCTCGTCGATCTCCACGCCGAGACCCGGCTTGGTGAACGGCAGGATATAGCCATCGGTGATCTTGAAGTCGTCCTTGTTGAGCACGTAGTCGAGCACTTCGCCGCCCTTGTTGTAGTGGATGCCCATGCTCTGCTCTTGCAGCACCGCGTTGTACGAGGTGAAGTCGATGTGCAGGCAGGCCGCCAGCGCGATCGGACCGAGCGGGCAATGCGGCGCCAGCGCGACGTCGTAGGCTTCGGCCATGCCGGCGATCTTGAAGCATTCGGAAATGCCGCCCGCGTGCGACAGGTCGGGCTGGACGATCGAAATGCCGCCCTGCTCGAACACGCGCTTGAATTCAAAGCGCGAGAACATGCGCTCGCCCGCCGCCAACGGAATCGAGGTCGACTCGGCCAGGCGCGGATAGTACTCGGCCTGTTCGGCCAGCACCGGCTCTTCGACGAACAGCGGACGGTAAGGTTCCAGCGCGCGCAGCAAGCCCTTGGCCATCGGCGCCGAGACGCGGCCGTGGAAGTCGATGCCGAACTCGATCTCGTTACCGAAATGGCTGCGGATCTGGTCGATCTTCTCGATCGCCTTGTCGACCGCCTTGGCCGAATCGATGATGCCGAATTCCTCGGTGCCGTTCATCTTGAAGGTGTCGAAGCCGACGTCGCGGCGGATCTGGATCTGGTTGATGACGTCGGACGGACGGTCGCCGCCTACCCAGCTGTAGGTCTTCATCTTGTCGCGCACCAGGCCGCCGAGCAGCTGGTAGACCGGCACGCCGAGCGCCTTGCCCTTGATGTCCCACAGCGCCTGGTCGATACCGGCGATCGCGCTCATCAGGATCGGGCCGCCGCGGTAGAAGCCGGCGCGGTACATGACCTGCCACAGATCGTTGATGCGGGCCGGGTCCTGGCCGATCAGGTAGGGGGCGAATTCCTGCACCGCCGTCTCGACGGTGCGGGCCTTGCCCTCGATGACGGGCTCGCCCCAGCCGACGACGCCTTCGTCGGTCTCGATTTTCAACAGCATCCAGCGAGGTGGAATCCGGTAAGTCGTCAGTTTGGTGATTTTCATGCTGCCCTAGTTTGAATTAGTAATCGAACACACCCGAGTGTAGGCGAGCGACGCAGATCAGAAATATGAATTAATTAGGGGTATCTATATGATTTTGGCATATATGATACCGCAGGCGCGGCGAAGGTGGCGCACCGTGGGCGCGTCGCGCCGCCTGTTTTCACCAAGAAAAAAAGGGCGGAACCGCTCGCGCGGCGCCGCCCTTCCGCCCTCCCCCTGACGCACCGGCCGCCTACTATATAGAAGCGGCGCGGCGGACCGGCTGGCTGGCCCTCCTTCGGTTCAGGCTGTCATTACATTTTGTACGACAGGCCCAGGTTGAAGCGGCGGCCGAACTCGCGCACGTCCTGGCGGATGCCATCGTTCGACGAGGTGTAGACGACCTTCTGGTTGGTCAGGTTGTCGATGCCGAAGCGCAGCTGGAAGTTCTTGTTCAGCTGCTTCGACAGGCCCAGCGTGACGTATTTCTCGGCATCGTTCGTGATGAAGGCGCCGGCCGTCCAGCTTGGCGTACGTACGAACGCGCTGTGGTAGTTGGCCGACAGCCGCGCTTCATAGCCTTCCTTCTCGTACCACACGGTGAAGCCGGCGTTATGCTTCATCAAGCCTTCGATGGCGAGGGTGTCCGACTCCTTGATGTTGCTGGTCGTGTAAGCGTAGTTGCTGAACACACCCAGACCATCGTACGGCGCCGGCAGGCTGGTGAAGGCTTGCTGGTAGACGAACTCGAGACCGCGGATGTCGCCGCCTTCGCGGTTGACCGAACGGGTGACCTGGGCCGCGCGGCCGTTGATCGTGGCGTTCTTGTCGAACTCGATACCGATGTAGCGCTGCACGTTCTTGTAGAAGGCGCCGGCCGACAGCAGGTTGCCCTTGCCGAAGTACCACTGGTAGGACAGATCGACCTGGTTGGCCATCATCGGCAGCAGTTGCGGATTGCCGGCGCTGCCGGTGGTCGGCGCCGTCGGGTTCTTGGCGTCCTCGGTGATGTTGCGCGAACCGCGCATCTCGTCGATCGGCGCGCGCGACATGGCGCGCGCCACGCCGACGCGCAGCTGCTGCTCTTCCTTGGCGTCCATCATGAAGATCAGGTTGGCGCTTGGCAGCACTTCGGTGTACTTGGTGCCTTCCTTGACCGCCTTGAGGGTGGTCGCGGTGCCCGAGTTCGACGCCTGGGTGCCGGCGCCGCTCTGGCGGGTGTGCACCAGGCGCACGCCGGCGTTGCCGCGATAGGTCTTGCCGAACATTTCGCCGCCCAGGTCGGCCATCGCGTAGGCGGCGGTGGTTTCCTCGGTCACCTTCCAACTGGCCAGCTTGTCGTTGTCGTTCTGGGTGCGGCCGGCCGGATCGAGCGCGCTCGGGCCGAAGGCGCCGGTGACGCTGCTGCGGAAATCCTTGAGCATCAGCCAGTCCGGCTGGTCGTCGACGTGCACCGTTTCATAGGCGCTGGAGGCCGGCGCGGTGCTGGCGCTCAGCACGCTCCAGCTGAGCTGGCGGTAGCTCTTTTCGCGGTAGGTGGCGCGGGCGCCGACCTTGAGACGCTGGACCGGACCGAAGTCGAGCGCGCGCGAGGCGTTGAAGTGCACGCCGCTGAGCGCGTCCTTGACGTGGCCGTAGGCGTCGACGTACAGCTGCGGCGCGTCATAGGTCGCCAGGCTGGCGGTGTTCTGGCCGAACGAATAGCTCGGGTTCTCGTCGCCGAGGAACAGGTAGTTGACGGTGGCGCCGGCCTTGGTGTGCAGGCGCAGGTCGGACCACTGGCTCTTGCGCTCCGACTGCGAGTACGACACATCGGTCTCGAGCTTCCACTCGCCGCTGTTCTGCTTGATGTTCAGGCCGCCGGCCCAGGTGTCCATGTCCTGGGTCCACAGCGCGTCGTTGGTGGTGAAGCCGACATTCTTGACGGTGCCGCCAGTGACGTAGCCGTTGCGGGTGGTGACGTTGCTGTAGTCGGCGTTCTGGCCGCCGTCCCAGTTGCCGACGCCGTCGAGCCAGCGACCCGGGTCCTGCTCGTGGATGTCGGCGCGCGCGTAGTACACGTCGCCGGTGACGAACAGGTCGCTGCTTGGCTTCCATTCCACCTTGCCGAGCACGCTGGAGCGCTCGTTCTTGCCGCGCTTGAAGCTGTCGCCGAAGCCCCACGGGTATTTCGGATTGTTGCGCTGGGGGGTATTCGGGGTGCCCGAATTGGTTTCATTGAAGCCGTAATGCTCGACCCGGCGGGTGACCGACGGCTGGTCCTGGTAGCTGAAAGCGACTGCCACGCCCAGCGTGTTGTCGAGGAATTGGTCGATGTAGATGCCGCCCAGACGGGGGGCCTGGGCCTTGGCGCCCATTTCCCTGGCCAGCGCGTAGTACAGGGCGTCGGCCTTGAGCGAGAACTGGGCGCCCTTGTAACGCAGCGGCTGGACGGTCTGCAGGTCGACGGTGGTGGCGATGCCGCCTTCGACCAGGTCGGCGTTCTGGGTCTTGTAGACGATCGCGCCGGTCAGCGATTCGGACGGGAACTGCTCGAAGCGCACCGCGCGGTTCGGCTCCGACGAGGCCAGTTCACGGCCGTTGAGCAAGGCGCCGAGCAGGCGTGGACCCATGCCGCGCGCGTTGACCTGGCTGGCGTTGCCGCGGTCGATGCCCGAGGACAGGCCCGGCAGGCGGGCCAGCGATTCGGCGATGGTGGTGTCGGGCAGCTTGCCGATGTCTTCGGAGGCGATCACCTCGACGATGCTGTTCGACGATTCCTTGACAGCCAGCGCGCTGCGGGTGGCGGCGCGGATACCGGTGACGACGACCTGCTGGGCGGTGGCCTGGGCCGCCTCCTGGGCCGCGGTTTCTGCCTGCGCCGTGCCGCAGACCGCCGGCAGGACGAAGAGGGACCGGATCAGCCAGCTGAGTTTCTTTTGCTTCATAGTGTCTCCTGATTTGTTTCTATAGTTATATGTTTTCCCTAGCTACAAAGGTCACGTAGTAAATCGCTTTCAACGTGTTTACCTGTTGTGCTTCGATCATTCTATTGAGCAGAACAGCTAACGACAAAATGAATTAATTACCGACAGGTATATCAATAACGTATAGGTCCAGTTTTTTCTGGCCTGAGAAACTGGCAAAAAACGCAGAAAAAGCACCAAAAATGGGCGCTTTTTCCTAGCAGGCGCCGGTTTTTGGTGATTTTGTGTATAGTCGAAGTAACCGCACGAGCGTGCGGTTTCCATGCATCGTTTGATGCAATTTCACAACAGGAGAAGCTGGCATGGCATATTCCGCAGGAAATAAAATTGGATTTTTGGCAAGCGTTTTCGCTGGCGCCCTGATCAGCGTCAGCGCCCTCGCCGCCGACACGCAAACCTTGAGCGGTACGCATGAGGTGCCCGCCAACACCAGCGCGGCCACCGGCACCGGCAGCATCACCGTAGCGGCCGACAAGTCGGTCAGCGGCAGCGTCACCGTGACCGGCATGACGCCGACGGCCGCACATATCCACGAGGCCGCAGCCGGCAAGAATGGCGGCGTGATCGTGCCGCTGACAAAGTCGGGCGACAATACCTTTGCCGTGCCAGCCGGTACCGTGCTGAGCGACGCGCAGTACGCCGCTTACAAAGCGGGCAACCTGTACGTGAACGTGCACAGCAAAACCAATCCGGGCGGCGAAGTGCGCGCCCAGCTGACGCCGGCCAAATAAGGCGAGCGCGCCGGCGCGTAAGCAGCGGGCAAGGCCCGCGCACCGGGCCGGCAATTTACGCAGCATGACAACCCGCGCCTCCAGCAGGAGGCCGCGGGTTTTTTTCGTTAAGCAATAGTCAAATCGGCGACAGGTATGTACAGTGAAAATTCAACAAATATGCGCCGAGGCAAGGTAATATCGATCTCTGGGTAAACGGTTAATCACACCGGAATTTCCCGAGCGCGAAGACGTAAACACAAGGGAGACAGGGAGAATGATGGCAAAGACCATAAAGCAGTTTTCAGGAAACACCTTGCGCCGCAGCGGCGTGGCGCTGGCGGTCGGCGCCGCCCTTGCCTGCCATGCGGCGGCGGCCGAACCCGGCCTGCTGTTCTACGTTTCCGCCGACAAGAGCACCAGCGCCGATGTCGCCGCGCCCGGCAGCGCGGTACCGAGCTTCGACGCCGAGACCAGCATCATCGCCGACGGCGCGCGCGGCGCGGCAATCCAATGCAACGACCTGCAACGCCTGGCGTGGACCGCACCCGGCAATATCTACGCTCAGCGTGGCACCCTCTCCTTCTACTGGCGCTCGCGCTATCCGGTCGGGCCGACCGCGTTTCCGATCTTCCGCGTGGCCTACGCCGACCATTCGAGCTGGGACATGGCCTGGCTGCGGATCGACTACAACGGCCACGGCTTCGACGCCTTCGTCACCGACGCGAGCCTGGCGCGCACGCGCGTCTCGGTCGACCTGAAAGCCTTCCCGAAACCGAACGAGTGGACCCACGTGACGCTGGCGTGGGACGAAAACACCGGCATCCGCTTTTACCTGAACGGCAAACTGGCCGCGAGCAAATCCGGCAGCGCGCGCTTCGACGCCGCGCTCGACCAGTTCGGCCCGCATTCGCGCATCATCAGCCCGCACAATGTGCAGAGCGATTACAACTACACGCGCGGCGGCGACATCGACGAGATCCGCATCCACGACCGCGCGCTGCCCGAGACGGCGATCGCAGCGCTGGCGCGCGGCGAGGCGGCGCCCGGCCCAGCCAGCGCCGCCGCCCCCGACAACACCGAATGGCGCTACCGCTACGGCTGGAACCGGCCGCAGGCGGCGCCACCCTACTACGCCGGCAAGACCGTCAGCGTGCGCAAGGTCGAGATTCACGAAGCGTACGACCTCAAGCGCTGGTGGTGGAAGGCCAGCGACGGCATCCGCGAAACCACCTGGCCCGGCGTCTACAACCGTTCGCGCCTGGCCGGCCGCAACGATTACTTTCAGCTGCCCGACTGGGACACCTATGTCGACGGCGGCAAGGCGATCAGCTTCGGCTTGCCGAAGGAGCCGGTCAATCACATCGAAATGGCGGGCGCGGCCTGGGGCAAAGTCGAGCTGCTGCCGGCCGGCCTGCCGATCGCTCAGGGCACGCCGGTCAAGGGTGGCCAGCCGCTGTTCGAGCGCGCGCGCGGCCAGGAGCGGACGGTGAACAGCGTCAACCGCGATATCGCCGGACGCACCATCCGCTTCACCAACGTCGAGCAAGAGCAGCCGATCGGCGAGTTCGGCGCCTACCACGTCAAGGCCGGCGCGGAACCGGCCGGCAGCAGGAAGCTGGCCTTTCAGCTTGGCGCCCCCGGCGCCGGCGATGGCGCGCTGGCGCCGCTGACAGCCTACATCGACGGCCGTTACCCGGCCGCCGAGCGCAGCACGCTGGTGGCGCGCCCGCTGGCCGCCGGCGCCGCAGCGGCGGCAGCCCCGGCAACCCGCGTGGTGCCCGGCGCCGATGGCCAGCCGGTGGTGCAGATCCTGATTCCCGACAGCTGGGACGCGCTGGCCGCCACCGATGGCCTCGACGGCATCGCGATCGACCTGCCGGCGCTGGCCGTCAAGCCGACCCATGGCGCGCTGTTCCCGCTCAATATCCAGGTCAAGGATCCGCTGTGGCCGCTGCGCGACATGCTCGACTTTAGCTTTAGCGTCAAGCCGGGCGAGGCGAAAACCGTGTGGCTCGACCTGCGCGACCGAATTCTGCCAACCGGCAAGGGCATCTGGATCAGCATCGCCGGCGCCGGCGCCGACTTCAACGCGGCGGCGCTGGCCGGCGCCCAGCTGCGCC
>JBDSTZ010000616.1:0-2718 GCA_039927975.1 Massilia sp. | reverse complement strand
GCGCTGCAGTCACACGCGGCACCACAATTATGACCTGGACCCTACTGCCGGCGAGCCAATTCGCCGCCCACGCCCAGCGCTGGCAAACCCTCAACGCCGCCACCGCCAATTCGCCCCTGCTGGAACCGGACTTCGTCATCCCCCTGCTCAAGGAATTCGCCGGCGAGCGCGAATTGCTGGCCTATTACGAACGCGGCGGCGAGCTGCTGGCCATGGCCGTGCTGACCCCGCGCCGGCGCGGCGTGTGGGAAACCTTTCAGCCGTCCCAGGCGCCGATCGGCCTCTGGCTGCATCGCCCGGCCGTGCAACTCGACACCCTGCTCGACGAACTGCTGCGCAAGCTGCCCGGCTTTCCGCTGGTGCTCTCGCTGATCCAGCGCGACCCGGCGCTGTCGCCGCGCCCCTTCGATACCGGCAGCGTGCAGACGCTCAACTACGTCGACACCGCCAAGATCACCCTGCAGGGCAGCTTCGAGGATTACTGGGCCACGCGCGGCAAGAACCTGCGCACCAACATGAAAAAGCAGCGCACCAAGCTGCAAAAAGAAGGCATCGCCGCGCGCATGCAGTCGAGCCGCGACCCGGCCGAGATGGCCCAGGCGATCGCCGACTACGGCCGCCTGGAGAGCGCCGGCTGGAAAGCCCAGGGCGGCACCGCGATCCATCCCGACAACGCCCAGGGCCGCTTCTACACCAGCATGCTGGAAAACTTCTGCAAGCGCGGCGCCGCCACCGTCAACCGCTACTGGTTCGACGATCGCCTGGTCGCGATGAACCTGTGCATCGAGGGCGACGGCAGCCTGATCATCCTCAAGACCACCTACGACGAGAGCGTCGACAAGACCTTCTCGCCGGCTTTCCTGATGCTGGAGGAAACCACCCAGCAGCTGTACGCCGAGCAGAAGTTCAACCGGCTCGAGTTCTACGGCAAGGTGATGGAGTGGCACCTGCGATGGACTGATGAGGTGCGCAGCCTGTACCATGTCAACAATTATCGCTGGCCAGCCTTGCTCAAGCTGCACACAATGATCAAGAACCGCGCCGCCGCCAAGGCCCAGCCCGGCGCCATCGGCGTGGGCCAGGACGCCAAACCATCCGTGGAGTAAACATGTACCTCGAAGACGTAAAGAACATCCTGGCCGACGTGCTGAGCCTGGGCGACGCGAAGAATTCGCTGACCGAACACTCGGCCCTGTTGGGCAGCATTCCCGAGCTCGACTCGATGGCCGTGGTCAACCTGATCACCGCGCTCGAAGAACACTTCGGCATCACCGTCGACGACGACGAAATCAGCGCCACCACCTTCGAAACGCTCGGCAGCCTGACCGCCTTCGTCGAACAAAAACTGGCCTGATGAGCGCACTCCCCGCCGCCGCCAGCATCCGCGCCGAGCCTTTCTTCCTGCCCGCCGCCGCTGGTCAACGCTTCGGCCTGTTCTATCCGCCGGCCGGCGTGTGCCGTGGCGCGGTGCTGTACGTCCATCCGTTCGGCGAAGAGATGAACAAGGCGCGCCGCATGGCCGCGCTGCAGGCGCGCGCGCTGGCCGCGCAAGGCTACGGCGTGCTGGCGCTCGATTTGCACGGCTGCGGCGACAGCAGCGGCGACTTCGGCGAGGCGCGCTGGGACAGCTGGAAGCAGGACCTGGCGCTCGGCCAGCAATGGCTGCAACAGCGCCTCAGCCAGCCGGTGTCGCTGTTCGGCCTGCGCCTGGGCGCCCTGCTCGCGCTCGACTACGCGCGCGCGCCGCAATCGGCGATCGCGCAACTGGTGCTGTGGCAACCGGTGCAAAGCGGCGCCACCTTCCTGACCCAGTTCCTGCGCCTGCGCATCGCCAACGACATGCTGGCCGAAGGCAACGAGAAATCCGGCGGCACCCAGGCCCTGCGCGAACAGCTGCGCGCCGGCCAGGTGCTCGAAATCGCCGGCTACGACCTGGCGCCCGAACTGGCGGCGGCGATCGAGGCGCTCGACGCGGCCGCGCTGACGGTGACCGGCTGCCCGGTGCACTGGCTCGAGGCGGTGTCGGCCGACGGCCGACCGCTCTCGCCGGCTGGCGCCAAGGTCACCGCCGCCTGGCAAAAAGCCGGCGTCGACCTGCAGGTCCACCTGGTCACCTGCCCGCCGTTCTGGGCGACCCAGGAAATCGCCGAATGTCCGGCGCTGGTGGCCGCGACCTCGGCCATCTTCGCGCACGAGCACGCGGGGGTGAGTGCGGAGATGAGCACATGAGCCAGCCGATGCATTACGAGGAAAAAGCGCTCAGCTTCGCCTGCCACGGCCAGCAACTGATCGCCATCGCCAGCCTGCCGGCCACGTCCAGCCGGCGCGGCGTGCTGATCGTCGTCGGCGGCCCCCAGTACCGGGTCGGCAGCCACCGCCAGTTCGCACTGCTGGCGCGCAGCCTGGCCGAACAAGGCATTCCGGCCATGCGCTTCGACTATCGCGGCATGGGCGACAGCGAAGGCCCGATGCGCAGCTTCGAGGACGTCAACGCCGACCTGCGCGCGGCCGTCGACCATTTTCTCGCCAGCGCGCCGGACATGAACGAAGTGGTGATCTGGGGCCTGTGCGACGCCGCCTCGGCCGCCCTGTTCTACGCCGCCAGCGACGACCGCGTGTGCGGCATGGTGCTGGTCAACCCGTGGGTGCGCACCAGCGGCGGCTTCGCCAAGGCCACCCTCAAGCATTACTACATCGACCGCCTGCTGCAACCGGCCC
>JBDSTZ010000615.1:0-3359 GCA_039927975.1 Massilia sp. | reverse complement strand
TTCAAGCACCGCGTTGAGGATTTCGTCGATCGCCGAATCGGTGGCCATGCGGGCGGCGATCGCCGCCACCTCGACTTCGACCATGCGGCGCGCGGCCAGCACTTCGAACGGGCCAGGCCCGACCTCGGGCACCTCGGCCTGCGACGCTTCGGGCTTGCGCACGTACACGCCGGAGCCGCCGCGCACCTCGACCACGCCGCCCAGTTCGAGCGCGATGAGCGCTTCGCGCAGCGAAGCCCGGCTGACGCTGAGCTTGGCGGCGAGCTCGCGCTCGGCCGGCAAGCGTTCGCCGGCCTGGATCTGGTCTTCGCGGATCAAGTCCTGGATGCGGACCGCCACCACCCGGTACAGCCGCGGCTCGGCTGTGTTGGCTTCATTGATCGCGGGCGGTTTCTTCATGAATCGGGGTCGTCCAGAAATGGTTGGGGCAGCGGGAGCGCAAGGGAGTGATTCTAGAGTGGTATGGTCATTCATGCAAGGCGATCAAGTTAATTCCATTTTGTTACGCACAATAGACTCCATGACGCCAACTGGCGCCTATTTGCGGTTGATTTCCTGCAGCAGCACGAACATCTCGTGGCGCAGCGGCTCTTCCGCTTCCTTCAAGGCCTTGCCGGCCTTGACCAGTGCAGGGCGCGCCAGTTCAGCGCGCTCGGCCTTGGAGGCTTCGGTGACGGGGCCGTACATGCTCGGACCGCTGTTGTAGGTGTCATGCAGCAAACGCTTGCCGTAGGGCGAACTGTACATCTTGGTCATTTCAAGCGCGGTTTCCTCGCTCACCAGCTTGGCCAGCGGCAGCGCCAGCTTCTGGTAGATGGTGGCGGGCGGCACCTTGAGCAGCTTGTCCATCACCGCCAGGCGCGCGGCCTCGGTCGGATAGCGGCTCGCGCCGGCGGTCATGCGCATCATTTTCTCGGCCTGCATCGCGGCCAGCAGATTGTAGGCGGCCTGCACGTGGGCCTGGCTCGGCGCGGCGCTGCGGGTCGCGGCCGGCGCGGGCGCGGGCGCGGCCGCGTGGGCGGCGCCGGCGCAGGCGATCAGGGCCGCAAGGGTCAGGCGTTTCATTACATTCATCATCGTCCTTGTAGTGTCGGGGGCAATTTGCATTGTTAGACAATGAAAATTGCGGTAGCAACTATACATTGTTCCGTCAGGGCGATCGATTATTTTTCTGGCACAGAAGGTCAGCGCGCGGCGCGCATGGCGAGAGCGTATTGACACTCGCGCCGATTGTCAATACGGCCGAGCTCGGCGCCGCGCCCACGGCCGCCGAGCTATGCCTTTTTTCACGAGATGTATATAGGTTTAACTATTGCTGGCATGGCTTGATGGCTTGATACTACAGGCCCACATTCTTTTCATGGCGACACCATGCGACCTATTCCCTCCCTGTGCCTGCTGGCCGCCGCCAGCGTGTGCCTGAGTCTGCCGGCCTTCGCCGCCGAGCAAGCCGTGCGCGAACGCACCTCCTTCAACGCCGACTGGCGCTTCCTCAAGGGCGAGCCGGCCGGCGGCGCGGCTGCAGCCGGCTTCGACGACGCCGCCTGGCGCAAGCTCGACCTGCCGCACGATTTCGGCATCGAAGGCCCGTTCAAGCAGGAATACCAGGGCGAGACCGGCAAGCTGCCGTGGTGGGGAGTGGCCTGGTACCGCAAGCAGTTCGTCTCGCCGGCCAGCGACGCCGGCCGCCGCGTGTTTCTCGACCTCGACGGCGCCATGTCGCACGCGACGGTCTGGCTCAACGGCCAGCAGGTCGGCGCCTGGCCGTACGGCTACGCCTCGTTCCGCGTCGAACTGACCCAGCACCTCAAACCCGGCGCGGCCAACACGCTGGCGATCCGGCTCGACAATCCGCCCGAATCCTCGCGCTGGTATCCGGGCGGCGGCATCTATCGCAACGTCTGGCTGGTCAAGACGGCGCCGCTGCACGTGGCGCACAACGGCACCTTCATCACCACCCCGAGCGTCAAGCCGGACGCCGCGCTGGTCGATGTCCAGATCACGCTCGACAATCAGGGCGCCGACAGCGAAGCCCAGCTCTCGACCGCCATCTACGCGCTCGACAAGGCGGGCCGGCGCAGCGGCCCCGCGCTGGCCCAAAGCGTCGCCTCGCCGGTGACCAAGGTCGGCGCCGGCCGCCAGATCCTGCTGGCGCAAACGCTCAAGGTCGCCAGTCCGCAACTGTGGAGCCCGCGCGCGCCGCAGCGTTACGTCGCCGTCACCACCGTCACCGAAAAAGGCAAGACGGTCGACGTCGTCGAGACCCCGTTCGGCATCCGCACCATCGCCTTCGAGGCCGACCGCGGCTTCGTCCTCAATGGCGAGCGCCTGCCGATCCAGGGCGTGTGCATGCACCACGACCTCGGCGCGCTGGGCACCGCTTTCAACTTGCGCGCGCTCGAACGTCAGCTCGACATCCTGCGCGACATGGGCGTCAACGCGATCCGCACCACCCACAACCCGCCGGCGCCGGAACTGCTCGAACTGGCCGACAGCATGGGCTTTCTGATCGTCGAGGAGGCCTTCGACGCCTGGCGCCTGACCAAGAAGAAAAATGACTACGGCAACCTGTTCGAGGAGTGGAGCGAGAAGGATGTGCGGGCGATGGTGCGGCGCGACCGCAACCACCCGAGCGTGGTGATGTGGAGCATCGGCAACGAGATTCGCGAGCAGGGCGCGCCGGAAGGCTGGAAGGTGGCCGCGCGCCTGTCCGAGATCGTGCGCGGCGAAGACCGCACGCGGCCGACCAGCGCCGGTTTCAACAGCATCGCCTCCGGCTACAACGGCTTCCAGACCGCCATCGACGTGCTCGGCTACAACTACAAGCCGGCCGAGTATCCGAAGTTCCACGCCGCTTCGCCGCACATCCCGCTGATCGGCAGCGAGACCGCCTCGACGATCAGCTCGCGCGGCGAATATTTCTTCCCTGTCAGCGACGAGAAATCGAAGGGCCAGGCCAATTTCCAGGTCAGCAGCTACGACCTGTCGGCGCCGGGCTGGGCCTGGGCGCCCGACGTCGAATTCAAGGGGCTCGACGACAACCCATACGTGGCGGGCGAATTCGTCTGGACCGGTTTCGACTACCTGGGCGAACCGACCCCGTACAACGCCGACACCACCAATGTGCTCAACTTCACCGATCCCGCCCAGCAGAAGCGCGCCGCCAAGGAGCTGGCCGACCTGAGCAAGATCGCGGTGCCCTCGCGTAGCTCGTACTTCGGCATCGTCGACCTGGCCGGGTTCAAGAAGGACCGCTTCTACCTGTACCAGGCGCGCTGGCGGCCCGAGCTGCCGATGGCGCACCTGCTGCAGCTCACGCTCCTCGGACAGCGCCGCGCTGATATCTGCCCGCAGCGTCG
>JBDSTZ010000614.1:0-23764 GCA_039927975.1 Massilia sp. | reverse complement strand
GACGACAAGTTCGCCCTGCGTTTCGTGCGTTAAGGTTACGGCCTGGCTGCATGCGCGTTGCGCGCGTCAGCCAGGCCACGCCGGCACGGTGCCGCTCAGCGCACCGCCGCCAGGTCGAAGTGGGGATTGCGGACCAATCCCAGCAGATTACCGAACGGGTCCTTCAACTCGCCGATCAGGATCCCTTCGCCGACGTCCTGCACCGCCTGATGCACGGTGGCGCCGAGGCCGATGATGCGGGCGAATTCCTGCTCGATATCGTCGACGCCCCAATACGCCACGCAGCCCTGGGTGCCGGGTTCGCCGTCGGGCACCAGGCCCAGCTCGAATCCGCCGACCGCGAACCCGACATAGAACGGCTGGTCGAAATACGGCGCGCAGCCGAACACCTTGCTGAACCATGTCTTGGCCGCCGCCAGATCGGCGACCGGATACTTGATCGTACGTAGACCCTGCATCATGCGATATTCTCCTGTGAACGCAGACCTCGAGGGAACCTGCTCTGCCGGCCGATTCTACCGCAGGCGCCGGGTGATCGCGGCTACGCTCAGCAGGCCGGCGCGGCTTCGGGCACAATGGCGAGTGCGATGCTCGTCGGCATCGTCGCTCCGCCTTTCAGAAGACCATGTCCGTCAATACACCCTCAGGCCGCTTCGGCGTGCTGCGCAATCGTAATTTCAGTTGTTATTTGAGTGCCCGCCTGCTCGGCACGATGGCCGTGCAGATGCAAAGCGTGGCGATCGGCTGGCAAGTCTACGAGATCACCGGCAGCCTCTACAACCTGGGCCTGATCGGCCTGGCCCAGTTCGCGCCATTTTTGCTACTGATCCTGCTGGCCGGCCACGCCGCCGACCGCTACGACCGGCGCGCCATCATCAACATCTGCCTCGCCGTGCAATTGCTGTGCGGCCTGCTGTTGCTGGCCTTTACCTTAAGCGGCAGCCACGTGGTGTGGCCGGTGTTCGCCGTGCTGGTGCTGTTCGGCAGCGCGCGCGCCTTCATGATGCCGGCCACCCAGGCGGTGCTGCGCAACCTGGTGCCGAACGAAAGTTTCGGCCAGGCGGTGGCGATCAGTTCCTCGTCCTTCCACGTCGCGGTGATCGCCGGCCCGGTGCTCGGCGGCCTGCTCTACATCGCCGGCGCCACCACCGTGTACCTGGTCGCCACCGCCCTGCTGCTGCTGTCGGTGATCCTGATGAGCATGACCACCAGCGCGCCGCAAGCCCGTCACAGCGAGCCGGCCAGCTGGCACACGGTGCTCGAAGGTTTGCGTTTCGTGTGGTCGCGCCCGATCGTGCTCGGCGCCATTTCGCTCGACCTGTTCGCGGTGCTGTTCGGCGGCGCCACCGCCCTGCTGCCGGCCTACGCGCGCGACATCCTGCACACCGATTCGAGCGGCCTGGGCCTGCTGCGCAGCGCGCCCGGCATTGGCGCGGCCATCTGCTCGGTGCTGCTGGCGGCCTATCCGATCCGGCGCCGGGTCGGCGCCTGGATGTTCGGCGGCGTCGCCGTGTTCGGCGCCGCCACCCTCACGCTCGGATGGACCGGCTCGTTCGCCGTGGCGCTGGCGGCCCTGTTCCTGCTCGGCGCCGGCGACATGGTCAGCGTCTACATCCGCCATCTGCTGGTGCAGTTCGAGACGCCGGACGCGATTCGCGGCCGCGTCAGCGCGGTCAATTCGGTATTCATCGGCGCCTCCAATGAATTGGGCGAATTCGAATCGGGCCTGACCGCCGGCTGGTTCGGCCTGGTGCGCGCGATCCTGCTGGGCGGCGCGGCCACGCTGTCGGTGACCGGCCTGTGGGCGCTGATCTTTCCGGTGCTCTCGCGCATGGACCGGTTCCCCCATCACGCCAAGGAACTGGCCGAGCAGGAAAAAGGCTGAGGCGCAAAGCAAACACGCCGTTTCCGAAACCGCTTTCATTCGCCGGCCGGCGAATTGGACAATCGATTTGCGCAAGCCAATTCCGCCCGCCGCGGATTATCAACCGATTTAAATTGCGCCCTCGGCGCGATTCAACGGAAGCGCAGACGCGGGCGAATCGCGGTGAAATCGGTTTCACCGCCTTTATTTATCACACATCGCTCCATTCTTTGTTTTTCAGCCGAACGCGCTGCATTAAACATACAAATATCGTGGCGCGGCACATCTTCGAATATAATCGCCCTGTTTTTGTGGCAATATGTCTCCCAAGCCAAGAAAATGGCCTGAGAAAAATATTATCCAACCGCCAGCCCAGGATCTGCGATGGACGCATTCATTGGTACGATCATGCCGGTCGCTTTCAGTTTCGCCCCGCAGGGCTGGGCCTTGTGCGCGGGTCAGGCATTGCCGATCGCGCAAAACAGCGAGTTGTACGCGCTGATCGGCACCACCTATGGCGGCGATGGTGTGGCGACTTTCGCACTGCCCGACCTGCGCGGCAAAATGCCGGATAGTGCGCCTAGCGCGCGCCAGCGTTTTCAGGAGTTGAATTATATTATTCGTGTGGAAGGCATATTTCCGGCGAATATTTAAATGACATGCAGTGGGTTCCCGGTGGCGGGGTAACACTGCCCTATTAATGGAAATATGCCGGCGTTATCGGATCACGGTCGCGCAGCGCAGCGTTTCCACATGTTCCGGCCGGTCCGACCAATTATCACGCCATGTCCAGTCTCGCCGAACTACTCGCCCCGCTCCATGCCCGCGCGCCCGATGGCGCCGATACCGATTTTCTCGCGCGCCTGTATGCATCGACCCGGCCCGACCTGCATTCGCTCACCGCCGATCCCGCCTTTGTCAGTTCCCTGATCGCCATGCAGCAACGGCTGCAAACGGCCGCCTATTTGCACGCCTATCCGACGGCAAACTATCTGGTGCTGGAGTATCAGGGACAATGCGCTGGCCGGATCGTCGTCAACGAAAGCGCGGCGGACTTGCGGCTGGTCGACATCGCGGTCTTGCCGGCGCTGCGCGGCCAAGGCGTCGGCAGCCAGATCCTGGGCGCCTTGCAGCGCTATTGCCGCGAGCGCGGTCTCAGCCTGACGCTGTCGGTGCATCACACCAATCCCGACGCGCGCCGCCTGTACCGCCGTCTCGGGTTCGAGATCGAATCGTGCAGCGCCCTGTCAGACCAGTTGGTGTGGAATAATGCCGTGCGCGTAATGGCCCATTCCTGAGCGGCCCTGCCGGCACCGTCCCGCCGCGTTCACCTGATTCCACCCGCATCAGCCGCGCCCTGTCGAGCCTCCCTGGTCCATGAACAAAAACCTGCTGCACCGTTTCATCCGTAACCGGCCCCATCTGTCGATGGCGATTTTGCTCGGCATCGTGGTCGCGGCCATGCTGCCCGACTCGCTGTTTCTCATGACGCGCGCGCTGATTTCCTGGAACGCCGCGGTCTGGGCCTACCTGGGGGCCATGATGTGGGTGATGGCGCGCGCCGACCATCGCAAGGTGCGGGCGATCGCCGGCAAGCAGGATGAGAGCGCCGGCCTGGTGCTGGCCACGCTGTCGCTGGCGGCGCTGGTCAGCCTGTACGCCATCGTGTCTGAACTGAGCGAGGTGGCGCGCCTGCCGGCCGACGAGCGCACCGCGCACTACCTGCTGACCGCGCTGACCATCGTCGGCTCGTGGTTCCTGGTCGGCGTGCTGTTCTGCTTCCACTATGCCCACCTGTACTATCGCGGCTCGGCCGCGCTGCTGCCGCTCAAGTTCCCCGACGAGACCGTCGAACCCGATTACTGGGACTTCCTGTACTTCGCCTTCACCATCGCGGTGGCGGTGCAGACCTCGGACGTGATGGTGATGACGCGCGCCATGCGCAAGCTGGTGCTGGGCCACGCCATCCTCAGTTTCTTCTTCAACCTGGTCATCCTCGGCCTGTCGATCAACATCGCCGCCGGCGTCATCAAGCCTTAACCCGGGCCGGGGGCGGGCCGGACGAGCGTGCCCTTGATGGTGAAAGGTGTAAGATAAGACCGTGTGCGCTGCCTCGCCGCTGGTCCGGCCCTGGCGCCGAACGCGCGCCAGCCCGGTCTGCCCGAGCGATGTTGCGACAGACACCTTTTGAACAAGCGGGAGTGAACTTATGCAAATTAACATCAGAACCGACAAGACCATCGAACGCCACCAAGGGCTCGACGACCACGTGGAATCGGTCGTGAAGGGCGCCGTCGGCCGCTTCGGCGAGCACATCACGCGGGTCGAAGTCCACCTCAGCGATGAAAACAGCCAGAAGTCGGTCGACGGCGGCAACCGCTGCATGCTCGAAGCGCGGGTCACCGGCTACCAGCCGATCGCCGTCAGCGACCACGCCACCCATCTGCACCTGGCCATCGGCGGCGCGGCCGACAAGCTCAAGCGCGCCATCGACAGCGCCCTGGGCCGCCTGCACGACAAGCAGTTGCACAAGACCCCCAACCTGATCGACGAGCCCAATGAAGTGAGCGAATAGCCCGCTGGCACGATCTCTTGCGCGGTGGCTTGGCGGCCGCCGCCTCGGTGTCGTCGCGCGCGCTACGTTCCACCCTGCAAGGCACACGCTTCCGACCGGCGCTGCAAGCCGATTCCCGCCTCGCTTCATTCCCCTTTTCAAGCTCCGCACACCCGCTCCGCGCTCGAACTCCCGCTCCGCGCTCGAACTCCCTCGCATGGGGGGCCAGGCATGCGGGCGGATCCGACCTTGCTCAACTGTTGATCCCGCGCTCTGTATCTTGCCACCGGAAAAGAGTGGCCAACGCGCTGCGTGCCGCTTTCCCGTCTCCCGAACAACAGCTCCGCGACCGAATCCGCAAGTTTGCGTATTGCCGCCCAGTATGATGATATTATTAATGGAAATGGTTTTCGCCCCGGCGAACTGAGAGAACAATGTGGACCACATCGCGAACTTCGGCGCTTCCGGCTACGCGCTCACCGAGCTGCAACTGTTCCGCAATTCAAACCATCGCCGGCTAGCCGCCGCGCTGGCCAACTGCCCGGTGATCGGCCTGGCCCAGGACGAGCAACTGGCCGAGGGCCAAAACGCCCGCCTGTACATCGTGCTGCGCGGCGCGCTGCTGGTGGCGGCCGGCAACCGCGACGGCATTCCGGAGGGGGGCAACAGCAAGGTATTGCCGGGCGAGAGCATCGGAGAACAGGCCGTGCTCGACGATGCCAGCAACCTCGCCGCGATGACGGCGCTGGTACCGTCTGAACTGCTGGTGATCGACGCCGACCTGGTGTGGCAATTGATCGACGAACACAACGAGGTGGCGCGCAATCTGCTGCGCCTGCTGTCTTTCCGCATCCGCGCCGCCAACGCCCTGCTGCGGCGGCGCCAGAAGGTCGGCGAATTCTATCGCCAACTGTCGATGAACGATGGGTTGACCGGTCTGTACAACCGCGGCTGGCTCGACGACATGCTGCCGCGCATGGTGGCGACCGCCCAGCGCGGCCTGGCGCCCCTGTCGCTGGTGATGATCGACCTCGACCATTTCAAGCTATTCAACGATACGCACGGCCACTTGGCCGGCGACGACGCACTGCGCGCGGCGGCCGGCGTCATCAACGCCGCGCTGCGGCCGTCCGATTTCGCGGTGCGCTTCGGCGGCGAGGAAATGCTGGTGATCCTGCCCGACACCGACAGCCACCGCGCCATGATGGTGGCCGAGCGCCTGTGCGCACGCATGCGCCTGGCGACCGTGTTCGATCACGCCGGTCTGCCCAGGCCGCACCTGACGGCCTCGTTCGGGGTGGCCAGCCTGGCCCCGACGATGGACGAGACGGCGCTGATGGCCGCCGCCGATGCCGCCCTCTACCGCGCCAAGCAAACCGGACGCGACCGCGTCTCGCTGTAGGGCATGGCTGTACTTGGCCGGCCTTGGACGCGCAGTCTCCGGTTCGTCTTGAATACGCTGCCTGATTCGTCTTAAATGCGCTGTGCCCGGCCCGCCTTGGACACGCTGTGCCGATCGCCTTGAGAACACGCTGTGCCTGGTCGGCCTGCCCACACTGTGGTCGGCCGGCCTCGGCCGCTGTGCCTAGCCAGCCTCGGCCGCGTCGGCCTCTTGCGGACCGGCGGCAAACTTGTCGAAGCCCTGCTGCATGAGGGTGTAAGTCTTGTCGATATTGCTGGCGACGTCCCCCTCAAGCACCTTCAAGCCCTGCAAGATGTCGCGCGCCTCGCCAAAGCCGCGCTCGGCGCCGCCGCGCACCAGGTCGACAAACTGCTGGCGCGCCGCGTCCTCGTCGCCGTCCGGATGCTGCTCGCGCCAGGCGCCATAAAACGCCGTCGACATCGACACGATACGCCCGGCGGTCGCTTCCGGACTCTGGTCCTGGCCGGCGGCCGCCTGCAGCGCGTCGTCGCCGAAATCGGCGCGCAGCGCCTCGTTGATACCGGTGATGGCCGACTTGTAGAGCAGCGCCAGCGGTTCGTTGCCGGCGCCGATAGCCACACTCAGGGAAGCCTGGACGATCGACGTGTTGAGTTCGGCATGGGCCTTGGCCACCACCCCGGCCGCGCTGCCAGCCTCGGTTTTATCGGTTTTCTCCGCGCCGCCGGAACGCGCACCATCGGCAAGGCGGGGATCGAGCGGCGCGGACTTGAGCGGCGCGGTGGATACGGCTTGTGCCATTTCACTCTCCTGAAAAGGTCGATCTGTGTAACCATAGCAAGTGCCGCGCGCCGGGCGAAGTTCCCGGAAAGCGCTGCGCCCTGATTGCGCGCGGAATACGGCGCGCAGTACGATACCGAACTTCAAGAATCACCTTGTACCGACTAACCGTTATCGGCAGCTTTCAGCAAAATCTGAGCCGCCCCCGCATTTATCTTTCTTCCGGCCCATGCATACTTTCCTCTGGCACGATTATGAAACCTTCGGTGTGGTGCCACGGCGCGACCGCCCGGCCCAGTTCGCCGCGATCCGCACCGACGCCAACCTGAACGAAATCGGCCTGCCGATCATGCTGTACTGCCAGCCGGCGCCGGACTTCCTGCCCGATCCGCAATCCTGCCTGATCACCGGCATCACGCCCCAGCAATGCCTCGAATGGGGCGTGCCCGAGCACAAGTTCGCCGACACGATCGAGGCCGCCTTCAGCCAGCCGGGCACCATCGGGGCCGGCTACAACACCATCCGTTTCGACGATGAAGTCACGCGCTTCCTCTTCTGGCGCAACCTGATCGACCCGTACGCGCGCGAATGGCAAAACAATTGCGGCCGCTGGGACTTGCTCGACGTGGTGCGCATGACCTACGCGCTGCGGCCGGAAGGCATCGAATGGCCGCTGCGCGAGGATGGCCGGCCCAGCTTCAAACTGGAAGACCTGGCGCGCGCCAACGGCCTGGTCCACGAAGCGGCACACGACGCGCTGTCGGACGTGCGCGCCACCATCGCGCTGGCGCGCCTGATCCGCGACAAGCAGCCCAAGCTGTTCGACTTCTGCCTCGGCATGCACAAGAAGGACAAGGTGGCCGCCGAGATGGGCATGCAGCTGGCGCCGGCGCTGCGCCAGCCCTTCCTGCATGTGTCAGGCATGTTTCCAGCCGAGCGCGGCTGCATCGGCCTGGTGTGGCCGCTGGCCACCCACCCGACCAACAAGAACGAAGTGCTGGTGTGGGATTGCAGCGCCGATCCGGCCGAGCTGTTCGGGCTCGACGCCGACACCATTCGCCTGCGCATGTTTTCGCGCAGCGCCGACCTGCCGGAAGGCGTGACGCGCCTGCCGATCAAGAGCATCCACCTGAACAAATCACCGATGCTGGTGTCGAACTTGAAGACCTTGCGGCCGGATCTGGCCGAGCGCTGGGGGATCGATATCGAGCAAGCCCGCACGCATGCGCTGGCTGCTGCCGCCGGGCCTGACATGAGCGCGATCTGGGATCAGGTATATCAGCGACCGGCGCCGGAAGAAGCCGACGTCGACGAAGACTTGTACGGCGGCTTCGTCAACAATAACGACCGGCGCAAGCTGGCTGGCTTGCGCGGCGAGACGCCTGCCGCGCTGGCGACGGCGCGACCGTCCTTTGACGACGAGCGGCTCGGCGAACTGTTGTTTCGCTATCGGGCGCGCAATTTCCCCGACACGCTCAGTGCGGCCGAGGCGGCCCAGTGGGAAGCGCATCGGGCCGCGCGCCTGTTCGACGGCGCGCACAATGCCCGCACGGTCGAGCAATTGTTCAGCGAGATCGATGCCCTGTCCGAAACCGCCGACGAGCGGGCCGAAGAAATTCTGGGGGCGCTCTACGATTATGCCGAGGCAATCGCGCCGCAGCGGCGCTGAGGGCGGAATGATGGGGTCGGCTGGCCTATGCTGACACTTTCACATCAGCAACTGGCCCGACCGCCAATTGTCTGATACCATCGCCGATATCGCTCCTGCAAACAAGTTGATTTGTCAGACAATCAGCAACGCCCTTAGCATGGCGTTTCCCCATCCCGCGAGACCATAATAATGAAGAAACTGTATTCCGCGCTATGCCTGCTGGGCGCCGCGTCGCTCGCCCCGGCCCTGGCCGCCGAACCCGCGCCGGCCACCGCCCCTGTCGCCATCACCATCGACGCGGCCAAACCGAAAGGCCCGATGACACCGATCTGGGCCTGGTTCGGCTACGACGAGCCCAATTACACCACCGCGCCCAACGGCAAGAAACTGCTCAGCGACATTGCCGCCGCCAGCCCGGTGCCGGTCTACGTGCGCGCCCACAACCTGATGACCTCGGGCGACGGCAGCTACGCCCTCAAGTGGGGCTCGACCGGCATGTACAGCGAAGACAAGGATGGCAAGCCGGTCTACAACTGGACCATCATCGACCAGATCTTCGACACCTACATCGAACGCAAGATGAAGCCGCTCGCGCAAATCGGCTTCATGCCCGAGGCGCTGTCGCAAAAGCCGCAGCCCTACCAGCACCACTGGGCGCCGGGCACGCCCTACAAGGACATCCTCACCGGCTGGGCCACGCCGCCCAAGGATTACGACAAATGGGCCGAGCTGATCTATCAATGGGTGCGCCACAGCGTCGAGCGCTACGGCAAGGCCGAGGTGGAAAGTTGGTACTGGGAGGTGTGGAACGAACCGGACGGCCTGTACATGATCGCCCCCGACGTCAAGCGCGAATACTTCAAGATGTACGACGTGGCGGCCGACGCCGTCAAGCGCGCGCTGCCGACGGCGCGCATGGGCGGGCCGCACACGGCCGGCGCTGGCGCTTTCATGGACGATTTTCTCAAGCACGTGCAAGACGAAACCAACTACGCGACCGGCAAGACCGGTTCGCCGCTCGACTTCGTCGCCTTCCACGCCAAGGGTTCGCCGACCGTGGTCGACGGCCGCGTGCGGATGGGCATTGGCGCCCACCTCACGCGCCTGAACAAGGGCTTCGACATCGTCGCCAGGCATCCGCGCCTGAAAGGGATTCCGATCATCATCGGCGAATCCGATCCGGAAGGCTGCGCGGCCTGCGGCATGAGCACCAATCCCGAAAACGCCTACCGCAACGGCACCATGTATTCGAGCTATACCGCCGCCTCGCTCGGACGCGAACAGGACATGGCCGAAGCCAAGGGTGTGAACCTGATCGGCGCCGTAAATTGGTCCTTTGAGTTCGAGGACCAGCCCTGGTTCGCCGGCTTCCGCGACCTGGCCACCAACGGCGTCAACAAGCCGGTGCTGGGCGTGTTCCGCATGTTCGGCATGATGTCGGGCGAGCGCCTGGCGGTCGAAGGCGACCTGGCCTACGACGCCGTGTCGATCGCGGCGAATGGCGTGCGCGGGCCGCGCACCGACATCAACGCCTACGCAACCAAAGGCAAACGCAATATCGCGGTGATGGTGTGGAATTACCACGATGACGACATCATCGACGCCGGTTCGCCGGTGGCGCTGACGATCAAGGGCATCCCCGCCGCCAAGGCCGTGCTCAGGCACTATCGCATCGATCAGGAACACAGCAATTCCTACACCGCGTGGAAGCGCATGGGCTCGCCGGCCCAGCCGACGTCCGCCCAGGTCGCCGAGCTGCAAAAGGCCAGCGAACTGGCGCAGCTGGCGCCGCCGCAGACGCTGGCGATCAAAGGCAACAGCACGACGGTCAAGATGCAGCTGCCGCGCCAGGCGGTGTCGCTGGTGGTGCTCAGTTACTGAGGATTGGCAGGAAAAAAAACGTGTGGCGGCGCCGATGCCGCCACTCGGTCAATAAAGACTGGCCACCAGAAAAGGGCCAGCCGGAAGCCAACGGCAGCCTGGCGATATCACGGCGCGGAAGATTGCGCCGCCGTGCCCCTGTCCGCCGCTGCTACCGCCGGCGCGCCGAATAGCAAAGGCGCGGCCGCAGCGGCCATCCTCGCCGAATTGTGACCGACTCCGGGCACGTCCTGCACGCGCCAGCCGAAGACCGCTTCCATCCGCTGCGCCTGGGCCCGCGCCGCGTCGAAGAAATTGTGCCCGCGTTCGTAGCGGGTCGCGCCTTGCAGCATGGCGGCGGGCGAATTCGGAAAGTCGGGCGAATTCGTCACCGTGTCTTCCTGCCCGAGCAGAATGGTCAGCTTGCGGCCGAATCGTTGCCCCAGCGCGGCGTGGCTGACGCGGCTTTCCTCCAGCACCCACGGAAAGCGCTGCTTGCTCGCCATCTTCGGATAGACCGGAAACGTGTAGGTGCCGGCGTTCGCCGCCACCGCCGCGTCCACCTGGGTACGCTCCATCATCAGCATGAAACGGTGCACGAACTGGGCGCCGGCCGAATGGCCGAACAGGGAATAGCTGGTCGCCTGCAAGCCCTCGTCGCGCCGCACCTTGTCGAACAGCGCGTCGACGATCTGGAAGGTCCATCTGGCGGGGTCAGCCTGCTCGACGCCGCCGTACTGGAACTGCGCGGTCGGATAGGTGTCGGCATCGAACTCCGGCGCCAGCACGATCACATTGTATTTTTCCGCCGCCTTGACCCACACATCGCGCGCGCGGCTGCCGTCGCGCTCGACGCCGTGGATCGCCACCAGCACGCGTGAGCGGGCGTCGGCATGCGCCGGCTTGTAATAGAACACGGCCAGCGGCTTGGCGCCTGGTTCACCGGGCGGCGCAAACAGAAAACTCTGCTTCGTCGCCGGCGCCAACGGCGCGGCCAGCACGGCGCCGCTGGTGGCCAGCAGCATCACGCCGATCGCACGCTGTGCACCGCGCAAGACTGGCACCGCAATTACGCGCGGAACGCGTTGATCGCGTCGCGCGTTTCCAGCGCGACCCGGCGCGCGGCGGCCGCGAAGTCTTCATTGCCCTGCGGCGTCGCGTACAGGATCGCGCGCGAGGAATTGATCATCATGCCGGTGCCGCCGGCGGTACGGCCGGCCTTGACGGTCGCCTCGACATCGCCGCCCTGGGCGCCGACGCCGGGCACCAGCAGCGGCATGTCGCCCACCAGCGCCCTCACCTGCGCCAGTTCTTCCGGAAAGGTGGCGCCGACCACGAGCGCGCACTGGCCGTTGCGGTTCCACTTGTTGGCCACCATACTGGCGACGTGCTGATACAGCGGCTTGCCGTCCGCTTGCAGGAATTGCAGGTCCGAGCCACCCGGGTTCGAGGTGCGGCACAGCACGATCACGCCGCGCTCGCTCCACGCCAGGTAGGGCTCGACCGAATCGAAGCCCATGTAGGGATTGACGGTGACGGCGTCGGCGCCGTAGCGGTCGTAGGCTTCGCGGGCGTACTGATGGGCGGTGGCGCCGATGTCGCCGCGCTTGGCGTCGAGCACCAGCGGGATCTGCGGATAGCGGCTGCGGATGTATTCGCACAGCGCCTCGAGCTGCGGCTCGGCGCCGAGCGCGGCGAAGTAGGCGATCTGCGGCTTGAAGGAACAGGCCAGGTCGGCGGTGGCGTCGACAATCGCCTTGCAGAAGGTGAGGATGCCATCGGGCGCATCGCGCAGCGACTCGGGCAGGCGCGCCAGGTCCGGGTCGAGCCCGACGCACAGCAGCGAATCATTGTTGGTCCAGGCGGCGGACAGCTTGTCGATGAAATTCACGGTGGCACTCCTCGTATCTTTTTTGCAAACCCGGCATTGTACCGCGTCCGCCCTTCCCCGCTGCGGCCGGGCCGCACGTTTGGATTCGGCATCGCCTATCGGATTAGGGTATATTTTTGACCATTCGACAACTTGTTACGGACCGACCATGACCAATACACTTATCGCACGCTGGAGCCGCCTGCTGCTGGCACTGTCGCTCATGACCGCCATGCTGTCCGGCTGCGGCTACAACGACTTTCAGACCAAGGACGAGGCCACCAAGGCGGCCTGGGCAGAAGTTGTCAACCAGTACCAGCGCCGCGCCGACCTGATTCCCAACCTGGTCAACACCGTCAAGGGTTACGCCACGCACGAAAAGGACACGCTCGAAGCCGTCACCCGCGCGCGCGCCGCCGCCACCAGTTTTCAGATTACACCGGAAGTGCTGAACAATCCCGAGGCGTTCAAGAAATTCCAGGAAGTCCAGGGCCAGTTGTCGGGCGCCCTCTCGCGCTTGATGGTCGTGTCGGAGCAATATCCGCAGCTCAAGGCGGACGCCAGTTTCCGCGACCTCCAATCGCAGCTCGAAGGCACCGAGAACCGCATCACGGTGGCGCGCCAGCGCTATATCGCGACGGTCCAGGACTACAATGTCTCGGTGCGTAGCTTCCCGAAAAACCTGACGGCGATGGTGTTCGGCTACAAGGCCAAGCCATCGTTCACGGTGGAAAATGAAAAAGCCATCTCCACCGCGCCCACCGTCAATTTTGGCAAATAATGTTGGCAGATAAGATCATGCCCTCGCAGCGATTCTGGTGGGCCACGGTGTTGATGCTGGCGCTGATGTTGGCGCTGGCCGGCGCCGCCCACGCCCAGCTGGCCCCGGTGCCGCCGCTCACCGGCCACGTGACCGACCAGGCCGGCATGCTCGACGCCGATCAGCGCGCACGGCTCGACACCGTGCTCACCGATTACGAAGCCAAGACCGGCAGCCAGATCGCGGTGCTGCTGGTCAAGTCGACCGAGCCGGAACAGATCGAGCAGTACAGCATCCGCGTGGCCGACGCCTGGAAGCTCGGCCGCAAGGGCATCGACGACGGCGTGCTGCTGCTCGTCGCCAAGGACAACCCGGCGGCGCTGCGGCGCCTTCGCATCGAGGCCGGGCGCGGGGTGCAAGGCGTGCTGACCGATGCGCAGTCGAAACGCATCCTGCAGGACGTGATCGCCCCGCACTTCAAGCAGAACCAGTATTACGACGGCCTGGTGGCCGGCGTCGGCGCGATCGCCGGCCTGCTCAACCAGGAACAATT
This sequence comes from Massilia sp., assembly GCA_039927975.1. Classification (GTDB taxonomy): domain Bacteria; phylum Pseudomonadota; class Gammaproteobacteria; order Burkholderiales; family Burkholderiaceae_D; genus JBDSTZ01. Next base: position 10,491 of record JBDSTZ010000614.1, on the reverse strand, counting down.
CCCCGCCGAGCAGCAAGCCGAGCGCCAGGCTGAGGGCGCCGCTGCGGGCGGCTTCAGTCTCGGCCTGCTGCTGCCGATCCTGATTGGATTCTTCATCCTGCGTTCGCTGTTCGGCCGGCGCCGCTCGGGCCTGGCCAGCAACGGCTGGGGCAGCGGCGCGGCCGGCTTCATTCTCGGCAATGCGCTCGGCAATCTCGGGCGCGGCGGCGGCGGCTTTTCGGGCGGCGGCGGGTTCTCAGGCGGCGGCGGCTTTTCCGGCGGCGGTGGCAGTTTTGACGGCGGCGGCGCCTCGGGAGACTGGTGATGGCGCACCTCGCTGACAAATTGCAACGCGCCTGGCGCCATTGGCGCACCACGGCGGCGGTCGGGCGCCGGGCGTTTCCGGCCCAGACCCTGAGCGCCATCACGCAAGCGATCACGGCCGGCGAACAAAGCCATCGCGGCGAGCTACGCCTGATCGTCGAAAACAGCATGCCCGGCGAACTGGTGTGGCACGAGGTCAGCAACCGCAAGCGCGCGCTGGCCCTGTTCGCCGAATACGGCGTGTGGGACACGGAAGACAATTGCGGCGTGCTCATCTACATCAACCTGGCCGAACGCAAGGTCGACATCGTGGCCGACCGCGCCATCAACCGTCGGATCGAACCGGCCACCTGGCAATCGATCTGCAATGCGATGACCAGCGGCTTCGCGCTCGGCCAGTTTCACGACAGCACTCTGGCCGCGGTCGAGCAGGTCAACGCCCTGCTGCGCCAGCACTTTCCCGCCGAAGGCGCGCGCGCCAACGAATTGCCCGACCGTCCGCTGGTGCTGTAACCCTCTCAACTGGCGATGCAAAAAACGCCCACGGGCGCCGGCCACTGGGTAAAATCAGACCGTGGTCATTTCGACCGGAACAGGCTGCGCACGCCGGCTTGCGAAACGACGGGGAAACATCGATGAGACTCGCTGCAAAAGTTGCGATCGTGACCGGCGCCACCCAGGGCATCGGCCTGGCCTGCGCCGAGCGGCTGGTGCGCGAGGGCGCCCGCGTCATGCTCGTCGACATCAAGCCGGAGGGCGAGCAGGTGGCCCAGGCGCTCGGCGAAGCGGCGCGTTTTTTCGCCGCCGACGTCAGCCAGAAGGCCGATGTCGACGCCATGATAGTCGCCACCCTGGCCGCCTTCGGCCAGATCGACATCCTCATCAACAATGCCGGGGTCACCCACGCGGCCGATTTCCTCGACCTGTCCGAAGACGATTTCGACCGCGTGCTGCGCATCAATCTGAAATCGATGTTCCTGTGCGGCCAGGCCGCCGCGCGCGAAATGGTCAAGCGCGGCAGCGGCTGCATCATCAATATGTCGAGCGTGAACGCGCAGCTGGCGATTCCCAACCAGGTGCCGTACGTCGTCTCCAAGGGCGGCGTCAACCAGCTCACCAAGGTCATGGCGCTGAACCTGGCGCCGCACGGCGTGCGGGTCAACGGCATCGGCCCCGGCACCATCCTGACCGACCTCGCGCGCCAGGCGGTGCTGGCCAGCCCCGAGGCGCGCCACACCATCCTCTCGCGCACCCCACTGGGCCGCTGCGGCGAACCGGAAGAAGTCGCCGGCGTCGCCGTGTTTCTCGCCAGCGAAGACGCGACCTACATGACCGGCCAGACCATGTATGTCGATGGCGGCCGGCTGGCCCTCAACTACACCGTGCCGGTACCAGAATGAGCAAAGATCCCAGCCGCGCGCCGGCCACGCCCCCCAATCTGCTGGCGCTGGAAAACCAGTTCTGCTTCGCCCTGTATTCGGCCTCGCACGCCATGACCAAGAGCTACAAGCCCTTGCTCGACCGGCTTGGCCTGACCTATCCGCAGTACCTGGTCATGCTGGTCTTGTGGGAACACGACGGCTTACCGGTCAAGGATATCGGCGCCCGTCTGTTCCTCGATTCCGGCACCCTCACCCCGCTGCTGAAACGCCTCGAGGCGGGCGGCCTGCTCGAACGCAAGCGCGACGCCCAGGATGAGCGCCAGGTGCGCATCACGCTGAGCGACCAGGGCCGTGCGCTCAAGGCCGAGGCCATGGCCATTCCGCACCAGGTGCTGTGCGCCAGCGGACTGGCGGTCGACGAGCTGGGACGCATGCGCGCCGAACTGTCGACGGTGCGCGACGCCTTGTTCGATTCCCTCGACGCCGGCACGTAGCGACGCTGCCGATAGGTCGGATCAATCGGGCTGATAGCGATAATTAGATTGCACACAATTTAATTGCTCGCTATAGTTCACCTCATGGACAGGCGATCACGCCGTCCCCCACCAGCCCAGGAGCCGATCATGCAAGTTCTTTACACCGCCCACGCCACCGCCACCGGAGGCCGCGACGGCCGCGCCACTTCCAGCGATCATGCGCTCGACGTCAAATTGTCGACCCCGAAAGAGCTCGGCGGCGCCGGCGGCGAAGGCACCAATCCCGAGCAGTTGTTTGCCGGCGGTTACGCGGCCTGCTTCCTGTCGGCCATGAAACTGGTGTCGGGCAGCCTGAAGACGCCGCTCCCGGCCGCCACCAGCATCAACGCCGATGTCGGCATCGGCCCGAACGGCAATGGCGGATTCAGCCTGAGCGTGAAGCTGGCGGTCAGCGCGCCCGGCATGGACCAGGCGGCGGCCGAGGCGGTGGTCGCCAAGGCCCACGAAGTGTGCCCTTACTCAAACGCCACGCGCGGCAATATCGACGTGCAGTTGTCCGTGCAAACCGCCTGATATATGAATAACTAATGTCTGGTATCCGAAATGACAATTAGACATATATCCCGCATCCCCGCATACTTCACCTGTCTCCACTATTCTCCTCCAAGAAAATAGTCTTCTGCCCGCTTTCACCAGCGGGCTTTTTTTTGTCCGCGCCCCTTGCGCACGACCGGACACAGCAGCAATCGTTCTCTTGCCGGACACGACCCTTGCGTTTTGTCATAGTGCCGTCACAGCCGCCGCCTACACTAACTCATCTGCCGTACATGCAACCGATGTGCGTGATAGCAGCCAGGCGTGCTGTCCTTCCAAGGCGGCACGCCTACCCGAACAGCTCACACCCTCTCTTGTCCCAATCTTGGGTTTTGCCCGTCTTCCCGGCGGGCATTTTTTTCACTTGCTGGCCGCTCCTAATTAATGTTAACAGGACGCGCCAGAAAAGTGCGTATTCCAGCTTGACCCTGTCCGCCATTCAACTATGATGAAGTTCGCCCGTAGGTTTGCTTCTTCAGAAACTGCAATGCCACAACGAAGAACGGAGACGTCCTAATGAGCACCCAACACCTTTACGCCGAACCGCAACAAGCACAGCAGCAATCCATCACCCACCGCCGGCGCCAGCGCGCCAGCGTCGACAGCCTGATCCTGTCCGAACTCAACCCGCTCGCCGTGCTCGACCACGCCGGCACCGAGGGCCAGCCGATTTCCCTGATGAGTTTTGGCGGCGTGCGCGAGACCTGCCCCAAATGCGAGCAAGCCCAGCTGCGACTGATCCTGCGCCAGGAAAGCGTGCGCACCCCGCACCTGTTCTGCGCCGAATGCCAGAGCTGTTTCGACGCCCGCTATCCCAACGGCGCTTCGGCGCTCGCCCTGTAACGTCATAGAACGCCGGCGGGCCAGCGCAAGCGCGACGGAAAGTGGTATCGTCTCGCTTTTTCTCGGCGCTCCCCCATGTCCTCCTTGTTTTCCCTGCTCATGCTCGATCCCGCGCAAGCCCGCCGCCGGCTGGCCTGCGCGTTCGCCCTGTTCACCGGCATCATTGTGTTCGGTTCCATACCCGGCGCGCGCGCCGAGATCGGCAACTTCGCCTCCGGCCTGGTGCTGCACGGCTGCGCCTACGCCGGCATCTGCGCGCTGCTGTTCACCGGCTACGCCGGCAGCGCCAATCAGCGCGCGCTCAAGGCCGTACTGACCGTCGCCCTGATGGGTGCGCTCGATGAAATCGTCCAGAGCTTCCTGCCATACCGTCACGGCGCTGTGAGCGACTGGATGGTCGACGTCGGCGCCGCCTTGCTGGCCGCACTGCTCCTGCGAATTTTCCTGCCGGCCAACGCGCCCCGCCAAGCCCCCCGCTAGCAAGACCAAAGTTCGGCTCAGCCCGGCGACACTTGACGCCGGTCATGCGCCTGCCAACTCCCACGGAACGTCGCCTCAGTTCGCGCCTCTTACCTTGGTGATGAGTGTCGTCGTCACGCACACCCATGAAAAAATACCAACACAAGGAGGTTCATCATGAAGCGAAATCACCATAGCCTGATCCTGGCTGGCTTGCTGGCAATCGGACTGGCGGGCTGCAGTTCCTGGGGCAGCTGGCGCGGCAACGATGCGGGCAGCACCAGCAGCGGTTCGTCGATGGGTAGCGGCAGCACCGGCAGCGGCAGCGGCTCCTCCATGGGCGGCGGCTCCAGCAGCAGCGGCTCGTCCATGGGCGCCGGCGGCAGCGGCAGCACATCCTCGGGCAGCGGCAACACCGGCGGTTCGACCGATAGCGGCAGCGGTGCCAGCGGTGGCGGCAGCACCGGCAGCAGCGGCAGCTCAGGCTCGTCCGGGTCGTCGGGCAGCTCAGGTAGCTCGGGTAGCTCAGGCAGCAGCGGCTCTTCCGGCAGCGGCACCAGCGACACCACCACGAGCGGTAGCCAGCGCTAGTACGCGCGGCCAGTTTGTCCCGCACCGCAATGTAGCTGTGGGCGGTCCGGACTCTGACGCCGGCGCCAAAGGTATGGTCCGCTCGACATGCCAATGGCGACCTGCTTTGCTCAGGTGCCCCGGCCCGCCTTCAACAAGAAAGGTTCGCGCAGACGAAAATAGGTTTGATCCGCCTCATATGCAGCACCGGTTCTCTGGAACGTCGCCCATCGTGGTGCCTCTTACCTCCGTGGCTGCGGCATGGTCACGCACACTGAAAAACACCATCACAAGGAGTTGATCATGAAGCGACAACAACAGAGCGTGGTTCTCGCTGCCTTGCTGGCGCTGGGCCTTGCCGCCTGCGGTTCCACGAGTCCCGACACCAGCACCGGCGGCGCGGGCGCCACCGGCAGCGGCAGCGGCACGACGGGCAGCGGCGGCTATATTGGCAGCGGGTCCACCGGCGGCAGCGGGTCCACCAGCGGCAGCGGCACCACCGGCGGCAGTGGCAATACCAGCGGCAGTGGAACAACCAGCGGCAGTGGCACAACCGGCGGCAGTGGCGCGACGAGCGGCAGCGGTAGTGGCATGTCGAGCGGGAGCGGCATGAGCGGTAGTGGCATGAGCGGCAGCGGCATGAGCGGCAGCGGCATGAGCGGCAGCGGCAGTTCAAGCGGGGTCGGCGACAGCACAAGCGGAAGCGGTACAAGCGGAAGCATGGGGACAGGCGCGGGCGGTACGTCATCTGGAACAGGAAGTAGCGGCACCACCGGCAGCATGGGTAGTGGCAGCGTCGGCAGCATGGGTGAAGGCAGCGCCGGCACGATGGGAAGCGGCAGCACGAGCAGCGGCGGCAGTGGCACGACCGGCGGCACCACCTCGGGCACCGGCACCACTTCCGGCACGGGGACTACCTCCGGAACAGGCACGACTTCGGGAACCGGTAGCACTGCAGGGGCCGGCACATCAGGCGTAAGCGGCGGCACGGCCGGCACTGGCAGCACTGCCGGCACAGGCAGCAGCGCAACAGGCACGGCAGGCAATACCTCATCGTATTACGGCAGCGCCGGTCCAGGAGCGCGCGCGAGCGGAGCGGGCAACGCGACAGTTGCCTCCATCGAAGTGGTGCCGCGCCAGAGCGGCGGTGCGGCAACCGGGGCAGGTACGGCCGGCGCAGCGGCGGTCGGAGGTACCAATTCAACCGGCACCACAGGGTCGTCCATGGTGGCCGACCGTGTTTATCGCGTTACCTTGCGGATGGACGATGGCACCATCCGGGTCGTCACCCAGGAACAGACACCGACGTTCCACAGTGGCGATCGCGTACTGATGTCAAACGGAACAGTTAACCAATAAGGTGCACAGAGAGGCCGGTGGCGCTGCGATTCGATGTCGATATCGTCGCGGTGCCATCCATATTCCGGCGTGCACCGCCGATACCGTGGCGTCAGCCATCGACACTGCGGCGTCAGACTCGATACCGTGGCCTCAGCCCATCGATACTGCGGAGTCGGACCCGATACTGCGGCGTCAGACCCGATACTGCGGCGTCAGACCCGATACCGTGGCCTCAGCCCATCGATACTCCGGCGTCTGCCGCCCATACGGTGGCCGCAGCCATCGATACTGCGGCATCAGCCGCCGATCGCAGCATCAGCCTTCGATGTCACGGCGTCAGCTGCGGACCATTGCATCAGCCATCGAATGTCGCGGCTTCAGCCGTCGATAGTACGGCGCCCGGTGCCGGTACTCTCGCCTCAGCCATCGATAGCGTGACCTTCGCCATCGATACCAAACCGTCAGTCTTCGACACCGTCGCAGCAGCCTTCGATATCGCGGCAGCAGCCTTCGATATCGCGGCGTCAAACATCGTAACGTGTCGGGTGGCGGCAGCCGACCCGCGATTCAGTCGCGCTTGCCCGACAGCGTAGCAACACCCTCTAATAAATGCGTTCGACCTGGTAGCCCCGCTGTGACAGCAGTTGGGGCAATCCATGTTCACCCAGCAGATGCAGTACACCCACACCGACAAACGTGACTTTGCTGTCGCCCATCAGTTGAACGATGTGCGAGACCATTTCCGGATTGCGACGGTCGAGCAGCGTGCGCCGTGTGAACGACGAAACGACGGTGTCGCCGGTGGTGGCCTCGGTGATCAGTTCATCGATGGCGACCGGGTCGCCTGACGACCAGGCGTTGATCAGGTGTTTAGCCTTTTTGAGAGAATTTCCATCGGCCAGATCCTGCAAGCTTTCGCGCAGATACCGCTCGCCGTCGGCCTCGCCAAGGGTGTCAAACAAGCCAAGCTGGTAGTCTGCGCTTTCGAGCTCGGCTACCGCTGAACCCCGTGCCTGGGCGTCGGCCAGCAAGTGAGATTCGAGTCCGTGCTGGCGCTCGAAGCCGTTGCGCTGTAGCTCCAGTCCCATCAGCAAGTTGGCCAGCAGCCAAGGCTTCAGATGCGACACACTGGCCAGCGTAATGCCGACCTCGTGCAGGGCCGCAGTGAGCTGGGCCAATGTTTCCGGACTCAGGTGCCGGACGATCGAGTCGCCCGCCTTGTAGCTGGCGTGCGTGGTCAGCGCTTGCTGAAACGCCGCATCGGCACGGGTGTCGAGTTCGACAACAAGCCTTGTGGAATCTGCCAGCGCGCGGCTCACTTCCGGCGCCAGCGGATAAAACGCGCTGGTCCCAACATGCACGGTGCCAAACAAATAACTGAGCTGATCTTTATAGCGGACCCGATACAGCGCGCCCTGATGGCGCTCCGCTACCGGCTGCGGTGAGCGCTCCGCTACCGGCCGTGGTGAGCTCGCTGCCTGGACCGGCACGGCTTCCGGGGCGACGGAGATCGCATCGGCGCCCAAGCCGGAGCTCGCTTTACACAGAAGCAATAAACCCATCAATATCGTTGTTATTGTCCCGTGCCGCACACATCACCTTCGATTCAAAAATGTTTATCCATAGAAAGGATAAACCACCTTGAACCGAAGAAAACATGAAGTAGGGAAATATTCTTGATATATGTTGTGTTTGCACGAAGGCGGCGTAACAGCTTGATAAGCCGAGTAAAAACGCAATGCGCGCTCGCAGCCTGACGGCGAACTTTAGCCTGACGATTCGACAATAGCAAAGGCTCGGCCCGGCGCTTGCTCGGCGGCCCATGCGATAAAAAAGATGGCGGCGCGGCGCCACAACCGCACTCGCCAAAGGGAGGCGGGCGGGTGCCCGCACCGCGCGCCGATGTGAACCGGGCGCCCGTCACCGCGCCGAAGGGTAACGCGGTGCCTCAAGCGGGCGAAGCAGAATAACGCGGTGCTTCAAGCGCGCCATCGGCCAGCCCCCCCTCATCCAGCAAGGTGCGGAAAACACGCTCACCGTCAGCGCAATAATCGCGTTGCAATCGCCTCAACGCAGCCCGGCAATCCTGCAACTTTGCGACGGGAGCGAAACAGCGCCCCCGCCGCACAGCCCGTCTATTCCGAACCAACGTTCTTGGCTTGCACAGCGCGTTGCGCCAGCACCGTCTCGGCCGCCTTCTTGCCGGCGATGAAGGCATGGTCGGAGTTGTAGTACTCCCACTCGCTGTAGCGGCCCGACAGGACGATGTCGTAGCGCGCCAGCCATTCCTTCACCAGCGCCACGTTGGCGGCGCGCGCGTGGTCGTACACCACGTAGGCATACGGCATGTCGACCACGTTGGCGGTGATGATGCGGTCGTCCGGCCGCAGCATCGTCACCTTGACGCAATCGACGATGCACCGTTCGATCAGCGCCTGCCCGTCGACTGGCAAGGGCTTCCACGGCGAGTAGGAAATCTCGCAAGTGAGCCCGAAGCCGCCCGGCGGATTGCAGTGCGGGCTGGCGTTGCCCTGCACGAAGATGCGGTGGAAGATCGTCTCTTCCGGGTAGTACACCCAGTGCTTGTCGGTGATGTTCTCGCGCGCCACGCCCAGGTTGACGCACTTGACCGACAGGTGGCGCAGGCCGCGCGCGGCCGCACGCACCTCCTCCGGCGCTTCCGCCCCGATCAGCTTGACCAGTTCGGGCAGCGGCATGGTGCTGATGAGGTGGTCGTAGCGGTAGCGGCTGCCGTCGGCCAGCACCAGCACGTGCTCGCGCGGCAGCAACTGCGCGGCCGCCGTGTTCAATTCCAGCTTGCCCTTAATATACGGGAGAAAGCCTTCCATCAGGGCCTGGAAACCGCCCCTGAGCGGATAGCCGAAACGCGCGTTCGGCCCCATCGGCTTGGCGACCGGCTCGAGCGCGCCCTCGATGATTTCCTCCAGATCGGGCAGCGGCACCCGTCCGCCCAGCCACGACGTTTCCATCTCGGTCAGCGGCACCGTCCACAGCTTGCGGTTGTACGGAATGGCGAAGTGCTTGGCAATGCCCCTGCCCCACACTTTATAAATGAATTCCTCGAAATTCTGGCTCTCGCGTTTGCGCGGCGCGATGCTCGAGGTGTTGGCCACATCGGCGGTGCCGTCGGCGCAGCAATCCTGCACCGGCTTGACCGAGGCCGCCGTGGCGCAAGCGGTGCCGGTGCCGTCGATCGCACCGAAGCGCGCCTCGACTGCACCGATGATGCATTCGGTGATGACTTTGGGCGGCAAGCCGTACAAGGCGCCCTGGAAGGGATAGCGCGTGTACACCTCCTTGCTGTAGACCCAGGCTTCGCGGTTCTGCCAATGCAGGTTGTCGCCCAGCAGAATCTGGTACAGCTTGAGTACGTACGGGTCGTTCGAGAACATGATGTGGCCGGCATGGTCGAAGGTGAAGCCATGCTCGTCGATGGAGCGGCACCAGCCGCCGACACTCGAGTTCTTGTCGATCAGCACGGTGTTCTCGCCCAGGTGGTAGGCGGCCGACAGGCCGGTCGGGCCGGCGCCGACGATCACCGTGCCGGCGCGTTGGGCGCCACCCTGCGCGCGCAGGGGATTGATTTTCGGCGTCTTGCCGGCCAGCGTGGCCTCGGCATTGGCGCCCTTGGCCGCCAGCCGCGTCTCGGAGCGGCCGCTCGGCGCCTGCCCAAGCAGCGTCGCCATCTCGCCGGCGGTGCGGTCCCACGAGGTGCGCGCGACGATCTCGCGCATGCGCGCAAGCATCGCCTCGCGCTGCGGCGCCGCCATCGTCAAGGCCGCTTCGCAGGCGGCGATGAATTCGGCGTGGCTGTGGCCGATCGCCACGACGTCGCCGTAGGGCGCGACCACGTCGGCGATCGGCGTGCTAACGATCGGCAACTCGGCCGCCATGTATTCGAGCACCTTGGTCGGGCTGATGAAGCGGGTCGATTCGTTGAGCGCGAACGGCAGCAGGCAGACGTCCCATCCGGCAAGAAAGGGCGGCAGGGCTTCGTAAGGCTGCTGCCCGAGGTAATGGATGTTGGTGCGGCGCGGCAAGCTGTCCTCGGCGATCTTGACGACCGGCCCCACCAGTACGATCTGCCAGTCGGGATGGGCGTCGGCCATCGCCGCGATCAGCCCGGTGTCGAACCGTTCGTCGATGACGCCGTAAAACCCCAGCCGTGGTCGAGCGATCGCCGCCTGCGCCGGGTGGCTGGTGTCGCGCGCCAGCGCTTGGGAGAAGTGGCCGACGTCGACGCTGCTGGGGAAGCAATGGACGTTCGGATGGCGGTCGCGCTTGGCCTCGTACAGGCTGGGGCCGCCCGCGAACACGAGGTCGGCCAGGTTCAGCAGCGCCGTCTCGCGTTGCAACAATTGCTTGGGCGGATTCTTGAAGGCGGCCAGTTCGTCCATGCAGTCGTACACCACCAGCGCCGGCTGCAGCTGTTGCAGCAGCGGCAAGGCCATCGGCGTGTAGAACCAGACGATCGGGCGCTCGCCGGCCGGCAGCAGCCGGGC
>JBDSTZ010000613.1:0-37861 GCA_039927975.1 Massilia sp. | reverse complement strand
ACCCATGCCTTGTCAACACCTCGCGCACGAACATCAACCCGATCCCCTGCCCGCCCTTCTTGGTGCTGAAAAACGGCGTGAACAACTGCCCGGCCGGCACACCTCCGAGCAGGTTGCCCGAGTCGCTCACCGACAGCCGCACGCCCATCTCCTCGCGCGCCAGCGACAAGCGAATCCTTCCACCCGCCACCCCGCTCTCCTCCACCGCTTCCATCGCGTTCTTGACGATATTGAGCAGCGCCTGCTCCATCAACTGCGCGTCCATGGCCCGCGCCGGCACCTCCTCGCAGCCATCCCAGCCGATCTCAATCCCACGGCTGCGGCACTGCTCGCGGTACAGCCACAGAATATCGTCCACCATCGGCGCCAGGGCCACCGGCCGCAGTTCCGGCGTCGGCATCTTCACCACCCGCGTGAAGCGCTCGATGAACTCGCCCAGGCTGGTATTGCGGCGCTTGACGGCGACGATGGCTGTGCCGAAGTCGGCGCGGTCGCCTTCGTTCAACTGCGCGCTGTAAAACAGCAGCGAGTCGAGCACCGAGCCGGTCGCCGCAACGGTGTTGTTCACCTCATGCGCCAGCACCCGGATCAGTTTTTCGTACGTGGCCTTCTCCGAACTTTCCAGTTCCTCGGTCAGCTCGTCGATCAGCAGAAAATGGCGCGCGAATCCCCGGTCGAAGAAGTGGCCGCGCTGGCCGCGAAAGCGCCGTCCGTCGACATGCCGCAGCATCCGGCTCTGCCCCAGCGGCAGCGTGTCGAGCTGTCCCGCCAGGCTGTCGGAAGGCCAGTTGCTGAGCGGCTTCCCCTTGGCGTCGCCCAGCGCCAGCAAGGCCTGCGCGCTGGCGTTGAGCAGACTCACACGCCCATCGAAATCGAACACCACCACCGCGCTCGGCGTCGCCTCAAGCAGGCGATCTAGAAAGCCCTGCTGCTCGCCGATTTCAAGCCGCTTTTGATACAGCGTGCCCAGCATCTCATTGAACTGCGCGACCAGCTCGCCCAGCTCCGCGCCATGAGTATTGTGCAGGCGCGCGGCGTAATCCTGGTCCTGCAGAAGTTCCTGCAACTGGCGCGTGTAGCCCAGCGGTTCGAGCGCGCGATTGATCAGATGAACGCCGCCGCCCAGACTCACCAGCAGCATCGACTCCACCGCCATGAACAGCCAAGGCGTCTCCGCAAACAGCGCCACGCTGAACGCGAAAAACACCAGGTGCAGTCCGATCAGGTAGGCCAGGAGCCGTTGGCGAAGGCTCATTCCGGCTCCGCCGTTTTCAGGCCGTGGCGCTCAAGCCGGCGGTACAGCGCGGTGCGGCTCAGCCCCAGCGCCTTGGCCACGCGCGAGATATTGCCCTGGTGCTGAACGAGCGCCTTGTCGATCATGTGGCGCTCCACCTGTTCGAGCGTCATGCCGTCCACGCCCAGGCGCAGTTGGCCGCCGCCGTCGTCGTGCTGCGCGGCCGCCACGAAATCGGCATGCGTCAGCAGGCTTTTCCCCACCAGCAGAATCGTCCGTTCCAGTGTTTGTTTGAGCTGGCGGATGTTACCCGGCCACGCTTGCGCGCCCAGCCAGTCGAGCGCCTGCGGCGTCAGTTCAACCTGGCCCAAGCCGTAGCTGACCGCCACCTCGTCGACGATCACGCGCGTCAGCAAGGCGATGTCGCTGCGCCGCTCGCGCAGTGGCGGCAAGCGGATGGTGATCAGGTTCAGTCGGTAGAACAGGTCTTCGCGGAATTCGCCGGCAGCCACCAGCTCGGCCAGTTCGCGGTTGGTGGCCGACACCACGCGCACGTCGGCCCGCTCGGCGCGGCTGGCGCCCACCGGCAGGTAGCTCTGGTCTTGCAGAACGCGCAGCAACTTGACCTGGTCGGCCCGGTTCATCTCGCCGATTTCATCGAGGAACAGGGTGCTCTGGTGCGCCGCCGCCACGTGGCCCTTGCGGTCGGCCTTGGCGTCGGTGAAGGCGCCGCGCACATGGCCGAACATCTCGCTTTCAAACAGCGATGGCGTGATCGCCCCCATGTTGATCTTGACCGCCGTGCGCGCGGCGCGTTCGCTGTTGCGGTGCAGGGCATCGGCCACCAGTTCCTTGCCGGTGCCGCTCTCGCCCAAAATCAGCACCGGCGCCTTGGTGCGCGCGACCTGGCCGATCGTCGCCAGCACCCGCAGCAGCGCGGGATGCTCGCCGACGATGCCGGCGAAATCGAACTGGCCATCTAGCTCGCGCCGCGTCAACCGGCTGGCCGACGGCGCGGCCATCTCCAGGGTGGACTTGATCAGTTCGACCAGCTGCGCGTTGTCCCAAGGCTTGGTGAAGAAATTCGCCGCGCCGGCCTTGACGCCCTTGACCGCCAGCGCGATCGATCCCCAGGCCGTCATCAGCAGCACCGGCACCGATGGATGCGCGGCCTTGATCCGCGCCAGCAAGGCCATGCCTTCGTCGCCGCTGGTGGCCAGCGAGTAGTTCATGTCCTGCAGAACCAGGTCGAACGGGCCGCCCGCCAGCCGCGCCAGCGCCTGCGGCGGATCGTCGCAGCAAACGGTGTCGAAACCGGCTTGTTTGAGCAGCAGGGCCAGCGAGACCTGGACGGCGCTGTCGTCGTCGACGATCAGGATGGTTTGCTTGCGGAGGTGTTCCATTGATCCTTGAAGCCTATTCGTAATGCAGCGCCTGGGTCGGGCTCAGACGGCTGGCGCGCCAACCAGGGTACAGCGAGCACAGCAAGGATATCAGATAGATCACCGCCATCGACACCCCCGCAGCGCTCAGGAACACCGGCCAGTTCAGGCTCGCGCCGAAGGCCTTGGTGAGCGGCAGCTGCACCAGCATCAGCAAGGCCAGCGCCATCGCCGCTGTGCTCAGCAGCAGCTGCTCGGCGATGATCTGGCGGTAGATGGCGGCGGCGCTGGCGCCCAGCGCGCGCCGCAGGCCGATCTCCGGAATGCGCCGCGTGGTGTTTTGCCACAGCACGCCGAACAGGCCGAAGCCGACCATCAGCAGCAGGAAGGCGGCGATCACCGACACTATCCCCAACGGTAACAGCTGATTGCTGATCATGTGCGCGCGCGCGTCGGCCAGAGGCTGGACCGAATACGACCAGCCGCTGCGCCAGCGTTTGAGCTGCGCGTCCAGCCGAGCCTCGAAGATGCGCGGCGTGCCCGGCTTGAGCCGGACGAGGATGTTCTTCATGCCATGGGCCGCCGGCCCGGCATCGGGATTGAAGCGGGTGAAAGTCAAGGTAACCGGCACCTTGAATTCGCCGTCACTGCGGTAATCCTCGACCACGCCGGTCACCAGGTAGCGGGAGGCACGGTCGCCTTGACCGCCACCGCTGATGACTTTGCCCACTGCCGACTGGCCGGGAAACCAGGTCTGGGCGCCGAGCCGGTTGATGACCACCGGGGTACCGGCGGCGCCGTCGTCGGCCTTCGAGAACCAGCGGCCTTCGAGCAGGCGCAGATTCGACAACGCGTAGAAATCGTCGCTCGCCTCAACGATATCGCTGAAGAATTCGCCGCCCTTTCCTTCACGATCGAAGCTCTGGGTCCTGCGCGCATTGGTGAACGGCGCGAACGAGACGAACGCCACTTCCTCGACCTCGGGCATGGCCTTGAGCGCCCGGCGCAGCCCGTCGTAGACCGCCGCATCGATGTCTTCGCGCGTGTCGGCAGGCTGCGCGTGGATCCACCACACATCCTGGTGACGCACGCCGGTTGGCAGTTGGTACAGCTGGTAGTTGCGCGCGCCGAAGGCGGCGATGGCGAACACGATCACAAAGGCGAGCAGGATTTCCAGGCTGAGCATCAGATTGCCGGTCTTGCGTTTCCAGACGAGTTTGAGAAGATGGTGCAACATCAAGCGGCTCCCTTCAGAGCGAATACAGGATCGAGGCGCGACATGGTCCACGCGGGAATCACGCCTGAGAGCAGGCCGAACAACACGGTGATCAGCAGCCCGTAGCCGAACACGGCCAGGTTGATGCCGATCTCCAGGCCGGGAAGCAGGGCGGAATGTTTCAGGCCCCACAGCGTGGCCGCGACGAGGGCCAGGCTGATCGCCCCGCCGACCAGGCACAGCACCACGTTTTCGACGATCAGCTGGCCGACCAGTTGCGTACTGGTCGCGCCAAACGCCTTGCGCACGCCAATCTCGACGCTGCGCTCCATGATGCGCCCGGTGTTCAGGTTGACCAGGTTCAGCGCCGGCAACAGCATAAACAGCAGCATCAGCGAGACGATCCATCCAAGCAGAGTGGCGCCGGCTGGTTCCGTCGACTTCTGCCGGGGCAGCAGCATGCTCGCGAACATGTCGACCTTCGATTCGGCCGACATGCGGGTCGTGACCGGCTTGCCTGATTCGTTGAGCAGGATGCCTGCTGAAATCGCCCGCACTTCCTGCCGGATCGCCGGCAGGCCCTCCGCCGACTTTGCCATTAGTAAGGCCGTGAAGTTGCCCCACATTTCGTCACGATAGCTCGACGATGGAAAAGTGGTGACCGGGACCCAGATGTCCCCGCTCGAATTAATGTGGACGCCGCCTTCGACCACGCCGATGACCGTGAATTGCTGGCCGTCGGCGGGGATGGTCTTGCCGATCGCCATCGCCACCGGACCGGGAAACAGCTGTCGCGCGGTGGCGGCGTTGATCACCGCCACAAAGCGGCCCTCCGTGACGTCGCCGGCGCTCGGCACGCGACCGGCCAGCAGCGTGAAATCCATGATGTCCCAGTAGCTTGCATCGGTTCGCCGAAGCCCGAAGGTGCTGACCTTGTCGGCCTGGTAGACGGCCACCGGCTGGGACGAGCTGACGGCGGCCACCAGGACGGCCGACTTCATCGGCCGCAGGTATTTGTCGATCACCTTGTAGCCGAGATTGCCGGATTGACGGCCATCCTTGTCGCGCATCTCCATCGTCGTCACTTGCAGAAAGCGCTCGCTGCGCCCTTCCACGCCGGACGGGCGAAAGGCGAAATCGAGCAGGGCGGTCACCACCAGCAGGATCGTCAAGGTGAGCACGACACACAGCAGGTTGATCCCCGTGAACAGCTTGCGGCGCATCATCACCTTGTAGCTCGTCAGCAGATAATTCCTTAGCATGGCGACTCCTAGGCGACCAGCTGGCCGTCGAACACCCGCACGATGCGGTGCGCGCGCCGCGCCGCACCCTCGTCGTGGGTAACCATCACCACCGTGGTGCCGTCGGCGTTGAGGCCGAGCAGAATGTCCATGATCTCCGCGCCCATCTTGCTGTCGAGATTGCCGGTCGGCTCATCGGCCAACAGAATGCGCGGCCGCCCGACGATGGCGCGGGCGATCGCCACGCGCTGCTGCTGGCCGCCCGACAGCTGGTTGGGGTAATGCGCCGTGCGCGCGCCCAGGCCCACCCGTTCGAGCGCCTCGCGCGCCATCTGGCGCCGCTCGGCCGCGCCGATCGACCGGTACAGCAGCGGCAACTCGACGTTGTCGATCACCCGCAGGTCGTTAATCAAGTGGAAGCTCTGGAAGATGAAGCCGAAGGTCAGGTTGCGCAGTTGCGCCACGTCCTTGTCGCGGTAGGAAGTGACGGGCGCGCCGTTGATGGCGATCGCGCCGTGGCCGGGCCGGTCGAGCAAGCCGACCAGGTTCAGCAAGGTGCTCTTGCCGCAACCGGAGGGCCCCATGATGCAGACGAATTCGCCCTGCGCCACATTGAGGTCGATGTCCCTCAGTGCCAGGGTTTCGATCTTGTCGGTGTGGTAGGTCTTGCTGACTTTTTCCAGTCGAATCATGATGACGCCTTGTGATTGGTGGTGATGGTGAAGGTGATTATGGGGAGACCCGCAGCGCGTCGAATTCCTTAACGCGGGTAAGGTCGGAAATGATCAGACGGTCGCCGACGCGCGCGCCGGCCAGGATCTCCACCGCCTTGCCGTCGCCGGCGCCGAGCGTGACGGTGGTCTTGCGCGCCATGCCATCCTTGACGACCCAGGCCGCCTGCGCGCCGCGCCCGTTGAAAGCCGGCCCGCCGTCGATGACCAGGGTGCCGTCGCGCTGCTCGGTGACGATGTTGACTTCGACCCGCAGCTTGTTGCGCAGCAGCGCGTGGTCGGGCTTGTCGAGCGCGACCAGCAGCTTGACGGTGCCGTTCTGAATTTCCGGCAAAATTGTCTGCACGCGTCCGGCCAGTTGCTGGCCGCCGTGCTCCACCTGCACCTTCTGGCCGGGGACCAGGCTGCGCGCGTGGAAGTCCGAGATCGACGCCTCGACCCGGTAGTTGTTCAGCTCCGACACCCTGGCCACCATCTGGCCGGCCGCCACGCTGGCCCCCTCTTCCGACATGAGCGAAGTCAGCATGCCGGCAAAGGGCGCGCGCACTTTGGCCTGGTCCAGTTGGCGCTGCTGCTGCGCCATCTGTTTTTGCAGGATGTTCTTTTGCAGGCGCGCGCCTTCGATGGCGCTGCCGGTGGTGCGCCGGGTGTCGTCGATCAATTGACGTTGCTGGCGCAGCTGAATGCCGACGCGCTGCACGTTCAGCTCGGACGTCAGCATGTCGTCACCCGTGACCAGGCCGCTCTTGCGCAGGATCTCGTTGCGGTCGCGCCTGACCTGCGCGCTTTTCAGGTCCAGTTCCAGCAGTTCGATCGCGCCGACGGCCTGGCGGCGTTTCTGTTCCATCTCGGCGCCCAAGCCGACGATGCGGTTTTCCTCTTGCGCCAGTTGTTCGGTCAGCGCGTCGATCGCCAGGCGGATCTCGCGGTCGTCAAGTTCGAGCAGGAGTTCGCCGGCCGCCACCGCCTGGCCCGGCCGGGCGATGACCTTGGCGACCCGGGTCTGGATCGGGCTCGACACCACTTCCTCATGGACCGGGATGACCAGGCCGGAAGCGTTGATGGTGTTGGCGATGCTGCCACGCCGGACCTCGGCCACCATCACCTCCGACAGACTGACGCTGGGCCCGAGCGCGTGGTTGATGCTCCATGCCGCCGCGCCGCAGGCCAGCGCCAGCGCGAGCCCGGTGAGCAGTCTCAGACGCGTGCGTCGGACAAGGGTTTGGCGGCTGAGGGGTTGATCCATACGGGCGCTTCGCGGCGATTGCAAAACCATCCATAGCGCAAGCTCCGTGCCAGCCGCCGCAAGTGATGCTGTCATAGGGGGCGCGGCGCCGCGCTGCGATTAGCGCCTGCCCGTCTCCGGTCACGCGTGTCCGGATCCGGACACTGCACGCGGCCAAGGGCGGCTGCGCGAGTGGCAAACAGTGAGCGCAACGGATGCTGATGCCAGGCCGTCTCCTAAGGCCAGACAATCGCCTTCGACAGACGCTGCAATTTGTCCGCGCGATGACGGTTCACCGACATCACATGCGAAATGCGGCCAGCCAGGTAGGCCTGGAAATCAGCGCGCTTGTCATGGTTCTGCGACGTCGGTCCATGCCGCACGCAGTTGGTCAGCGTTGCCTTGAGCCTGTCGTATTCATCGCGCGCGATGTTCGGATGGCGATTGACGACCACGCCGGTCACCTGCTGGCGCGTCCCTTCGCGCATCAGCCGCGTCTTGCGCGTGTTGACGCGGAATCCCTCTTCAAGCGCGATCGCCGCGACCCGGATATGAAAGCGTTCGGCGGCCCGCTCGAAGGCGCGGTCGCCCGAAAACACCAGGTCGTCGGCATAGCGGCTGTAGGTCGCGCCCAAGGATTGGGCCAGCGCGTCGAGGCGGATGTCGAGACGATAGGCGCACAAATTGGCCAGCGCCGGCGAGCAGGGCGAGCCTTGCGGCAGGTGCGGCGACTTGAGGGCCTGGCGCTCGTTCCAGGCGAGCGCCTCGTCAGCCGGGGCCTCGCTGAACACGCCGTTCGGCACGCGGTTGACGCAGACCCGCGCCAGCGTGCCCGCCACACTGGCCGGGTAGCCGAGTTTTTCAAACATCGCGTGAATGCGCGCGAGCTGGATACTCGGAAAAAAATCCTTCAGGTCCATGCGGATCACCGCGCGCTTCCCGGTGTGCAGCGCCGCGTGCGTGACGCACGAGTGTCCGCGCCGGAAGCCATGCGCAGCGGGATGCGCCGGCACCAGGTCGAGAATCTGGCGGAGGATTTTTTGCTGAATGCGGCGCAGCCGCTCCTTGGGAATTTCGATCAGCCGCAGGCCGCCGCTGCGCTTGGGCACCCAGCGATAGTGGTAATGCTGCAAGCGCGAGGCGGCCTCGCGCCCAAGCCGCCATCGGTCGGCAAACCAGTCTAGCGCGCCGACCGGTTCATTGAGCCAGGCGGCCAGCGCGCCCACCGACGACAGTGCCGGCAGCGCGAGCGCGGCGAGCCACGGCTCGGCCGGCGGGCGTATCGGCTGATCGATTCAATAGCGTCGCACAGGCGGCAGGTCGCTGAAGGCTGGCAGGGGGGCGCGCTCATGCGCGTCGTCATCGCCATCATCATCGTCATCGGGATAGGGATAGGGCTCGACGCCGCCGCGACCAAGCAGTTGAAGCAGGATATCGGTCAGCTCGTATCGGCTGAAATAGTGAAAATGCTCGCCGGTGCGCGCGAGCAGCGCCGCGCACAGTCGCGGCGCCCATGGCAGCGGCGCGTCGAACACGCGGTCGCAGGCGGCCACAAGGTCGTCCAGTCCGCCATGTGAGGCGAGCATCGTATCGGCCAGCGCCAGCACGCCAAGCTTGTCAGTATCCATGCGAAAAGAAGGAGCGGAGAGCCTTCAACGAGTCTCGTGATGCGTGATCTGTCTCGCGCGCAAGCGCGAAGAAAATCAAGCGGTGAAGTGCTGAACACTGAATATCCCGCGGGGTAACCCCGCAGAGGCTGTCCCTGCGCGAGGCAAGTCCAGGCCGGCTTGAAGGATCCGCCCCGCCGCAACAGTAGGGCAATTTTGATTAAAGGTCAACATGATCGACATCACCGGCGACACTGCGAGGACCGCTAACGCCCGCTGTGTCAGGCGGGCTGCCGCGCCTGCCTGACCATCCGCCCGATGGTCACCATGTTGACGATGGCGATCACCACTTCCAGCGCGGTGCCGCCGATCGAGCCGGCGATGACGTTATTGGCGATCCACAGCACCGTCCCGACCAGCATGACGAGCCGCATCCGTATCCCTTGCAGCAGGAACAAGGCGAGCGTGCCAAGGCAGGACGCCGCCAGGGGCAGCCAGTCGCTTGCCTGCTTTGCCAGCACCATCCCCAGCGCGAGGTTGATCGCCACGACCGCCGCCGCCACCCACGCCGAGCGGGTGCGCAGGGCCAGCAGCGAGCGCAGCAACGACATGGTCGAACTGGCGACCGCCGTCGGGTTGCCCAGCAAGGAAAAATGGACAATGTAGGCAAAGCATTCGCCCGCCATGAACAGCTTGAAGCGGCGGTCGTCGGTTTGCAGGAACGAGCCGACGCCAAGCACGAATGCCGCGTAACCGACGCACTGCGCCGGCGAAAACCAGTCTATCGCCATCAGATGAATGTTTATGGAAGGGGCCAGAATTATACGCTGCGCCCGCCATTCCCCCGCCAGACGATGCGGTGGCCGACGGGGCCGTCAATGTATCGCGCCGCCACACTTTTTCGCCATTTCCATCCCTGCCGCGCTCCCTCACTCTTGCCGTACGGCATGATGTTTTATTCTAGAAAAAGGTTTCTGGCGTGCGCTTTTCCCTTGTCCGGCAAAAATTGAGCTTGCACGATCGCTGCGCCGACCGGGCTCGCCTGCCGCTCAGGATGCAGCTCCGGCTTCTGCTGCTGCCACTGCTCCTGCTCCTTTTCCTGTGCGCGCACAGTCCCGCCGCGCTGGCGTCGAACGCGGGCGGGCACGAGAAGTCGCTCACCCAATACAAGCTCGACTCCTGGCAAACCGAGCAGGGACTGCCGCAGAACGCCGTCACCGCGCTGTTGCAGGCGAGCGACGGCTACCTGTGGATCGGCACCCTGGGCGGCCTGGCCCGTTTCGACGGCGTGCGCTTCACCACCTTCGACGCCTCCGAGTTCGCCGATATCGCCTCCCATCCCGTGGTCGGCCTGATGCAAGACAGCCACAAGAACCTGTGGATCGGCCACAACAAGGGCGCGGCGATCTACCTGAACGGCAAGTTCAAGCCCGCCTTCGCGGCCCCCGCCAATGTCGACCAGCGCGTCTGGGCGTTCGCCGAGGGCGCCGACGGCGTCGTCTGGGCCGCCACCAACAACGGCCTGGCGCGCTGGCAGAATCGCTTTTACCACGTGACCGACGGCCTGCCCACCGAGCGTCTGCGCGCGCTCACCTTTGACCGCGACGGCGTGCTGTGGATCGCCACCTCGGGCGGCGGCCTGGTCACCTACACGGCCGGACAATTCCGCGTCTTCAATCCCGACAACGGCTTTCCCCACTTGGAGGTGCGCGCCGTGCTGGCCGACCCGGCCGGCGGCATCTGGGCCGCCACCGCCGGCGGCGGGCTGGTCCGCGTTCAGCGCGACAAAATCAAGGTCTACACCGTGGCCGACGGCTTGCCGACCGACCAGCTCACCGGTCTCGCGCGCGACAGCCACGGCCGCCTGTGGATCGGCACCTGGGGCGGCGGCGTCAGCCTGATGAGCGGCGAACGCTTCACCGCCCTGTCCAGCGCCAACGGCCTGGCCGGCGACCATGTCTGGTCGCTCCACACCGACAATCAGGGCGAGGTCTGGGTCGGCACCTGGGTCAACGGCCTGGTGCGCATGCGCGAACGCGCCTTCGGCTGGATCGGCGTGCCCGAAGGCCTGTCGCACGACAACGTGCGCTCGGTGCTGTACGGCCGCAACGGCGTGACCTGGGTGGCGACCTCGGGCGGCGGTCTCAACCGCATCGACGGCGCCGGCATCACCAAACTGGGTCAGCAGCAGGGCTTGCCGTCCGACGAGATTTCCGGCCTGCTCGAGGACCCTGATGGCGCGCTGTGGATCGGCACCTACACGGGCGGGGCCGCCCGCCTCGCACAGGGACGGGTGAGCACGTACGGCGTCGACGCCGGCCTGCCCAGCGCCGAAGTGCGGATGCTGTTTCGCGACCGCCAGGGCCAGCTCTGGGCCGGCACGGCGGCCGGCCTGGCGCGCTTTACCGGCCACGGTTTCGCCCCGGTTCACGCCGACGGCGCCCCCACCGGCGGCGTGACCGCCATCGCCCAGGACCGCCACGGCACGTTGTGGTTCGGCACCGCCGGCGAAGGCCTGGTGCGCTACCGCGACGGCGTCTTCAAGGCCCTGACCAGGAGCGACGGCATGCTGTCGAACTGGATCATGTCGCTGTACGAGGACAAAGCCGGCGGGCTGTGGGTCGGTACCAACGGCGACGGCGTGAACCGCCTGCGCGACGACCGCGTGAGCGCCATCTGGCCGGCCGACGGCCTGTGGGACGGCACTTGCCTGAGCATTCTCGAAGACCGCCGCGGCTATCTGTGGTTCAC
This sequence comes from Massilia sp., assembly GCA_039927975.1. Lineage (GTDB taxonomy): Bacteria > Pseudomonadota > Gammaproteobacteria > Burkholderiales > Burkholderiaceae_D > JBDSTZ01. Next base: position 26,474 of record JBDSTZ010000613.1, on the reverse strand, counting down.
CACCAACCGGGGCTTTTTCCGTGTGGCGCGCGCGGAGCTGGACGGCTTCGCCGAAGGCCGCATCGGCAAGGTCGTCTCGACCGCCTTCGGCGCGGCCGAATCGATGCGCAGCACCACCTTCGCCGGCGGCCTGCAACCGGCCAGCGCGATGCACGACGCCGGCCGCCTGCTGCTGCCGACCACCAGGGGCCTGGTGGTGGTCGACCCGGACAAGCTGCCCGGCGCCGGCCTGGCGCCGCCGGTGCGGCTGGAAAAGGTCAGTGTCAACGGCGTGAGCCAGGACGCGGCGGCCGCCATGTCGCTACCGCCGGGGCCTGCCACGGTGTCGATCCAGTACAGCGCGATGACCCTGCTGCACGCCGAGCGCATGCGCTATCGCTACCAGATGCAAGGCTTGACGCCGACCTGGATCGACACCGGCTTGAACCGCGAAGTGTCCTTCCCCGCCCTTTCGCACGGCAGCTACCGCTTCCGCGTCGTCAGTTCGCTCGACGGCCAGCACTGGAGCGAGGCCGGGCCGGGTCTGGCGATCGAGGTCGCGCCCTACTTTCACCAAACAGCCTGGTTCAAGCTGCTGCTGGCCGACGCCACCCTGGCCGCGCTGATGGCGCTGTACCGCCTGCGCCTGCATCAGCTGCGCGCCCGCCACGCCGAGATGGAACGGCAGATGGCGCAAAAAACCGAGGCGCTGCGGCTGGCCGACGAGCACCTGTCACGCCTGTCCTTCCTCGACGCCCTCACGGGTCTGGCCAACCGGCGCCGCTTCGACGAGGTGCTGGCCGAGGAGTGGAACCGCGCCTGCCGCAGCGGCGAGCCGCTGGCGCTGATCCTTGCCGATATCGACAGCTTCAAGCGCAACAACGACGCGCTCGGCCATCCCGAAGGCGACCGCTGCATCGCCGCCGTGGCCGCCGTCTTCATGAGCCACGCGCGCCGCGCGGCCGACCTGGCGGCGCGTTACGGCGGCGAGGAATTCGTGCTGGTGCTGCCCGGCGCCGGCCGCGACGCCGCCATGCTGGTGGCCGAAGCGATCCGCTCGGCCTGCGAGACGCTGGCGATCATCCATCCCAATTCGCGGGTGGCGCCGGTTGTCACGCTCAGCCTCGGCGTGGCGGTGTGCGTGCCGTCGAACGCTCTGGCGATGGCCAGCCTGATCGAAGGCGCCGACGCGGCGCTGTACCAGGCCAAGCATGAGGGGCGCAACCGGGTGTGCCTGCAGGAACACGCGAACGAGCTGGTGCCCGCCTGAACACCGCCGGGCGGCGCCTGGATTGACGCGCGACAAACGATCTGCTCTCTATGAATCGGCAAGCCGAACCGATTTGATACGGCTCAACTGTATGAAGTAATTAGCAAGCTCCTGCGAAAGATCAAGTGTAGAATTGCTCTGGAGAACTTATTTTAGGAGCAATGCGTGAACGATGAAGAATTCGGCTGGCTGGTATCGCGCCTGGAGACTCAGTCGGCGAATGCGCCAGCGGCGTTCCGCGCCAGGGTGCTGCTCATCAGTTGCGCCGCCTACATCGTGCTGTTCCTGTTCCTGCTCGTGAACCTGCTGGTGATGTACTGGGGCTATGCGCAATGGCGCGCCCATGGCCTCAGACGCAACGTGATTACCATCGGCGTGCTCGGCCTGATGTCGGTGCCGGTCTTTTACGTCACCCTGCGCACCCTGTTGACGCGCCTGCCGGCGCCGGAAGGCCGCGCCATCAGCGCCGCCGAGGCGCCGCTGCTGTTCGACCTGCTCGACAAGATGCGCGCCAAACTGCAAGGCCCGCCGATCCATCACGTACTGGTCGACGCCGAGTTCAACGCCAGCATCGCGCAACTGCCGCGCTGGGGGCTGTTTGGCCCGACCGTCAACTACCTGGTGCTCGGCCTGCCCTTCATGCTCGGCCATCCCACCTCCGAAATGATGGCCACCGTGGCGCACGAATACGGCCACCTGTGCGGCGCCCATGGCAAAATCCAGGCCTGGATCTACCGCCAGCGCCAAACCCTGGGCGCCATCTTCGAGCAGCTCGAAAACGCCGGCGACGAGGGCCTCGGGTCCGGCGCCATGGCGCGTGCGCTGCGCGCCTTCATGCCCTACTTTTACGCCTACACCTTCGTGCTGTCGCGCCAGGACGAATACGAGGCCGACCGCGCCGCCGGCACGCTGGTCGGGGTCGACACGGCCGCCGCGAGCCTGATCCGCAGCACCCTGTGCGGACGCTGGTTCTACCAGCATTTCTGGCGGACGCTGTACCGCCAGGCCAGCACGCGCGAGAAGCCGGCCTTCATGCCCTACCAGTCAATGAGCACGGCCTTTCGCATGAGTCACGATGAATGGGCCGGCGCCGCCAGCGTGAAGGCGGCGTGGGAGGTCGAATCGAACGTCGCCGACACCCATCCCTGCCTGCGCGAACGGGTCGAGGCGCTTGGCCGCGCCGCCACCATGCTCAAGCCGATGTCCGGCAGTTCGGCCGCCAGCCTGCTGGGCGCGTTCGGCGACCGCCTGATCGCCGAATTCGACCAAAAATGGTGGCGCGTGCAGGAAAAGACCTGGGCCGAACGATACCGCTATGTGCGGCGCTCGACCGCGCGCATGGCCGAACTGGCGGCCGTGCCGATGACCAGCATGGCGCTGTCGGACTTGCAGGAGATGGCGCTGCTCAAGGCCGAATTCGATTCGCCGCAGGCGGCCAAGCCGGCGCTGGAACACTTGCTGCGCCAGCCGGGCGGGCCGTTTCCAAAGGCGGCCTGCACCTACGGGCGCATCCTGCTCGAAGAAGACCGCCACGAAGGCCTCGAACACCTGGCCACCGCCGCGCGCAGCGACAAGCGGCTGGCCGACGAGGCGCTGCGCACCGGCTTTCTTTATCTGCTCGACAAACGCGGCGAGGACAGCGCGCGCGAATGGTGCGATTCGGTCATGCGGCAGGCGGCATAGCGAGACTGGACGTGAGGCTGGACTTGAGGCCAGACCTTAGGCCGACCTTCAAACGCCGGCGCCAAGCAGCGCCGGCACATGCGAGAGCAGGTACAGCAGCACGCCGATGAGGCCACCCACGATGGTGCCGTTGATGCGGATGAATTGCAGGTCCTTGCCGATATTGAGCTCGATCTGCTCGGACATCTCGCGGCTGTCCCATTGCTTGACGGTGTCGGCGATGTGCAGCGTGAGGAATTCCGCAAAGCCCGGCGCCGCGCTGCGCGCCGCGATTTCCATTTGCGCGTTGAGCGAATCGCGCAGCGCGGGGTCTTCGGCCAGGGTCTGGCCAACCCACTGGCCGGCCGCCGCCACGCGCTGGTGCAGCACCGAATTGGGGCTGTGCAGGTCGGCCTTGAGCCACGCCTTGATGTCGGTCCAGATCGACACCAGGTAGCCGTTCAGGGTCGCGTCGTTGAGCAGGTAGCGCTTGAACTCCTCGCCCTTTTCCAGCATCGCCGGGTCGCTCTTGAGGCGTTCGATGAACTCGTGCACATACTGGTCGAAACCGGCGCGCAGCGGATGGGCGGGATCCTCGTCGATCCGCGCGAGGATGTTGGAGGCCAACCGCACCGCGACGTCGGCGCCCTTGCGGCCGATGACTTCCGTCGGCAGCATTTTTTCAAACATCGCGTAATCTTCCTTGAGCCAGTCGACGATGCCCTGCGCGATCGTGGCCTGGGTCTCCTCGCTGTGCAGCAGCTTGGCCAGTTGGCTGATTCCTTCGTTGAGCAGTTCCTGGTGGCGGCCGTTGGCGGTGAGCGTTTCGAGCACCGCGCTGGCCGACTTGGACAGGTCGACCGTGCCGATCAGCGCGTGGACGGCCTTGCGGATGAAATTCTGCACCGCCTGGTCCTCGATAAAGTCGAGAATGCCGGCCGCCAGCTTGATCAGGTAACCGCCGAACCGCACCGTGTTGGCCGGCTTGACCAGCCATTCGGCGACCGTCTTGGCCGGATCATGTCGGCGGATCAGGGCGACCATCGACTCGGTGTCGAGGAAGCGGTCGCGCACGAACAGCGCCAGGTTGTCGGCGATCTTGTCCTTGTTCTTGGGGATGATCTCGGTGTGGTGCGAAACGAAGGGGATCGGCACCCGCTTGAACAGCGCGACGACCGCGAACCAGTCGGCCAGCGCGCCGATCATGGCCGCCTCGGAGAAGGCCTTGATCAGGTCGACCCACCACACCGGCCGCAGGAACAGGGTGATGACGAACAGCGCGGCGGCGCCGATGAAGAACATCAGCGCCAGCCGCTTCGAGGCGCACAGTTCGGCGTGCTTGTCGGCCGGCTTGCCGGCCGGCTTGTCGGCCGGCTTGCCGGCCGGCTTGTCGGCGGAAATGTCCACCGGCCTCAGACCACTTCGCCGGTGTCGAAATTGTCGTCGAGCGCGAAGTCGCCGCGCTTGAGGGCGTCGAGCATCTCGCGCGCCTGCTGCAGGTGAGCCTGCGGCACCATCACGCGCACGCCGCCGACCGCCGACGCGATCAGGCTGTAGGCCTGCACCATATTGGCGTCGGCCACCACGGCGGGCAGGCCGCCGGCCACCAGGCAGCCTTGCGCCAGCAGCGCTTCGGTCGGATCCAGATATTGAGCGACGATGAACAGGTCGCGGCCCGGCAGGCCCTCGGCTTCAAATGTCCCGTCGGCCGTGCGGTAGGTGACGGTCATGCCAGCGGCTTGGAGGTGGTCCATCTTGGTTTCCCGGCAGTGAAGAGTATGGTCATCTTACTACCGTCACCGTTTCGCTGCGTGGCTTACCGTGCGCCCTGTTTTGCGCGTAGGCGCCGGACTGCCGCCGGCGCGCTGACGGCGCCGGCGCCAGCGTGGCGGCTTACACCGCGCTATCGCACAGTTTGAGATTGGCGATGCGCGGCGCGGCCGCATGGTGCAGCAGTTCGTAACGCTCTTCGATCAGCTCGAACACGGCGTCCTTCGACAGCACGTACTGGTCGAGCAGGGTGTCCTTGATCGACTCGATGATGGCCTTGTAGTCGCGCATCGCGCCGAGCGTGTAGCTATACAGCTCGTCCGACTTTTCCTCGACCTGGCGCACCGCGTGCTCGCCGCCGCCATCCTGCTTGAGCTGGGTGTAATCGAGCTTCGAGCGCGAATACATCGACAGGCGGTTGACCATCAGGTTGAGCATCTTGGTGGCCTTCTCGATGTCGTTCTGGCTGCCCACCGAAATGCCGCGCGCACCGTAGAACAGTTCTTCGGCGGCGACCCCGCCGTACAGCTGGATCACGTCCTGTTCGAGTTCTTCGAGCGTGCGCAGCGACACGTCGTCGCCGGAGTTGAGCACGTAGCCGAGCGCGCCCAGTTTCGACACCGATTCGGTGCTGATCTTGAGCAGATGCGATTTCGCCTTCACCTCGGCCAGGCTCATGCCCTGGCGCAGATAGGGATCGATCTGCATGAAGAAGTGGCCGAGTTCGTGCAGCGCCACGCGCTCGCGCTGCTTGTGCTTTTCGGCGGTGGTGGCGCGGTCCGTCAGGCCAAGGGTGGCGCGCTCGAAGGCGCGGAACATCAAGTCGGTGTTGATGATCGCCTTTTCCTGGATCGACAGCATGCTGGCCCGTTCGACCACGGTTTCAAGCAACGCGGGACTGAGGTTGGCGGTCATTTCGGCGACCTGGTTCAGGTCCAGGTTGGGCCAGTCGACCAGGCCTTCCTTTTTACGCGACAGGAAGCTGCGCAGCAGTTCACCGCGCTCGCCCTTGTTCGGCAGGCGGAAGTTGATCTTCACCGAGAAGCGGCGCAGCATCGCTTCGTCCATTTCGGAGGACGCGTCGTCGAAGTTCGAGGCCACCACCCAGATCACGCCGGCGCCCTTGTCGCTCTTGACGCCGTCGAGCAAGCCAAGCAGGGTGTTGGCGGTGTCGTCTTCCCACTTCTTCTCGCCGCGCCCGCGCGGCATGAACAGGGTCTGCGCTTCGTCGAGGAAAATCATGCAGCTGCCGTGCGCGCAGGCCTTGCGGTACAGGGCGTTGAGCGCCTTCGAGCCGCCGCCGACGAAGCCCGATTCGAGCGCCGAACCGGAGGCCTGGATCAGCGGCACGTTCAGCTTCTTGGCCAGATAACCCACCAATTTGGTCTTGCCGGTGCCGGCCGGGCCGGTCAGCATGACGTTGAACGGCTTGTCGATATTGTGCGACTTGTACTCGCTGCGATTGCGGATCATGTCTTCGAGGTGCAGCACTTCCTGCTTGATGTCGTCCATGCCGATCAGGTCGTCCATGCTGCCTTTGAGCTTGTCGGGCGAGATGACCGAGGCGTTCATGCCCATGCCGGGGATGCCGAATTTGAGGGCGTAGATGATCAGGCCGATCAGCAGGATGTCGATCGCGTGGCGCTTGAGGAAGGCCGACGCTTCGGCCGCCGGACCGCTCTCGCCTTCTTCCAGCAGCACCGCCTTGTGCGAGGCGAGGTAGTCGTCCTTGGCGATCGAATAGGGAATCGCGTTCTTGAGCAGCACTTCGCGTTCGAGACTCAGGTGCGAAGTGCTTGGCACCTTGACCACGTGCAGCGCGGCTTCGCCCTTGAACTTGTAGATGTAGCGCGGCGACTCCGACAGCGGCTTGGCCACCAGCAGATAATCGAGGCGGTCCTTCTGGCCGGCCAGCGCGGTGATTTCAGCGATGTTCTGCGACAGGATCAGAGGGCTGGTGTCCTGCACGACGTCGTTGCGGAACATGGTCAGCCAGATCATCAGCGCGAACACGGCCGCCGCGCCGATGCGCACGTAAATGTTCTTGAAGGCGATTTGAAGCTTGGCGAGATTGGGCATAAGGTACTCGAATAGGGTTGATGCGCTTGGTTGGCGCGCACTTGGCGCGCTCGGCTCGGTGCAAATGACGGGCGGTGCAAACAGCGTTGGCGGGCGGCGCGAATCCGGGGCGCCGCCGGCAGTGGGCTTGCCACTATGGCCAGACGTGACCGTTTGCCATCATTTTAGTGCTCGAAGGCAACAGGGATATGGAGACTATACCGCCAAAAAAAAGGCGGGTGTAAACAGTTTCGCGAAAATATGGTGCCGCGCAACAGCAGTGTTCGCGAGAACGCGTCGATTCGTTAGCGACCTGACAAATTTGATTGGCTGCTTGATAAAAATATCGCGGGAAGCCAACGGGAATAAGGCGCCGTGCGAATTTGGCATGTCTTTTTCTTATCCGTATCGGACGGCGAAACGGATGAAAAATCGCTATGCTTTAAGGGCAGGTGTTGGGTAGTTGGCAGCATCGGATATCGGCCGGCGCGTGGCGCGGTTGAATGGCACACGGGACATCGACATGAGCAAACTTGTACTTGCGGCAGCGTTAGCGTTTTGCATCGCTGGGTCGGCCGAGGCCGAGGTGATCGACTTGAGCCAGCCGCCGGCGGTGGTGCTGCGGGCCGTACCGGCCGGCGCGGTCAGCTTGCGCGATGTGGCGGTGTCGGCGGGTCGGTCCATCGTCGCGCCGGGCGCCTTCCTGTCCGAGTTGCCCGAGCCCGACGTGATTGTCATGATGCTGCTCGGTTTGGTGCTGATCGGCTACCGCGCGGGGCGCGACAGCAGCGAGAAGTTCAAATAAGAGTGCGTGGAATAATAGGGCGCGATGTCCCTCCCAAGCTTGCCCCTCCTGCGATGGCCTCCTACGCTTGCTCCTCCGCGTTCAGCGCATAGTCGAAGCTGTAAGTGTGCTTGCCGTCGACAATCTTGATCGACATCGCGCCGCTCAGGCCGGCGAGTTCGCCCGTGCCGGAATCGGGCACCACACTAATCGTCAGCGTGCTGGCGCCGCGCGCCATGGTGCCGGTATGGACCAGCGCGAAGCTGCCGCGCTTGCCGTCGAGCGTGCCGTCGACGCGTTCGATCGCCACGTAGGCGGCGGAGCCTTTCACTTCTCCCAGCGCGCTGAGCATCTCACCGCGGCTGTGCGCGGCAAGGTCGCCATGAAACTGCTTGTCGAGCGCATTGCGCCCGAGCCGCGCCTCGGCGGCGGTTTCCGACAGATCTTGCGGGATGAGTTTGACGTCGAAGGGACCGCTGGCAACAGGCATGGATTGTTCCTTGAATTTTGATTGAAGCGAAGGGAGAACCGGGCAGATGATCCGCTGCCGGTATCGTACACGCAATCTGCACGCCATCGACGGCCGGCAGCGTCGTCCGGCTAGCCGAGCAAGCCTTCGTCGCGCAAGGCTTGCTGGACCGCTGGGCGGGCGGCGATGCGCGCCAGGTAGGCGCCAAGCTGCGGCCAGGCGTCAAGCGCGACCTGCACGTGCCCGCTCCAGCTGAGCACGGTGAACAGGTAGCAGTCGGCCACGCTGAAGCGTTCGCCGGCAAGGAACTCCTGCGATTCGAGCACGCGCGCGACCTCCGGAAGGCGCTTCGCCAGGTTGGCGCGCGCCGTGTTCTTGAGCTCCCCGCTCGCAGCCGGGTTGAACAAGGGACCGAAATTCTTGTGCAGTTCCGTCGCGATGAAATTGAGCCACGCCATCTGGCGGTAGCGCGCCAGCGTGCCGGCCGGCGCCGCCAGTTGCTTGTCCGGCGCCTGGTCGGCGATGTACTGGACCACGACCGCCGCTTCTGTCAGCAAGCTGCCATCGTCAAGCTCGAGCGCGGGCACATAGCCCTTGGGATTGATCGTCCGGTAATCAATCCCGCTCGCAGTCATTTTCGTGCCCAGGTCGACTTGTTCGGTATGACATGGCAGACCCGCTTCGAGCAAGGCAATGTGCGGGGACAGCGAGCAAGCGCCAGGGCTGAAATACAGTTTCATGATGGTCCTTTTTTGACGTGGAGTGAGGGCGTGCGAAAAAACAGAAGCTGGCCGCCTGCGGATCGCAGGGAATGGCAAGAATACAAGAAAGGACGAGTCCGCGCTTGGGCGAGGTCAAGCGCGCGCCCGGCTACATTACGGTCGAAAATTGCCGCAGCATAAGCCTGATCGGCGCACAGCAAGGGCCTGTAATGCTAAGATCAAACCCTATGATAAAGGGATCAGTATGACTGCAGCTTACCAGCATGTTTCGCTGGCCGAGGTCCGGCCGGGGATGGTGTTATCGGATGTGTTACTCGACCGCCAGGGCCAGGTCCTGCTGCCGGGCGGCGCCGTGCTCACGGCGAAGATCATCGCCCTCTTGCCGGGCCACGGCATCGACACGCTGGCGGTGCTGCGCACGGACGAGGCCAGCCTGCCGCCGCCGGTCGATCTGGAGGCGGTGAAGGCCAGGCTGGACCGGCTGTTCCGCAGCCCCGCCGAAGCGCCGCCCGACGCCCGCGAACTGCTGCGCGACGTGGTGGAAATCTATCGCGGCGTGCGCGAGGCGCAGGCATGAGCGCGCTCGCTCCGGAGGACCTCGCCGCCATGCTGCAGGAGCTGCCATCGCTGCCGGCCGTGGTGATGGAACTGCTCAGCAGCATCGACCAGGAAGATATCGATATTTCGGTGCTCGCCAAGAAAGTCTCGCACGACCAGGCGCTGACCGCCAAGACCTTGCGGCTGGCCAATTCATCGGTGTATAGCTTGCAGGTGAAAGTCACCACCATCCAGCAGGCGATCACCTTTCTCGGCTTCCAGACCACGCGTAACCTGATCACAGCGGCCGCCGTGACCGGCTGCTTCACCGACGCCAAGTGCCCGGGCTTCGACCACAAGGCGTTCTGGCGCCATTCGATCGCCACGGCGGCCTGCGCCAAGGTGCTGGCGCGGCGCATGCGGGTCAATCAGGATTACGCCTTCACGGCCGGCCTGCTGCACGATATCGGCCGCCTGGTGCTGGTCAGCGCGGTGCCGGACCGCTATCAGGAAGTGATCGGCTGGCGCGAGCAGCACGACAGCAGCCTGCTCGAGGCCGAACAAAGCGTGCTTGGGCTCGACCATGTGGCGGCCGGCGTGGCGTTGGCGGAACATTGGAATTTTTCCGACACGATGAAGCTGGCGATCGCCAACCACCATGATCCGGAAGCGGCGGGCGCCGGTTTCCTGGCCACCATCGTGCATGTAGCCAATGCGATCGTCCATGCGCTCGACCTGGCTGGCGAGGAAGACGATCTGGTGCCCGCATTGTCGACGGTCGCCTGGACCGCCCTCGGCCTCAGCGAAGAAGCCTATCTGCACGTCTTCCGCGAAACGGAAGTGCAGTTTGAAGAAGTCAGCGCAGTGCTGATGACGTAGTACTGACGACGCGGTACCGGCGACGCAGTACTGATGACTCAGTTCTTACTACACAGTACTGACGAAGCAGCACTGAATTTCAGCGCGCTGCCTGCCGGACGCCGATCCCGGCCCGTGGGGGCCGGACCCGATCCGGCAGGGCGGACAGGCATGACGCTGGCGCCATGCCTGTCGCTTTAGTGCGCATAGTTGCCGCTGGTCGAAGTGTCAGCTGGTGCGGCCGGCTTGTCCTCGGCCTTTGGACGGCCCTGGGCGTCCGACAGGCGATACTTGGTGCGGCGGTCGCCCATCAGGTCGCGCAGGTCGCGGATGCTCATGCCGGTCACTTCGTGCATGCGGATCAGCAGCGACGCGCCGACCGGCAGGCGGTGGTGGCGGATCTTGCTGATGACCGGCGGAGCCACCTCGAGCATGCGCGACAGCGCTGCATCGTTCTTCAACTGCATCTTGCCGAGCAGAATGTCGAGCAGGTGGTTGGGGTTGTAGCTTTCCTGTGATGCCAGAGCATGGTGTGCCATGATTTACCTCGTGTAAGTGGTTGAAATAGTTCCGTTACGAACTTTGTTAAAGACTATCTTTCCTCTAAATAAGTTCCCGGAAACCGACCAAAAAGCTGATTTTTCTTAAACATTCCGATAACCAGTTTCGGGGGCCGCTCGCCGGACCGTTTGCGCTCTGCGCTACCCGCTGCCCATCGCACTTGTATTTCAAACAAATTATCAGACTCATACGCCATCAGTACATCCGACCCGCGCACATCGAGCATTGTTCGAAATCAAGCTAACGTCGGGAAAGCTTGTCACATAATCATTTCAACACATGGGGATAATTTGTGGCGCACGCAAGAGTTTTTTCGCGTTGAACATCCGGCTCAGCATTCTTGCGGAACCCATTGATTCTCAACAGGAAAGACGATTCGGCCTGTCGGCGATTGTTAAATAAGTTCCGAGCTAAGTTGTAAGCAAGGGTTACGGGAGCCGTGATTCCGGAGGTAATCCGCCGCGTTTGCGAATGGTGCGGCGCGGAATTTACTTGTTAATTGATCATCCAAGCACGGAGCAATCGCGACCCGCCCGGCGATTTACGGTAAACTGACGCTCCCCTCCCGACAGCCGCTGCGCGCCCGCGCAACATTTCATGCAGAAAAAAGTATTTATCAAAACCTTCGGTTGCCAGATGAACGAGTACGACTCGGACAAGATGGCCGACGTGCTGGGCGCTTCCGACGGCCTGGTGCGCACCGACACGGCCGAGGACGCCGACGTAATCTTGCTCAACACCTGCTCGGTGCGCGAAAAAGCGCAGGAGAAAGTGTTTTCCGACCTGGGCCGGCTGCGCGAACTCAAACTGGCGAAACCGGACCTCTTGATTGGTGTCGGCGGCTGTGTTGCATCGCAAGAAGGCGAGGCCATCGTCAAGCGCGCGCCCTACGTCGACATGGTGTTCGGCCCGCAAACGCTGCACCGGCTGCCGCAGATGATGCGCGCGCGGCGCGACAGCGGCGCCGCCCAGGTCGACATCCGCTTTCCGGAGATTGAAAAATTCGACCATCTGCCGCCGGCCAAGGTCGACGGCGCCACCGCCTTCGTCTCGATCATGGAAGGCTGCAGCAAGTACTGCAGTTACTGCGTGGTGCCCTACACGCGCGGCGAGGAAGTCTCGCGCCGCTTCGACGACGTGCTCACCGAGGTCGCCGGCCTGGCCGCCCAGGGCGTCAAGGAAATCACCCTGCTCGGCCAGAACGTCAACGCCTTCCGGGGCGTGATGGACAACGGCGAGATCGCCGACTTCGCCCTGCTGCTCGAATACGTCGCCGCCATTCCCGGGGTCGAGCGGATCCGCTTCGTCACCAGCCATCCGAAGGAATTCACCCAGCGCCTGATCGACGCCTACGCCACCATCCCGCAGCTGGTCGACCACCTCTACCTGCCGGCCCAGCATGGCGCCGACAAGGTGCTCGGCGCCATGAAGCGCGGCTACACGGCGCTTGAATATAAATCGATCATCCGCCGCATCCGCGCGGTGCGGCCGAACATGTCGATCTCGTCCGACTTCATCGTCGGCTTCCCCGGCGAGACCGAGGCCGACTTCGAGGCGATGATGAAGCTCATCGCCGATGTCGGCTTCGACACCAGCTACAGCTTCATCTTCAGCAAGCGCCCCGGCACCCCGGCCGCCAACCTCGAAGACGACACCCCGCACGACGTCAAGCTGGCGCGCTTGCAGCGCCTGCAGGCGGCGATCGACGCCAACACCCGCAAGTACAGCGCGGCGATGGTCGGCACGGTGCAGCGCATCCTGGTCGAGGGCGCGTCGAAAAAGGACGCCGGCGAACTGGCGGGACGCACCGAAAACAACCGGGTCGTCAACTTCGCCGTGGGCGACGACTTCCAGGCGCTGATCGGCCAGATGTGCGACGTGCGCATCACCGAAAGCTTCAACTACACCTTGCGCGGCGAGCTTGTCGCCAGCGCCGACACGATTGCCAAAGCCAGTTGAAAACCAAGACCCCCACCCAGCCCTCGTACTTCATTCCCGAGCCGCTCGATAACACCCGGCTGGCCCACCTGTGCGGCCCGCTCGACGAGAACCTGCGCCAGATCTCGGCCGCGCTCGACGTCACCATCTTCCGGCGCGGCGAAAAATTCATCGTCAGCGGCAGCAACGCCGAGCGCGCGGTCGAGATTCTCGAACGCTTCTACGCGGTGGCCAACAAGATCGTGCCGATCGAGGAAGTCCAGCTCGCGCTGGTCGAGCAGCGCTCCGGCCTGCGTCCCGACGCCGAGGCGGCGCTGCCCGACCCTGAACATCCCGAGCTCGGCGAGATCACCACGCCGACCCTCAAGACCCGCCGCGCCGATCTGCGCGGGCGCACCCCGCACCAGATCCAGTACCTGCGCGCGATCCTCGAACACGACATCGCCTTCGGGGTCGGCCCGGCCGGCACCGGCAAGACCTACCTGGCGGTCGCCTGCGCGGTCGACGCGCTCGAGCGCGACGCCGTCAAGCGCATCGTGCTCACGCGCCCGGCGGTGGAAGCGGGCGAGCGGCTCGGCTTTCTGCCCGGCGACATGGCCAGCAAGGTCGATCCCTATCTGCGCCCGCTGTACGACGCGCTGTACGACCTGCTCGGCTTCGACCGCACTCAGAAGATGTTCGAAAAACAGGTCATCGAAATCGCCCCGCTGGCCTACATGCGCGGACGCACGCTCAACCACGCCTTCGTGATTCTCGACGAGGCGCAGAACACCACGGTCGAGCAGATGAAGATGTTCCTGACCCGGATCGGCTTCGGCAGCAAGGCCGTGGTCACCGGCGACGTCACCCAGGTCGACCTGCACAAGACCCAGAAGAGTGGCCTGATCGACGCCGTGCACGTGCTCAAGGACGTGCGCGGGATCGCCTTCACCCAGTTCTCCAGTGCCGACGTGGTGCGCCATCCGCTGGTCGCGCGCATCGTCGACGCCTACGAAACGGCCGCCTCCCTGCAAGACCTGGTCGCCCTGCCGAAACCCGCCGCTAAAAATGTCCGCAAAAAATAAACTGTCGCTCTCGGTCCAGTACCCGGACGCCCGCCTGGAAGCGTCGACCACCCGCCAGAAGGTGCGGCGCTGGGTCCAGGCCGCCCTGCTGGGGCCCGCCGAATTCACCATCCGCTTCGTCGACGCGGCCGAAGGCCAGAGTCTCAACCGCGACTATCGCGCCAAGGATTACGCCACCAATGTGCTGACCTTCGCCTACAACGAGGGCGAGGAACTGGCCGACGACGAGCCGGTGCGGGCCGACATCGTGCTGTGCACCGATGTGCTGACGCGCGAGGCGGAAGAACAGAAGAAGACGCTGGAAGAGCACACTGCCCACCTGGTGGTGCACGGCGTGCTGCACGCCCAGGGCTACGACCACGAGGACGAGCAGGACGCCGAGGAGATGGAGCAACTTGAGCGCGACGTGCTGTCGGCGCTCGGTTATCCCGATCCTTACGCCTGAGCGTCGCCCCGGCGGCGTCAGGCCGGCAGCGCGCATCCCTCTTCGGCTTCCAGGCAGCCGAGCCCTTCAAGCGTCAGCCTGACCGCCTGGTCGAGCGGAGTGTGCGGCTCGCTGCCGAGAAAGCGCAGTAGCTTGGCGTTGTCGAGCTCAAATGGCTCCTGCCACAGGTAGCGCATCTCCAGCATTTCGCGAAACAGCACCTTGAACGGCGCCAGCAGGCGCAGCACGAACCACGGCAGGCGCCGCATCGTCAGCGCGCGGCCGGCCGCCCGTTCGATCGCCGCCGTCATTGCCGTGCCGTCGGCATCCCAATGGCCGCGAAAATGGAATACGTCGAAGGCGCCGAGCCGCTCGCCCTGCTCCACCAGGCGCGCCATGGTCGACGCCAGGTCGGGCAGATAGGCCCAGCCATGGCCGACACCGGGGCTGCCCGGATAGACGAGCGCCGTCAGCGCGCGCCCCGGCGTGACCATCCCCTGCGCAAACCAGTTGTTCGCCGCGCCCGGCCCGAAGAAATCGCCGGCCCGCACCACCAGCGAGCGCACGCCGTCCGCCGCAGCCTCTCTTAACATCTCCTCCATGCGCACCCGGATCGCCCCCTTGCGCGACGATGGCCGCTGCGGGCTCGATTCGCGCAGCACCGGCGCGCTACCGCTGCCGTAGTTGTAGATCGTCCCCGGCAGCAGGATGCGCGCGCCGCTGGCCCGCGCCGCCGCGATCGTACTCTCCAGCATCGGCAGCACCAGCGTCTCCCAGTTGCGATAGCCGGCCGGATTTACCGCGTGCACGATCAGCGCCGCGCCGGCGCTGGCTGCCACCACGTCCTCGCGCCGCATGGCGTCGCCGCCCACCCAGTCCACCCCGTCGATGGCCGGCGCGGCGGCCGGACGGCGAATCATCGCCCGCACCCGCCAGCCGCGCGCCACCAGTTCACGCGCCAGCGCGCCGCCGATGCCGCCCGTCGCGCCCAGTACCAAGGCCGTTTTCGTCGTGTTCATGCTCACCTCCGTGTTGGTCAATGTAGCCATGATGCGGTTTTCGACTAATATACGGAAGTGTTGAAACAGCATGGACGCTATACAAAAAAGTATGACCACCACCGAACCGAACTGGGACCTGTACCGCTCCTTCCTGGCCGTCCTGCAAGCCGGTTCGCTGTCGGCCGCCGCGCGCGCGCTGGGGCTGACCCAGCCGACCCTCGGCCGCCACATCGACGCGCTCGAACAATCGCTCGGCGCCGCCCTGTTCGTGCGCTCGCAGCACGGCTACCTGCCGACCGCCCAAGCCGAGCAGCTGCGGCCCTATGCCGAATCGCTGGCCGCCACCGCCAGCGCGCTGATCCGCGCCGCCGCCAGCGACGCGCAGGGCACGCGCGGCACGGTGCGCATCACCGCCAGCGAAGTCGTCGGCTGCGAAGTGCTGCCGCCCATCCTCGCCGCGCTGCACCGCCAATACCCCGAGCTGACGATCGAACTGGCGCTGTCCGACACCACCCAGGACCTGCTGCGGCGCGAGGCCGACATCGCCGTGCGCATGCTGCGCCCGGCGCAGGACGCGCTGGTGGCGCGCCGCATCGGCGCCATCGAGGCCGGCCTGTTCGCCCACCGCGACTACCTGGCGCGGCGCGGCACGCCGACCGAGGCGGCCGGGTTGGCCGGCCACGCGCTGATCGGCTTCGACCTGGAGAGCGCCTTCATCCGCGCCACCATGCGGCGCTGGGGCGGCCAGCTCCATCGCGACATGTTCAGCCTGCGCACCGACAACCACCTCGCCGAGCTGGCGATGATCCGCGCCGGCTTCGGCATCGGCCTCTGCCAGCTCGGCCTGGCGCGCCGCGATCCGGCCCTGGTGCGGGTCTTGCCGGACATGCCGACGATCGCCTTCGACACTTGGCTGGCCATGCACGAGGACTTGCGCACCAGCCGCCGCTGCGGGGTCGCCTTCGAGGCCCTGGCAAACGGGCTGCAAGCCTACGTCGCCTCCCAAGCCACACCGTGGACGCCGCCCGGCTAGACCCTGGGCTGACATTTCCCAGAGATATTTGCTTACAAAATCGCAAGATTTGTAACTCGTCAATTGTTCGTCACCGCACAGTTGTTGCCTTCCCGCCAATGATTTAATTGTTTCCAGAACTTAAGGAAAACATCGAGGAGGGCCTGCATATGCAAGCGAACGACACCATGACTTCACTGTGGCTGGCAACCACTCCCATGCCACATTACCCCGCCCTGAGCGGCCAGGAACACGCCGACGTCTGCGTGATCGGCGCCGGTATCGCCGGCCTCACCAGCGCCTACATGCTGCTGCGCGAAGGAAAGACCGTGGTGCTGATCGAGAGCGACGGCATCGGCTCGGGCGAGACCGGGCGCAGCACCGCGCATTTCTTCCCGCCCGACGAGCGCTTCTCCGAACTCGAACGCTTCTTCGGCACCAGCAACGCCAACATGGTGGCCGACAGCTACCGCAAGGCCACCGACTGCGTCGAATCGATCATCCGCGCCGAAGCGATCGACTGCGAGTTCGAACGGCTCGACGGCTACCTGTTCAATCCGGACGGCCAATGGAGCGAGGTGCTCGAACGCGAATACGCCGTCACCACCCGGCTCGGCCTGAACGTGCGCCGCTTCGAGCGCGTGCCCGGCCTGCACTTCGACACCGGGCCCTGCCTGCGCTTCGCCCGCCAGGCCCAGTTCCACCCGCTTAAATACCTGGCCGGACTGGCGCGCGCCATCACCGCGCTGGGCGGGCGCATCTACGACAACACCCGCGCCCTCGACGTCGCCGGCGAGGGACGCCGCCAGTGCGTCAAGACAGAACACGGCAAGGTGCGCGCCGGCGCGGTGGTGGTCGCCACCAACGTGCCGTTCAACCCGCGCTTCGCGCTGCCGGCCAAACAGGAGAGCTACCAGAGCTACGTGGTGGCGCTGCGGGTGCCGCGCGACGCGGTTGCGCGCTTCCTGCTGTGGGACACCGGCCAGCCCTATTATTATGTGCGGATCGCGCCGGCGCCCGACGCCAATTACGATTTGCTGGTGGTCGGCGGCCAGGACCATCTCAGCACCCTCGACGCCGATCCGGCCCGGCGCCACGACGAGATCGAAGCCTGGGCGCGGGCCCGCTTTCCGATCGCCAGCGAAGTCGCCTACCGCTGGTCGGGGCGGGTGATGGAGCCGACCGACGGCATCGCCTTCCTCGGCCGCAATCCGATGGACGAGGGCGATGTGTTCATCATCAGCGGCGACTCCGGCAACGGCATGACCCACTGCACCGCCGGCGCCATCCTGGTCACCGACCTGATCCTGGGCCGCGCCAACACCTGGTCCGACCTGTATTCGCCGGCGCGCCAGCCCTACCATGGCCGCAGCGTGGAGGACGACGGCGCGCCCACCCCGCAGTTCTATTTCGCCGGCTTCAACCCCGGCGCGCTGGACTGAACAAGGCGCCGGAAGCGGCCGGCGCTTTTGCTTAAAAAACGGGCAAAAGCGGTTTTGGTGTATCCTATGCCGATCGCAACAACGGCTCACGCCAACTATGCCCGAGCACTCTAGTGACGTCAGAATTGACGTCAAACCCCACCGGTCCCTGTTTGAACGGCTGACCGCACTGATTTCCCCCGAGCCCGAGAACCGCGCCGAGCTGCTCGACGTGCTGCACGACGCCCACGAACGCAACCTGATCGACGCCGACGCCCTGTCGATGATCGAGGGCGTGTTCCAGGTGTCGGACCTGTCGGCGCGCGACATCATGGTGCCGCGTTCGCAAATGGACGTGATCGACATTTCCAAGCCGATCGAGGAATGGATGCCCAACGTGCTGCAGACGGCCCACTCGCGCTTTCCCGCCATCGAGGGCGAGCGCGACAAGGTGGTCGGCATCCTGCTCGCCAAGGACCTGCTGCGCTACTACGCCGAAGAATCGTTCGACGTGCGCGACATGCTGCGCCCGGCCATCTTCATTCCCGAATCGAAGCGCCTGAACGTGCTGCTGCGCGACTTTCGCGCCAATCACAACCACATGGCGATCGTGGTCGACGAGTACAGCGGCGTGGCCGGCCTCATCACCATCGAGGATGTGCTCGAACAGATCGTCGGCGACATCGAGGACGAGTACGACTTCGACGAGGAAGAAGACAACGTCCTGTCGATCAAGGAAGGCCAGTTCGGCCCGCGCTGGCGCGTCAAGGCCTTGACCGAACTCGAACAGTTCAACGAGGAACTCGACTGCGCGCTGGAAGACGACGACGTCGACACCATTGGCGGCCTGGTCGCCAACCACCTCGGCCGCATGCCGCACAAGGGTGAAGTGTTCGACATCGACAATCTGCGCTTCGAAGTGCTGCGCGCCGACGCCCGCCAGATCCACGTGCTGCTGGTCGAACGGCTGCCACGGGCCGACGACGACCACGACTGATGCTGCGTCGTACCCGGGCCGCCGTGCCGGCCGCAAAGAGCGGCGAAACCCGCGCGCCGCGCGGCACCCGCTTCCCCATGCTGTTCGCCGCGCTCGCCGGCGGCCTGTCGCTGTTCTCGTTCGCCCCGTTCGGCTGGTGGCCGCTGCAGCTGCCGCTGCTCGCCTTCCTGTTCTACCAGGTCGGCATCGACATGTCGACGCGCCGCGCGAGCCTGCTCGGCTGGGCCTTCGGCTTTGGCTGGTCGGTGGCCGGCATGCATTGGCTTTACATCGCCATGAACCGCTTCGGCGGCCTGCCGGCGGTGCCGGCGGCGCTGGCCATCTGCCTGCTGGGCGCCTACATGGGCCTGTTCGGCGCGCTGGCCATGGGCGGCGCCAGCTGGCTGCGGCGGCGCTGGTCGCTGCCGGTGACCAGCTTCCTGCTGCTGGTGCTGCCGGTCTGCTGGAGCGTCTCGGAATGGCTGCGCGGCTGGGTCTTCACCGGCTTTCCCTGGGCCGCCTCGGGCTACGCCCACAATACCGGGCCGCTGGCCGGCTACGCGCCGCTGCTCGGGGTCTACGGCATCGGCCTGCTGGTCGCCTTGTGCGCCAGCTGCCTGACCATGCTGACCCAGCGCGCGCGCTGGCCGGCGCTCGGCCTGCTGGCGCTCATCATGGCGGCCGGCTTCGGCCTGGCCCGCGTCGGCTGGACCACGCCGAGCGGCAAGCCGCTCTCCGTGCGCCTGTTGCAGGGCAATGTCGCGCAGGACGAAAAATTCGCCGAGACGCGCCTCGCCCAGGCCCTCGCGCTCTACCACGACATGATCACCGCCGCGCCGGCCGACCTGGTCGCCACGCCGGAGACGGCGATCGTGCTGTTCCCGCACCAGCTGCCGCCCGACTACCTGCCGTCGCTGCAGGCGTTTTCGACCACGACCGGCAGCACGCTGATGTTCGGCATTCCGCTGTCGGACGGCCCGATGCTGTTCTCGAACAGCGTGGCCGGCATCGATCCGGCCGGCCACAGCTACCGCTATGACAAGCACCACCTGGTGCCCTTCGGCGAATTCGTCCCCAGCGGCTTTCGCTGGTTCGTCGACCTGATGGCCATTCCGCTGGGCGACTTCAAGCGCGGCGAAGTGCAGCAGGCGCCGTTCGCCGTGAAGGACCAGCTGGTGCTGCCGAATATCTGCTACGAGGACGCCTTCGGCGAGGAAATCGCGGCCCAGCTGCGCGGCGCGCCGCGCCCGGCCAGCGTGCTGCTCAACGTGTCGAACCTGGCCTGGTACGGCGAATCGGTGGCGATCGCCCAGCACCTGCAAATTTCGCAGATGCGCACACTGGAAACCGGACGCCCGATGCTGCGCGCCACCAACACCGGCGCGACCGCCGTCATCGACGCCCGCGGCAATGTCGTCAGCCGGCTCTCGCCCTACGTGCGCGGCACCCTGGCGGCCCAGGTCCAGGGCATGGCCGGCCTGACCCCGTACATCCGCTTCGGCAACGCCGGCTTCCTGCTGCTCGGCGCGCTGGCACTGGCGGCGGCCTGGCTCGCGGGACGAAATTACCGCAAAACGGCGGCAAAGTGAGCGGCTTGGCGAAAACAGCCCAGCCGCCCGGCAAAACCCGCTAAAATTGGTCGTTTTAGCAAACTCACTCGGATCGCGCCGCTTCGCGCGCGGCCTCACACACGATGCTCACATTCCAACAAATTATCCTGACCTTGCAAACCTACTGGGACAAGCAAGGTTGCGCCCTGCTCCAGCCTTACGACATGGAAGTGGGCGCCGGTACTTTTCACACCGGCACCTTCCTGCGCGCGATCGGCCCCGAGCCATGGCGCGCCGCCTATGTGCAGCCTTCGCGCCGTCCCAAGGATGGCCGCTACGGTGAGAACCCGAACCGCCTGCAGCACTATTACCAGTACCAAGTGGTGCTCAAGCCGGCGCCGGAAAACATCCTCGACCTCTATCTCGGCTCGCTCGAAGCGCTCGGCCTGAACCTGCAGCAGAACGACGTGCGCTTCGTCGAGGACGACTGGGAAAGCCCGACCCTGGGCGCCTGGGGCCTGGGCTGGGAGGTCTGGCTCAACGGCATGGAAGTGACCCAGTTCACCTACTTCCAGCAAGTCGGCGGGCTCGATTGCAAACCCGTGCTCGGCGAAATCACCTACGGCATCGAGCGCCTGGCGATGTACCTGCAGGGCGTCGAGAATGTCTACGACCTGGTGTGGACCGAGTGGGAAGAGAAGGACGCGGCCGGCGCTCCGGTCAAGAAGACCCTGTCCTACGGCGACGTCTTCCACCAAAACGAGGTCGAGCAGTCGACCTACAACTTCGAGCACGCCAACACCGAGCTGCTGTTCGCCCAATTTGCCAACCACGAAGCCGAAGCGAAGCGCCTGATCGAACTGGCGCTGACCCTGCCGGCCTACGAGCAGATCATGAAGGCTTCGCACAGCTTCAATATGCTCGACGCGCGCGGCGCCATCTCGGTCACCGAGCGCGCCGCCTACATCGGCCGCGTGCGCACCCTCTCGCGCCTGGTGGCGCAAGCCTATTACGACTCGCGCGAAAAACTCGGCTTCCCGATGCTGCCGGCAGCGTCGCAGGTCGCGGCGTAACACTCAAGAACACGAACATGAACCAGACCTTACTCGTTGAACTGCTGACCGAAGAACTGCCGCCCAAGGCGCTCGTCAAGCTGGGCGCCGCTTTTGCCGCCGGCATCGCCAATGGCTTGAAGTCGCGCGATTTCCTGGAGGACGACAGCGTCGTCACCAGCTTCGCCACCCCGCGCCGCCTGGCCGTCACCATCACCAATGTGCGCGCCGGCTCGCCCGACAAATCGATCCGCGAAAAAGTGCTGCCGGTGAGCGTGGCGCTCGACGCGGCCGGCAACCCGACCGCGCCGCTGGCCAAGAAGCTCGCCGCCATGGGCCGCAGCGATGTCACCGTCGCCCAGCTCGAACGGGCCGCCGACGGCAAGGCCGAAAGCTTCTTCTACACATACACCGCCGAAGGCGTGGCGTTGGCCACCGGCCTGCAAGCCGCGCTCGAAGAATCGGTCGCCAAGCTGCCGATTCCAAAGCTGATGAGCTACCAGCGTCCGGACGGCGCCACCGTGCAGTTCGTGCGCCCGGCCCATTCGCTGATCGCGCTGCATGGCGAAGAAGTGCTGCCCTTGACCATACTCGGCCTGCAGGCCGGCCGCGTCACGCTCGGCCACCGCTTCTTGAGCAGCGGCGCCGACATCTCGATTTCGCATCCGGTGAACTACGCCGGCATGCTCGAACTCGAAGGCAAGGTGATCGCCAGCGCCGAACAGCGCAAGCAAGCGATCCGCGCCGCGCTGCTGGAAAAAGCCGGCGCCGACCAGGTCCTGATGCCTGAATCGCTGCTCGACGAAGTGTGCGCGCTGGTCGAATGGCCGGTGGTCTACGAGTGCCATTTCGAGGAAGCCTTCCTTGCGGTGCCGCAGGAATGCCTGATCCTGACCATGCAGACCAACCAGAAGTATTTCGCCCTGACCGACGCCGCCGGCAAGCTGCGTTCGCGCTTCCTGATCGTCTCGAACATCGCCACCGACGACCCGCGTCACATCATTGGCGGCAACGAGCGGGTGGTGCGTCCGCGCCTGTCCGACGCCAAGTTCTTCTTTGAGCAGGACAAGAAAAAACCGCTGGCTTCGCGCCTGCCTCTCTTGGCCAACGTGGTCTACCACAACAAGCTGGGCACCCAGGCCGAACGCACCGAACGCGTGACGAAGCTGGCCGCCGCCATCGCCCGCCGCCTCGGCTACGACGAAGCCGGCGTGGCGCTGGCCGAACGCGGCGCGCAGCTGGCCAAGGCCGACCTGCTGACCGACATGGTGGGCGAGTTCCCCGAGCTGCAAGGCATCATGGGCACCTATTACGCGCGCCACGACAACGAGCCTGACGAAGTGGCGCTGGCCGCTTCCGAGCACTACCAGCCGCGCTTCGCCGGCGACGCCCTGCCGGGCTCGAAGACCGGCACCGCCGTGGCGCTGGCCGACAAGCTCGAAACCCTGGTCGGCATCTGGTCGATCGGCCTGGCGCCGACCGGCGACAAGGACCCGTTCGCGCTGCGCCGCCACGCGCTGGGCGTCTTGCGCATGCTGCTTGAAAAGCGTCTGCCAGTGTCGATCTCGGGCCTGCTGGCCGACGCGAGCGCGCTGTTCGCCGGCCGTCAGGGCTTTACCGATCCTGCCGCAGATGTCCGGGCTTTCATGCTCGACCGCCTGCGCGGCATCCTGCGCGAGCGCGGCTTCTCGCCCAACGAAGTCGAAGCGGTGCTGGCGCAAAATCCGGACCGCCTCGACGACATCGTCCAGCGCCTGGACGCCGTGCAGGCCTTTGCCGCGCTGCCCGAGAGCGCCTCGCTGGCCGCCGCCAACAAGCGCATCACCAACATCCTCAAAAAGACCGAGGCGGCCATCGGCGCGGTGTCGGATGAACTGCTGGTGGAACCGGCCGAGAAGGCCCTGGCCGCCAGCGTGGCGCGCGTGCGGCCCGAGGTCGATGCGGCGTTTGCCGGCGGCGACTTCACCGGCACCCTCAAGACGCTGGCCCAGCTGCGCGACGACGTCGACGGCTTCTTCAACGACGTGATGGTGATGGCCGACGATGTCGCGCTGCGCAACAACCGGCTCGCCCTGCTGTCGCAACTGCACGGCATGATGAACCGGGTGGCCGACATTTCGAAACTGGCGTCGTAAGGCGGCACCATGAGGGAGCAAGGCGACATGAAGATGATCATCCTCGACCGCGACGGCGTCATCAACCAGGATTCGCCCGACTTCATCAAGTCGCCGGCCGAATGGCTGCCGATTCCCGGCTCGCTCGAAGCGATCGCGCGCCTGAACCAGGCCGGCTACCGGGTGGTCGTGGCGTCGAACCAGTCGGGCATCGCGCGCGAACTGTTCGACATGACGGTGCTGAACGCGATCCACGCCAAGATGCACGCGCGCGCCCAGCAGGTCGGCGCGGCGATCGACGCAATCTTCTTTTGCCCGCACGCGGCGGTCGACAACTGCGACTGCCGCAAACCCAAGTCCGGCATGTTCGAGGAGATCGCCAAGCGCTTCAAGATCAGCCTCAAGGGCGTGCCGACGGTGGGCGACTCGCTGCGCGACCTGCAGGCCGGCTTTCGCTTCGGCTGTCTGCCCTACCTGGTCCTGACCGGCAAGGGCCAGAAAACCTGCGAGACCGGCGGTCTGCCGCCCGGCACCCTGGTGTTTCCCGACCTCGCCGCGATGGTCGACGATCTGCTCACTACCAAAACGGCCGCCCCGAGCGCGCCAGCCTGACTCCCCGGAGAATTCTTTGCGTAATTTTGGCCTGTTCCTGCGTTCCCTCTTGTTTACCGTCGTGATGGTGGTCGCCACCGTGGTGTGGGCCCTGGTCTGCGTCCTGGCCGCGCCGCTACCCTACAACCAGCGCTTCTGGGTGACCTCGCGCTGGAACGTGTTCGTGATCTGGTGCGCCAAGGTCATTTGCGGCATCCGCTACCAGTTCAAGGGCTACGACAATTTCCCCGACCAGCCGGTGATCCTGCTGTCGAAGCACCAGTCGGCGTGGGAGACCATCTTCCTGCTGCCGAACATGCCGCGCCCGCTGGTCTACGTCTTCAAGAAGGAGATCCTGTATATCCCCTTCTTCGGCTGGGGCATGGCGCTGCTGCGCATGATTCCGATCGACCGCAAGCAGGGCAAGAACGCCTTCCGCCAGGTGGTCGCGCACGGCAAGCGCCGCCTCGCCGACGGCCAATGGATTATCATGTTCCCGGAAGGGACAAGGATCCCGGTTGGCCAGGCGGGCAAATATAAAAGCGGCGGCACCCGCCTTGCGATTGAAACCAACACGGTGGTGGTGCCGATCGCGCATAATTCAGGTGAATGCTGGCCGAAGAACTCCTTCATCAAGCGGCCCGGCCTGATCACGGTCTCGATCGGCAAACCGATTTCGCCGGAAAACCACACTCCTGACAGTTTGATGCAAGAGGTAGAAAATTGGATAGAATCAGAAATGCGCGTCATTTCGCCCCACGCCTACAAAGGTGGTTGAGCGGGATCGGCGCCCTGATCGGAGCGCCCGCCGCGCCACGGAACATGACCGCACCAAAGATCAACAGCCACCAACTCGAACTATTCGCGCAAGACTTCTTCGCCGCGATTGAGCCGTCCACCACCCGCCCGGTCGCGCCGCAACCGCTGTTCAAGGCGCCGCCGGCGCCGACCGTCACCCTGCCCTCCCCGCCCCGTACGCCGGATGCGCCGCCGCTGCGCCGCATCCTGCTTGGCGCGCATGCGCTCGACTACGCGCTGCGGCGCTCGACGCGACGCTCGATCGGCTTCATGATCGACGACGACGGCCTGCGCGTGACCGCGCCCAAGCGCGTGACGCTGGCCGAAATCGACAACGCGATCCGCGCCAAGCAACGCTGGATCCTGTCGAAGCTGCGCGAACGCGGCGAGCGGCGCGCGCTGCGCCAGGACAAGGCGCCGGTGGCCTGGGTCGACGGCGCCGCCCTGCCCTACCTGGGCGCCGACATCACCCTGCGGCTCGAACCGGCGGCGCGCAGCCGCTGCGTGTTTGACGCCCAAACGCGGGTGCTGACGGTGGGAGTGGTCGAAGGCCTGGCCGAATGGCAGTTGCAGGAGCGCGTCAGGCTGTGGTTCCAGGCCGAGGCCAAGCGCCTGTTCGCCGAGCGGCTCGATCTGTACGCCGCGCGGCTCGGGGTAAGCTACCGCTCGATGGCGCTGTCGTCGGCCGGCACGCGCTGGGGATCGTGCACGGTGGAGGGCAATATCCGCCTCAACTGGCGCCTGATTCACTTCGCGCTGCCGCTGGTCGACTATGTTGTCGCGCACGAACTGGCGCATCTGCTGGAAATGAACCACAGCCCGCGCTTCTGGGCCAAGGTGGAATCGGTGTATCCGGATTACGACGGCGCCCGCGAAGCGCTGCGCCTGCGCTCGCAGGAGATGCCGGTGGTGTTCAGCGATCCGGCGCGCTAGGCGCCGGCCCCTTTAAAAGTCAAAGCGCGTCAGCGCGCATCATCGCTTTTTAACGTATTGCGCCGGCCTTGAGCCACGGCGCATAGCCGGCCAAGGCCAGGCGCTGCTCGGCGCTCAGGCAGCGAAACGGGATCGGCAAGGTTCCGCGCTTGAGCACCAGCATGAAGCCGCAGGAATAGCTGCGGATCGCCAGCACGTCTTCCCATCCAATGAGGGTCACTCCACCGGCCGTGCTGCGCACGATGCCATGCGGGTCGACCGTGAATTCATAGGTGCGGCTCGAACGCCCCTGGGTGATGAAATGGAAGCCCGAGATCGAGGTGCTTTTAGCGAGCATGTACCAGGTGGCCAGGCGGCCGACGCGACGGCGCCGGATCAGGTAGCCGGCATGCTGCCACATGAAGCGCAGGTATTCGAACAGGCTGTAGCGAACCAGGAAGGCGAGATCGGCCGGCGTGGCAGGACGCGGGTCGGTGGCCAGCACCGGCAATTCGGAATTGGGGGCGCTGCCGGCGGAGGCGCGCCGCGGCAGCCGCGCCGGGCGCCCAAACGGCGCCAGCGCTTTGGGAGCACCGGCCGTTTTTGGGTGGTTGAACCATAACATGCGCTTCCCCTTGATCTTGAACTGCTAAAGGGACATGGTAACAAAAGCTAGTAAATTATCTGTCGTAATAATGCTAGCGTGCGCAGGGTGGCGCCACGATGTTCATCTGCAAACGCCAACGCGCGACCGCCCATCGCCGCACGCGCGGCGGCGTCGTCGAGCAGCAGGCCGGCCTGGGCGATTAATTGGGCGCCGTCATCGACCCGAAGGGCGGCGCCGGCCGCCACCGCCTGTTCGGTGACCAGCTCGAAATTGAAGGTGTGGGGGCCGGTCAGCACCGGTTTACCGAGCGCGCAGGCTTCGATCAGGTTCTGGCCGCCGAGCGG
>JBDSTZ010000612.1:0-2414 GCA_039927975.1 Massilia sp. | reverse complement strand
CCTGATGGATTTGCCGCTGACCCAGGAGCTGGGCAACAAGCTGTTCGTTCACGCCAGCGCCAACGATCCGCCCAAATGGGAATATGTGACCGGCATCGAAGAAGCCGAGGCCAGCCTGCGCGCGACTCACCAGCGGCTGGTATTCAGCGGCCACGTGCACAAGCCGGCGCTGTACCGGCGCGGCGACGACGGCCGCATGGGCAGCGCCTCGCCAGCGCCGGGCGTGGCGGTCAAGCTGCAGCCGCAGCACCAGTACTTGGTGATGCCGGGTTCGGCCGGGCAGCCGCGCGACGGCAACAGTGCTTCCTGCTATGCGCTGTACGACGACGTCACGCGCGAACTGACGTATTACCGGGTGCCGTACGACCATGGCGCGGCGGCGCGCAAGGTGATTGCGGCGGGCTTGCCGATTGTGTTTGCGATGCGCTTGATCGAAGGTATTTAGTGTCCTGGCTGACGAGCCGCTCAGTTGCGGCGCCGGCGTGAACGATTGAGCAGCAGCGCCAGGATCGCCACCGGAATGAGCAGGGGCAGCAGCAAGGGCGACAGCGCGGCCAGCGTCACCACCGCGGCGAGCGCAAGCGCGCCAGCAACCACCACGCCGACTCCGGCGAACACCACCGTCAGCAACACGCCCACGCCGAACAGCACGATGCCGGCGATGACGATACCCACGCCACCGAACAGCACACCGAACACCGCGCCCAGCGGGTTGTCCAAGTCTTCGCCATTGACGCTGAACGACATGTCGGCGGGCGACCACATGACGTGCCAGGCGAAGATGGCGAGCAACAGCACGAGGATGATTGCGAAGGGATTTTTCATGGCGAACGGTCCGGAAAAGTGGCCGGGCCTCGCGGCGCCGGAATGATGCAACTTTAGCGCCGTCCGATGCACGCAGGGGGGCGATTGCGACAGGCTGCATTCTGCCGTCCCAGAATGCAGGAATGACGTGTTGAACAAGTAGTCGCGCAAGCAGAAGTGCAAGCAGGCGCGGGGATGCGCGAGATGTGCGCCGAGGATGCGCAAGATGTGCGCCGAGCATGCCCGTGGGATATCGCGCCGTCGTCCCCGCGCAGGCGGGGACCCATGCCACCTGTGCTCCAGGAGGCTATGGATTCCCGCCTTCGCCGGAATGACGGAATTGGCGGCAATTCAGAATATAAGCAGCGTCTCCCCGCGCAGGCGGGGACCCATGCCACCTGTGCTCCAGGAGGCTATGGGTTCCCACCTTCGCGGGAACGACGGACAACCCGGTTCGCCCTTGTAAATGCTCACATCTTGCCTATACTGAATGTCCACTCAACGATCCCATTGCAAGGGGGCGTCATGCAGTTTGTGCATTTCATTGGACAGTATCTGGGCCGGCCTGGCCTCGGCCTGCTCGGTGGCGGCGGCGTGAAAAATCCGCCATCGGCGCCGCCGGCCATTCCACCGATTATCATCAACCCGTTCAACTACCAAACCCCGGGTTCGGCCATCGATCCGCGCATCATGCCGCCCGGTCCGCCGGTGGCGCCGCCGCGCCAGCCCGACTGGCATTTCGCGCACGCTTGAGCGCGCCTGACCGCTGCCGGCCGCCCGCGCCGGCGGTGTGCGCGGATTGAGAAAATCACGTCGATCCTGTAACCTCTGGTGTTTTACCTTGCCATCGAGCGTTACCGAACATGACAGATGCAGCAGCCGACCACCTTGAGCCCGATGATAACGTCGACGACGACGCCCTGATCCAGGAGCCGCGCCTGTGGAAAGGCAATGGCTGGACCGCGCGGGTGATCAAGAACGAGGACGACGAGGGCTGGGCGGTCGCGATGATCAAGGACGGCGAGCCGGAACCGGCGCTGGTCGGCCCGTGGACCATGGGACGCGACAAGAAAAATCCCAAGCCGCTCGACACCGCCGCTTTCAATACCCTGGTCAAGACGGCCTCCGAGGTATTGCGCCGCCACGAGCAGCAACTGCACGCGATGCTACACAAGAGCACGGTGGTCAACACCGAGGGCGGCGCGGTCAAAGTCACGCTCGACATCGTGCCCGACGAGGAGCATCCGTACGCGCTGTTGGCGGCGATCGACGAGATGGGCGAGCAGATTGCCCAGGTGCGGGTGGCGGCCAGCTACAAGCTGTCGCCATCCGGCGCCGCCGACTGGATCGAAGGCGGCTACCGCGCGCCGCGCTAAGCTCAGTTGTAGCGCTTTTGACAGTTCTCGCAGAAAAAGCTGCGGCGGTTGCTGCGTCCCAAGTGGGCCTTGCTGAAACGGATCTGGCAGCGCGGGCAGATGGTCTTGGCGTGGGCCAGCCAGTGCTGCTTGAGCACATACTGTTTTTTCCACGCGAGAAAATCGAAGCTGTAGACGCGCGCCTGTTCGACCAGCGCGCGCAGCTTGGCCGGCGGCAGCGCGCCGACGGTCGAC
>JBDSTZ010000611.1:0-8129 GCA_039927975.1 Massilia sp. | reverse complement strand
CCGGCATGAAGGTCGGCGCGGCGTCGGCGCGGCAGCGCCCCGCCAGCACTTCGCCCAGCCATTCCGGCGGGTGTTTGCCCAGGCCGATGTAGATCAGCGAGCCGACCAGGTTGCGCACCATGTGGTGCAGGAAGGCATTGGCGCGCACGGTGAACACCACCATGTCGCCCTGGCGCGCCACCGTCACCGCGTGCATCTGCTTGATGGGCGACTTGGCCTGGCACTGCGACGAGCGGAAGGCGGTGAAGTCGTGGGTGCCGACCAGCACCTGGGCCGCCTCGTGCATCAAGGCGGCGTCGAGCGGGCGGAACACCCAGCCGGCGCGCCCCGCCAGCAGCGGCGAACGGATCGGGTGGTTGTAGAGCAGGTAGTGGTAGGTGCGCGCGCGCGCGGCGAAACGGGCGTGGAATTCGAGATTGTCGTGCAGCGGCGACTGCTGGGGATCGTAGTGCGGGTCGCGCGGCACTTCGGCGGCCCAGCGCACGGCGATCGACTCGGGCAGGAAGCTGTTCACGCCGCGAATCCACGACTGCATGTCGCGCTCAAGAGCGGTGTCGAAATGGACCACCTGTTCGAGCGCATGGACGCCGGTGTCGGTGCGGCCGGCGCAGGTGGTGGCGAGGAAAACGCGGGCGAACTTCTCGAGCGCGATTTCCAGCTGATCCTGCACCGTGTGGCGGTCGACCTGTTTCTGGTAGCCGTTCCAGGCGCTGCCGTCGTACTGCAGCCCGAGGGCGATCCGCTTCAATTCAGGTCCGATACGCCGCTCCGCTGATGCAATGACAAGGCTGGTGATTATGCCAGCTTGGCGCGCATCTCGTTGGCCTTGCTCACTTGCGAGCCACTGCCGCCCTTGATGACTTCATCGAGCAGTTCGCGCGCGCCTTCCTTGTCGCCGATTTCCTGATAGGCGATGGCCAGGTCAAGCTTGGTTTCCATTTCCATATGCGCGGCCGAACCTTCTTCGGTATGGCCGGCCGGGGCGGCTGGCGCGGCTGCCGCCGGCTCGCCTGGCAGGTCGAGGTCGATCGACGACATGTCGAACGGCGCGGCAGCGACATAGCTTTCGCCGGCGTAGTTGGCGGCGGCGTAGTTCGGCGCGTGCTTCTCGGCGTTGGTCTCGGCGTTGGTCTCGGCGCTGGTCTGTGCGCTGGTCTCGACCGGCGTGGCGACGCTGGTCGACAGATCGTCTGGCAGCGCGAACGGGTCGTCGGCGTCAAGCAGCAGGGCCGGCGCGGCTGCGGCCGGCGCAGGTGCGGCGCTTGCCGGCAGGTCGAAATCCATGCTGCCGAATTCGAGGCCATTGTCGATCGCCGACGGCGCCAGCGCAGGCGATGCGCCCGGCAGTTCAAACGATTTGGCCAGGTCGTCCATGTCGAACTCGCCCGACAGGTCGTTGCTCGACAGGTCCAGGCTGATGTCGTCGAGCGAACTGGCGAGCGGCGCAGGCGCCGCTGCGGGAGCGGCGGCGTCCGGGGTGTCGAAGCTCATGTCGAAGGCCATGTCGAACGACGGCTCTTCGGCGACCGGCGCCGGCACCGGTGTGGCGACGGTGCTGACGAAGGTCATGTCGTTGGGGTCGGAGACCAATTCCGCGGTCGGCACGGCGGTCGACGCCGAAATCGATTCGCTGGTCACCGGCTCGAAGCTCAAGCCGCCGAGATCGAAGTCGAGCGTGTGGTCTTCGGCAGGCGCCGCTTCCACCACCGGCGCGACCGGCACGGCGGTCGGTTCGCTGGCGGCCAGGTTCAGGTCGAGGTCGAGCAGATCGCTGTCGGGAGCCTGGCCGGCGGCCGTGTCGGCCAGCACCGCGCCGGCGCCACCGGCGTACAGCGGATTGGCCGGGTCGATGGTCAGGCCGAGCGCGGCCGCCTGGGCCCATTCGTCGCCCTGGCCCTTGGTCAGGCCGTACATTTCGCCGGCCTGGGTTTCATAGGCGCGCAAGTCCTTGCGGGCGGCGTAGATTTCGAGCAGTTTCAGACGCACCGGATAGCGTTCAGGGTGGATGCGCAGCGCTTCCTTGAGGATCTCCTCGGCCTGGGCGTCGCGGCCGTAGGCGATGTAGACGTCGGCTTCGGCGACCGGGTCGACTTCATTGGTGTCGAGCTGGCTGGCCGACGGTGCGAAGCTGGAGTTGAACACGCTGTTGTTGGTGTCGACGCTCTGGCCGCCGGTCTGGGCGAACAGCGAAGGCGCCTGATCGGTATTGGCGCCCTGGATCGACGGTTCGGTCAGCGGACTGGCCACCGGCTTGGGCTTGCGGCGCGACAGGCCGAAGGCGGCCAGCAGCGCGACGGCCAGGCCGGCGCCGATGTAGGTCATGTTATCGAGCAGCATATCGATCAGGCCCGGCTCCGGCGGTGGCGGTGGCGGCGGCGCGATCTTGCGGGCCGGCTTGACCGGCTTCGGTGCGACCGGCGCGGAGGCCACGGTCTCGGCCACCGGGGCCGAGGCGGCCGGCTCGGCTTTGGCCTTGTCGGCGGTCGCTTTGTCCGCCGCGAGCTTGTCTGCCGCCAGTTTGTCGGCGGCGGCCTTGTCGGCGGCCAGCTTGTCGGCGGCAGCTTTGTCCGCGGCCGCCTTGTCGGCAGCAACCTTGTCGGCCGCGCCCTTGCTCTTCACCTCGACCAGTTTTTGCAGGTCGCTGACGTTCTTTTCGAGTTCCTTGACGCGCGCGGCGGCATCGGCCAGTGCGCGGTTCTTGGCGACGGTGTCTTCGGCGCTGACGCCGGCGCCCTTGCTCGCGCCCTTGGCGGCGGCGGCGCCGGTGGCGCGCGAGAGCTTGAGCTGGTCCTGCGCCTCGCTGGCGGCCGTGGCGCGTTCCTCGACCTTGGCGGTGATCTTGCCGGCGGCGTTTTGCGACGCTTCCTGGCCCTTGGCCGGCGCCGCGCTGGCGACCTGGCCGGCCAGCTTGTTGCGATAACTGGTGAAGTCGGCGGCGTGCGCGACGACCATCGAGTGGGCGTCGCCTTCGCTGGTGCCCTTGATGCTCTCGGCGTCCGGCACCGTCAGGATGCGGCCCGACTTGAGGCGGTTCATATTGCTGCCGTTGAAGGCGTCCGGATTGGCCTGGTAGAGCGCGGCCAGCATCATGTCGAGCGAGATGTTGACTGGCTTGACTTCACGCGCGATGCGGCCGAGCGTATCGCCGGCCTTGACCTTGTATTCGGTGCCGCCTTGCTTGGGCGCTGGACGGTAGTTCTCGGAGCCGGCGGGCCGCTCGGGCTGGGCGCGCGTCGGCGTTTGGGCCTGGGCGGCCGGCGTGGCATTGCTCGAGGCCGACGGCGCCGGGGTCGCGCGCGACGGCTGGGCGGTCACTACCGGCGCGACCTGGGCCGGCTGGCTCGAGCGCATTTCGGGTGGATCGAGCAGGAAGGTGTATTCGCGCACCAGGCGGCCGTTGTTCCAGCTCAGTTCGAGCAGCATGTCGACGAAGGGCTCGTTGACCGGCTGGGCCGAGGTGATGCGGATGACCTGGCGACCACCGCGCTGTTCGACCGCGAAGCGCAGCGACATCAGGGCCGGATTGAAGTCGATATTGGCGGCCTTGAAGGCGTCGGTCGTGGCCAGCTTGGCGACGAGGGAATTGGCCTCCTCGCTTGACACCGCAGTCAGTTCGATTTCGGCGCGCAGCGGCTGTCCGAGGGCGGACAGGACGGTCAACTTGCCCAGTCCGGCGGCGTAAGCGGAGGATGACAAAAACACGGCGCCGGCGACGGCGCTGGTGAGTGTTTTCAGCGCAAGCGACGAAATGCTGGAGCGGGAATGTGGAAGCATAGTGGGCAGCGTCATGAAAGTGGTCGAGGGAAAAGCGCGTTTTCCGGGTGTCCCAACATATCATCATGCTCTAGAGCATGCAAGCTTTGCGAGCGTTTCCACACAACAACAGTTGCAGTTGGGGGAACATTGCATCGTAAACAGGCAGCTCCCCCACCTAAATCCCCATTCTCTGATCTGGGGCAATGCTTGCGCAGTCATTTATGCAATGACAGCGCATTGACAACAAGGCTTATTTATCTAACACGATCCGTAGCATTCTACGCAACGGTTCGGCGGCGCCCCACAGCAGCTGGTCGCCGACCGTGAAGGCCGACAGGTATTCGCCACCCATCGACATCTTGCGCAGGCGGCCGACCGGGATCGTCAGGCTGCCGGTGACGGCGGCCGGCGACAGGTCGCGCATCGACGCTTCGCGGTTGTTCGGCACCACTTTGACCCACTGGTTGTTGGCCGCGATGATGTCGTTGATCTCGTCGAGCGGCACATCTTTTTTCAGCTTGATGGTCAGCGCTTGCGAGTGGCAGCGCATCGCGCCGATGCGCACGCACAAGCCGTCGACCGGGATCTCGCTCGAACCGAAGGCGGCGCCCAGGCCGAGGATCTTGTTGGTCTCGGCGCCGGCCTTCCACTCTTCCTTCGACTGGCCGTTGCCCAGGTCCTTGTCGATCCACGGAATCAGGTTGCCGGCCAGCGGCACGCCGAACTGCTTCGTCTCGTCGGCCGACAGACCGTGCTGGGTGGCCAGCACGGTGCGGTCGATTTCGAGGATGGCCGAGGCGGGGTTGTCGAGCAGCGCCTTGACCGAGCTGTTGATGGTGCCGAACTGGGTCAGCAGTTCGCGCATGTGCTGGGCGCCGCCGCCGGAAGCTGCCTGGTAGGTCATGGAGCTCATCCAGTCGACCAGCTTGTGTTCGAACAGGCCGCCCAGGCCCATCAGCATGCACGACACGGTGCAGTTGCCGCCGATGTAGTTCTTGACGCCGCGCTGCAGGGCGTCCTTGATGACCGACAGGTTGACCGGATCGAGCACGATCACGGCGTCGTCGTTCATGCGCAGGGTCGAGGCGGCGTCGATCCAGTAGCCGTTCCAGCCGGAGACGCGCAGTTTCGGGAACACCTCGCTGGTGTAGTCGCCACCCTGGCACGAGATGATGACTTCGCACTTCGACAGTTCGGCGATATTGGTCGCGTCTTTCAGCACGGTCTCGTTCTTCGCCATGGCCGGCGCCGCGCCGCCCGCGTTCGAGGTCGTGAAAAATACCGGTTCAATGTGGTCGAAGTCGCCCTCGTCCCGCATGCGCTGCATGAGCACCGAACCGACCATACCGCGCCAACCTACCAAGCCAACTAAAGTCATCATGTTCTCTCGTGTCTAATTTTGAAGATGTAATACGTTGAAGATGCGAAGCTTGTTTCCGACCTTTACGCCAGCGCCTTGAGCACGGCGTCGCCCATTTCGATGGTGCCCACCTTGGTGGTGCCTTCCTCGTAGATGTCGACCGTGCGCAAACCCTGGGCCAGCACCTTCTGGACCGCCTGCTCGATGCGGGCGGCCTGCTCGGTCAGGCCGAGCGAGAAGCGCAGCATCATGGCAGCCGACAGGATCGTCGCCAGCGGATTGGCGATGCCCTTGCCGGCGATGTCGGGCGCCGAACCGTGCGACGGTTCGTACATGCCCTTGTTGTTGGCGTCGAGCGAGGCCGATGGCAGCATGCCGATCGAGCCGGTCAGCTGGGCGGCGCAGTCGGACAGGATGTCGCCGAACATATTACCGGTGACCATGACGTCGAATTTCTTCGGCGCGCGCACCAGTTGCATGGCGGCGTTGTCGACATACATATGCTCGAGGGCGACGTCCGGATATTCCTTGTGCACGTCGGTGACGATGTCGCGCCAGAACTGGAAGGTCTCGAGCACGTTGGCTTTGTCGACGCTGGTGACGCGGTTGCTGCGCTTTTGCGCGGCCTGGAAGGCCACGTGGGCGATGCGGCGGATTTCGCTCTCGGCGTAGCGCATGGTGTCGAAGCCTTCGCGCTCGCCCTTGAACGGACCGTCCGGGCATTCGCGCACGCCGCGCGGCTTGCCGAAGTAGATGTCGCCGGTCAGTTCGCGCACGATCAGGATGTCGAGGCCGGAGACGATTTCAGGCTTGAGGGTCGAGGCGTTGGACAGCTCGGGATACAGGATGGCCGGACGCAGGTTGGCGAACAGGCCGAGTTCCTTGCGCAGGCCGAGCAGCGCCTGCTCGGGGCGCAGCGGGCGTTCGAGCGTGTCGTATTTGTAGTCGCCGACGGCGCCGAACAGGATCGCGTCGGAAGCCTTGGCCAGCGCCAGGGTGGCGGGCGGCAGCGGGTGGCCGGAGGCGGCGTAGCCGGCGCCGCCGACCGGCGCGGTTTCCATCTCAAATTTTTCGCCCAGCGCGTTCAGGACCTTGACCGCCTGTTCGATGATTTCCGGGCCGATGCCGTCGCCGGGGAGGATTGCAATTTTCATGATCGTTTATTCTTGTGAAGGTGCGTGTCGGTGAAGGTGCGCGTCAGTAAAGGTGCGTCAGCGAGGTGCGTCAGATCGTGTTGGCGAGCCATGGCTGATCGGCCAGGTGGCGCTCTTCGAAGGCGCGGATCTCGTCGGCGTGGCGCAGGGTCAGGCCGATGTCGTCGAGGCCATTCATCAGGCAGTATTTGCGGAACGGGTCGATGTCGAACTGGAAGCTCAGGCTGCCGTTGGAGGTCGAGATGCGCTGCTGTTCGAGGTCGACCACCAGGCGGAAGCCCGGGAAGGCCTTCACTTCGTTGAACAGCTGGTCGACCTGGACTTCGGACAGCACGATCGGCAGCAGGCCGCTCTTGTAGCAGTTGTTGAAGAAGATGTCGGCGAAGCTAGGCGCGATGATGGCGCGAAAGCCGTACTGGTCGAGCGCCCACGGCGCGTGCTCGCGCGAGGAGCCGCAGCCGAAGTTCTTGCGGGTCAGCAGAATCGAGGCGCCCTGGTAGCGCGGCTGGTTGAGCACGAAATCGGGATTGAGCGGACGGCCGCTGTTGTCCTGGCCCGGTTCGCCGTGGTCGAGGTAGCGCCATTCGTCGAACAGGTTGGGGCCGAAGCCGGTGCGCCGGATCGACTTGAGGAACTGCTTCGGAATGATGGCGTCGGTGTCGACGTTGGCGCGGTCGAGCGGGGCCACCAGGCCTTCGTATATCGTAAATTTTTCCATGATCTTCTAAACGGTTGGTGCGGCGCGCGGCGCGCCGGCGTTTACTTCTTGCTGCCAGCGCCTTCGACGACCTGGCCGACCTTTTGCACATCCTTGCCAACGCCGGCAATGGTGTTGCAGCCGGTCAGCAGCAAGGCGATGACGGAGAATGCGAAAAGTTTTTTCATGTTTTGGACCTGCGAATTATCGTTATGGTTTTTGTAGTTTTTTCAGGTCGCGCTCAACGCAGCGCGCGCACGTCGACGAAGTGGCCGCTGATGCCGGCCGCAGCCGCCATCGCCGGCGAGACCAGGTGGGTGCGTCCGCCCTGCCCCTGGCGGCCTTCGAAGTTGCGGTTCGAGGTCGAGGCGCAGCGCTCGCCCGGCTCGAGCCGGTCGGCGTTCATGGCCAGGCACATCGAGCAGCCTGGCTCGCGCCATTCGAAGCCGGCGTCCTTGAAGATTTTGTCGAGGCCTTCGCGCTCGGCCTGTTCCTTGACCAGGCCGGAGCCGGCCACCACCATCGCCAGGCGCACGTTCGAGGCGCGCTGCTTGCCGCGCACAACGGCGGCCGCTTCGCGCAGGTCTTCAATGCGCGAATTGGTGCACGAGCCGATAAAGACCTTGTCGATGCGGATGTCTTCGATCGCGGTGTTGGGCTTGAGGTCCATGTAGACCAGCGCTTTTTCCATCGCGTCGCGGCGCACCGGGTCTTTTTCGAGATCGGGATCGGGTACCCGGCCGTCGATCGAGGTGACCATTTCGGGCGAGGTGCCCCAGGTGACCTGAGGCTTGATCTCGGAGGCGTCGAGCGTGACGACCATGTCGAACGGCGCGCCCGGATCGGAATGCAGGGTGCGCCAGTACGAGACGGCGCGCTCCCAGTGCGGCCCGGCCGGCGAGAACGGCCGGCCCTTGACGTAATTGATGGTCGTGTCGTCGACGGCGATCATGCCGGCGCGCGCGCCCGCTTCGATCGCCATGTTACAGACCGTCATGCGGCCTTCCATCGACAGCGCGCGAATCGTCGAACCGCCGAACTCGATACAGTAGCCGGTGCCGCCGGCGGTGCCGATCTTGCCGATGAT
This sequence comes from Massilia sp., assembly GCA_039927975.1. Classification (GTDB taxonomy): domain Bacteria; phylum Pseudomonadota; class Gammaproteobacteria; order Burkholderiales; family Burkholderiaceae_D; genus JBDSTZ01. The sequence continues at coordinate 75 of JBDSTZ010000611.1, read as the reverse complement.
GGCCAGCACGATATCCTTGGCGGTGACGCCGGCCGGCAGCGGGCCGTCGACCTGCACCAGCATCGACTTGGATTT
>JBDSTZ010000610.1:0-13021 GCA_039927975.1 Massilia sp. | reverse complement strand
CCAGGAAGGCGCGCGCGGCCGCCGCGAAGTCGGGGTGGCTGGCGCAGGCGATGGTGTCGATCTGCTCGATGCGGCCGCCCCCCAGGTCGAGCGAGAAGCGGGCGTTGACGGGGCCGATGTCGGCCAGCAGCCGTGCTTCGCCGCTGGCGCGCGCGGCCGGCATCACGACGCGCTGCATGGGGCTCAGGCCGACAGGGGCTGGCTGAGCAGGAAGTCGCGGTACCATTTTGCACTGTCCTTGAGGGTGCGCTGCTGGGTGGCATAGTCGACGTGGACGATGCCGAAGCGTTTGTCGTAGCCGGAGTTCCACTCGAAATTGTCGAGCAGGCTCCAGAGGAAGTAGCCGCGCACGTCGACCCCTTGCGCCATCGCCGTCCGCAGCGCCGCCAGGTGGCTTTTCACATACGCGATGCGCTCGGGATCGTGGACGTCCGCGCCGCTGAGCTTGTCGGGATTGGCCATGCCGTTTTCGGTGATGTAGACCGGCGGCAGGGTGTATTCGTCGTTGAGCTTGAGCAGCAGCTCGGTCAAGCCTTGCGGATAGATTTCCCAGCCCATGTCGGTGACGCCGTGGCTGGCCGGCGGCGTGCGCGGCGGCGTCTCGGCGCTGCAAAAGGCGCGGAAATAATAGTTCACGCCGAGGAAGTCGATCGGTTGCTGGATGATCTCGAAGTCGCCCGCCGCCACCTGCGGCGCGTTGGCGCCATGTTCGCGCAGCGCCAGTTCCGGATAGCGGCCCTTGAAGATCGGGTCCATGAACCATTGCACCGAGCGGGCGTATTCGAACTCGGCCAGCGCGCGGTCGGCCGCCGAATCGGTGGCCGGATCGGCGGTCCACTGGTTGAGCACGATGCCGAGCTTGGCGCTCGAACCGACCTGGCGCATCGCCTGCATCGCCAGGCCGTGCGAGAGCAGCAGGTGGTGCGAGACCTGGATCGCCGATTTGGCGTCGGCCACGCCGGGCGCGAACTGGGCGTTGCCGTAGCCGAGGTTGGCGCTGCACCACGGTTCGTTGTGGGTGGCGATCGCCTCGATCCGGTTGCCGAAGCGGCGCGCCACTTCATGCGCGTAGTCGCCGAAGCGGTGCGCGGTGTCGCGCGAGAGCCAGCCGCCGTCGTCCTGCAAGCCTTGCGGCAAGTCCCAGTGGTAGAGGGTCAGGTGCGGGGTGACGCCTTTTTCCAGCAAGGAGTCGAGCAGGCGGTCGTAGAAATCGAAGCCGGCCTCGTTCCAGGCGCCCTTGCCGGTCGGCTGGACGCGCGACCAGGCCATCGAGAAGCGGTAGGCGTCGACCCCGAGCGAGGCGAGCAGGGCGACGTCCTCGCGGTAGCGGTTGTAGTGGTCGCAAGCGACGTCGCCGTTGCTGGCGTCCTTGATATTGGCGGTGTTGCTGCAAAACGTGTCCCAGATCGACGCCCCCTTGCCATCGGCGCTGGACGCGCCTTCGATCTGGAACGCGCTCGTGGCAACGCCCCAGGTAAAGTCGGGAGGAAAGTGGAGAGATTCGGTCATGGTCAAGTCAAGTAAGTGAGAGTGTCAATTGCCCCGCCGGCGCTCTGCGCTGGCGGGACCATACGTGCAACGGTCCCGCGCTCCTTGAAGGATGGCGGGACCGGGTTGGCGCGTCTTCTCGTTGCCTTTTAAAAGCGCTTAGAAGTCGTAGCCGGTGTTCACACCGATGGTACGCGGTGGGAGGTACTGCGCGACCCAAGGACCGCCGCTGTTGCCGGCGCTGGTCTTGATGTCGGTATTGGTCACGTTACGCGAGAACAGGTCGACCCACCATTTGCCCGACACGTAACGCATGCCCAGGTCGGTGCGGTTGTAGGCCTTCTGGCGGTCGCCCTCGCCCAGGTTGAAGACCGACAGCCAGGTGGCGGTCTCGTAGTGGGTGCTGATGCGCGGGGTCAGGGTGGCGCCGTCGTCCATGCGGAAGGTGTGCTGGTACTGGATCTGGGCGGCGAACTTCGGCGCGTGCGGCAAGGTGTTGCCGGTCACGTCGAGGCAGTTGCTGATGCCAGGAATGGCGCACACCGGCAGGGCGTAGTCGTTGGTGCCGCCGATCAGTTTGCCCAGCGTGCCGTGGGTGTAGGACAGGGCCAGTTGCAGCTTGTCGTCGCGGGTGAGCTTGGCGGCGATTTCCGACTCCAGGCCATAGACCTTGGCGCCTTCGGCGTTGCTGGTGGCCAGGCCGCGGGTGCCGTCCGGATTGGTGATCGGCGCGCTGAACTGGAAGTCCTTGAACTTCGAGTAGTACAGCGCGTTGTTGACGATCACCGCGCCGCCCATGAAGGTGCTTTTGGTACCGATTTCATAGTTGGTCAGGGTTTCGGCGCCGTAGGTTTTGCCGCCGTCCTGCAGGCCGCCCGACTTGTAGCCGGTCGCCACGCTGGCGTAGACCATGTTCGACTTGTCGATGTCGTAGGCGGCGCGCAGCAGACCGGTCAGCTTGTTGCCACTGAAACGGCCGTCGTTGCTCGGCTTGCCCGGGTTGTAGCCCTGGCCCGGCTTGGTAGGATCGATCGAGCCAGACAGCGGCACTTGCGGCACCACCACGCTGTTGTCCCAGGTGTAGCCGTTGCCGCCTTCGTTGGTGCGCTTGTCCGAGGTGTAGCGCAGGCCGCCGGTGAAGTGCCAGGAATCGTCGACGTTCCAGGTGGCCTGGCCGAAGGCGGCGCGCGAGTCGACCGTTTCCTTCGGCTGGATGAAGGAACCCTGCCAGCCGACGGTGCCCTGCTGGGTGCCGTTAAAGATCGGAATGTCGAAGCGGATGCTGTTTTCCTCGGCCGCGTAGTACAGGCCGAGCTGCCAGTCGACGGTCTGCTTGCCGACCGATTGCAGTTCGAGTTCGTGGCTGTAGTTGGTGTACTTCGAGGCCACGGTGTTGTTGGCCTGGTAGCCGGCGCCGGTGGTGAAGCTGGTCGGCACGTTGACGCCGCCGTCCTGGTCGAAGTAGGACGAACCCTTGAACTTGGCGTAGCCGGCGATGTAGGTGAGCATCATCGAGTCCGACAGACTGTGCTCGAGACGGCTGCGCAGGGCGTCCGAATCGCGCTGCACGAACGGCGCCGTGTCGATCAGGGCCGACCAGCGGTCCTGGCCGGCGCGCGGGGTTTGCATCAGGTTCATGTTCGGCGTGCCGCGATCGCTGAAGTGTTCGTAGGCGACGTTCCACTTGGTGGCCGGCGACAGTTTCCACAGGGCCGAGATGCGCACGGCCGACTGGTTCTGGGAATTGTACTTCGGCCCGCTGGTGACGAACAGGTTCGGATTGATCGGCTGGAAGGCCGGCGCCGGGTTGACCTTGTCGGTGTAGGTTTTCAGGAAGTTGGCGTAGGCGGTCTGCTGGCTGGCCAGCGAAATGGCCGGCAGCGTCTGGTAATCGACGTAGCCGTCGTGCTGCTCGTGCACAAAGGCGATGCGCAGGGCGGCGTTGTCGCCCAGCGGCACGTTGATCGCGCCGCGCGCGCCGAGCCGGTTGTAGTTGCCGGCGCCGGCTTCAATGCTGCCCGAACGGTCGCCCAGCACCGGCTTGGCGGTCTGCATGTTGACGGCGCCGACGGTCGAATTGCGGCCCCACAGCGTGCCTTGCGGGCCGCGCAGCACTTCGATCGCGTCGAGGTCGAACAGCAGGGCGGTGGCGCCTTCCGGCCGCGGCGAATAGATACCGTCCACAAACGTGGCCACTTCCGGATCGGCGTATTCGGTCTTGGCGCTGTCGTTGCCGATGCCGCGCATGGTCATGGTGATGACGCCGTGGTCGCCCTGGCCGGTGGCCTGGAAGCCCGGCACCAGGTTGACCACGTCCTGGATCGTCTGCACGTGGTTGTCTTCGAGCGAGGCGGCGTTGATCGCGGTGATCGCGATCGGGGTCTTTTGCAGCGAGGTGGTGCGCTTGGTGGCGGTGACGAACACCTCGGGGATCTTGCCGCTGTCGGCGGCGGCGTTGGCGACCACCTGGGTGGTGGTGGCGGCCTCCTGGGCATAGGCGGCGTTCATGCCGGCCAGCAGCGTCAGGATGGCGAGTTGGATCGGCGAGCGCGGGCTCCGGCTCTTCGCGGCGGAAGTTTTCATACTGTCTCCATTATTAATTTATTAGTGGTATGGGCTTGCGGGCGCGGTCTCATGGAGTAGTGTACATGAAACCGATTTCATTTGGTATGAAATCGATTTCATGGTACCGTCGCATTTAAATAATTGTCAAACGAAATTTGTGCAAGAATTGTAAATCTGTCGCATTTCACAACGTTGGCGATAATGTAAATACGCCGCGTGGTCGACATAAAAAACACAGGAGACAGCCATGCCCGTAGTGAAGAATGTCTTGATCGTCGGCGGCGGCGCGGCCGGTTGGCTGACCGCCTGCTTTCTCGCCAAAACCCTCGCCGCGCCGGGCGGGGAGGGCGTGCGCATCCGCCTGGTCGAATCGTCCGAGATCGGCATCGTCGGCGTCGGCGAAGGCACGTTTCCCTCTATACGGGGCACGCTGGCGGCGATCGGCATCGACGAGGCGCGCTTCATCCGCGAGTACCACGCCACCTTCAAGCAGGGCGTGTTGTTCAAGGACTGGGTCAGGCCCAAAGGCGGCGCCGGCGCCGACCATTATTTCCATCCATTTAGCCAACCAAGCCAGCGCAACGGCGGCCCCAACCTGTTACCGCACTGGTTGCGCGGGGCCGCCGGCGAAGTCCCGTTCGCCGCCGCCGTCACCATGCAAAAGCGCGTGGCGGACGCTTTCCGGGCGCCGAAACGGGTTCATGATATCGATTTCATGGGGCCAATGAACTATGCCTACCACTTCGACGCCGGGCGTTTCGCCACCCTGCTGGCCGAGCATGGCCGCGCGCTCGGGGTCGCGCACCTGATCGGCACCGTCGAGCGCGTCGAGCTCGACGGCAAGGGCGCGATCGGCGCCGTCCACACCGCCGAGCAGGGCGCCTTGACGGCCGACCTGTACATCGATTGCTCGGGTTTCCGCGCCGCGCTGATCGGCCAGGCGCTGGGCGCGCCGTTCAAGCCGCTCGACGAGGTGCTGTTCGTCGACCGCGCGATCGCCCTGCAAGTGCCGTATGCCAAGGCCGACACGCCGATTCCCTCCTACACCATCTCGTCCGCCCACGAAGCGGGCTGGACCTGGGACATCGGCCTGCGCGAGCGGCGCGGCATCGGTTACGTGTATTCGAGCCGCCACACCGACGACGCGCGCGCCGAACAAGTGCTGCGCGACTATATCGGCCCGGCCGCCGAAGGCTTGGCGCCGCGCCGGCTCAAGCTGCAGGTCGGCTACCGCGAGGAGCAGTGGATCGAAAACTGCGTCGCCGTCGGCTTGTCGGGCGGCTTCATCGAACCGCTCGAATCGTCCGGCATCGGGCTGATCGAAACGGCGGCCTACCTGATCGGCTTCCTGTTTCCGTTCGACGGACAGTTCGCCCCGGCGGCGCGCCAGTTCAACGAACTGATGCGCGAGCGCTACGCCCGCGTGGTCGACTTCGTCAAGCTGCACTACTGCCTCACCCAGCGCACCGACAGCGCTTTCTGGCGCGACAACGCCGACCCGGCCTCGATCCCGGCGACGCTGCGCGACAAGCTGGCGATGTGGGCGTGCCGTCCGCCCCACCGGCTCGACTTCGTGACCGACCTTGAAATGTACCCGCCATCCTCTTGGCAATACGTGCTCTACGGGATGGAGTTCAAGACCGACCAGCACGCCAGCGGGGTCAGCGCGGCCAGCATGAGGGAGGCGCGCGACGAGTTCCGCACCATCGCCCAGATGGCCGAACGGGCGCTGGCCGACCTGCCGCCGCACCGCGCGCTGGTCGAGCATTTTTGCGCCAAGGCGGCCGCCGCGGCGGCCATGGCGTCGCGCGCGATGGCTTGACAGGCGGGCAAAAAAAATTGCCTGTTATACTTCTGTGAAGTCGGCCGCGCCGTTGCGGCCCCCTTTGACTGTGAGCCATGAAAAAAGATCCAAGCGCCCAGATGGTCACCGTCCACGAAGTGGCCCGCCTGGCCGGCGTCTCCGCCGCCACGGTGTCGCGTTTTCTCAATGGCACCGCCAAGGTGTCGCTGGAAAAGCGCAAAAGCATTGAAGCGGTGATCGGCCGGCTCAATTACAAGCCCAACGTCCTGGCCCAGAACCTCAAGACCGGCAGTTCGCGCACCATCGGCGTGCTGACCCAGTCGCTGGTCAGCGGCTATTTCACCGACGCCATGGCCGGCATCGACGAAGCCATGCAGGGCACCGGTTACGCGCCGCTGATCGTCTCGGGCCACTGGCACGCCGACGAGGAAGCCGAGCGCATCGAACTGCTGATCGCGCGCCGCGTCGACGGCCTGGTGATCCTGACCGGCAACCTCAAGGATGCCCAGATTCTGCAGTTCGCCAAGCGCGTGCCGATCGTCGTGTTCGGCCGCGAGCTCGACGGCCCGCGCGCCTTCGGCTTTTGCCTCGACAATTACCAGGCCGCCTGCGACGCCGTCGAATACCTGATCGTCCAGGGCCACCGCAACATTGCCTTCATCGCCGGCCCGCCCGAGCAGGAGGACGCGCGCGCGCGCCTGGCCGGCTACCAGGACACGCTGCGCAAGCACAAGATCGAGCCGAACCCGAGCCTGATCGTGGCCGGCGACTTCCAGGAATCGGGCGGCCTGCTGGGCGTCGACCAGCTGCTCGAATCGGGCCAGCGCTTCACCGCCATTTTCGCCGGCAACGACCTGACCGCCTATGGCGCGCGGCTGGCGCTGTACCGGCGCGGCATCCGCGTGCCGGAAGACATCTCCATCATCGGCTTCGACGACTTGCACAGCTCGATGTGCACGACGCCGCCGCTGACCACCGTGCGCCAGCCGCTGTTCGACGTCGGCCGCAGCCTGGCGCAAGTGATCCTCAAGATGATCAATCAGGAAGCCTTCAGCGTCGACGTGCCGCCGCTGTCGCTGGTGGTGCGCGAATCGGTGCGGCGCATCTAGTCTGTTGTTGCGCTCTATTTGATGCATGAAATCGACGCACTGCGCGTCGATTTTCGCGTCAGGCTCCCGGCCTCATACGACATCGCGTGGAATAGGCTCCGATCCCATCACCATCTTTATTCCGTGCAGTACGTCGCCTACCCAGTCCTCGTCGGTCGGCAGCACGAAACCCTTGGCATGGTAGCCAAACAGTTTGCCGGCGCCCTCCCACTTCTGCATCTTGTCCTTGAATCGGTCGGGATAGTCCCGGGCCTTGCAGGCGATATTGCTCGACGGATCACAAACATAGACGTCGGACAGCTGCCGTTCCTGCTTCCGCTGACGGGAGGTGGCCGAGAACGCCGTGCGCTTTGGTGGCACGGCGCCCGCGCGCGGTGGCCTTGCGCGGCGCGGTCGCAGCCGACGTGGCGCCGGGCGCCTGCCCACCCCTGATCGAGGAAACGTTCGATGTCGAAAAACACAGACCCATGCGGCGTCTCTTTGAATGATAAATGGATCGACCAATGTCGCACATCGGCAGATGCGGCGCGAACGGCCGACGCGCAGCGACCAGTGTCTGCAGGACAGCAAGGTCAAGCTTGCAAAACATTGCTCGCTGGAGGTCCGACCTGTCTCTCCCTCGGCGCGCCTGGCCGGCTTCGCGCCGCGCATAAAATCCTCCGATTAATCGAACGATCATAGTTATCCGGAGTCATACGGTGGCAGACGCGCGGACCGAACCGCCCGTTTGTTCGGACTGACATGTACAAAGGAGAACGAAGATGATGCTAAGTCGGATGGTCAAGGTCGTCGCGCTGGCTGCGGGCGGCATCCTGTTGTCGAAGCAATTCAAGAAGAGCCGAGGCGCCGGCACCAGTTCGTCGGTGCAGGAATCGATCGAGGTCAATGTCCCGCTCAGCACGGCCTACAACCAGTGGACGCAATTCGAGCAATTTCCCAACTTCATGCAAAGCGTGCATGAGATCCGCCAGCTCGACGACCGCCACCTGCATTGGCGCGCCGACGTCGCCGGCAAGGAAAAGGAATGGGACGTCGAGATCACCGAGCAGATCCCGGACAAGCGCATCGCCTGGCGCAGCATCAGCGGAGTGGCCAACGGCGGCGTGGTCACCTTCCACAAGATTTCCGAATCGACCACGCGCATCATGCTGCAGATGGATTACCAGCCGGAGGGCCCGCTCGAAGCCATCGGCGACGCGATGGGCGCGGTGCGCATGGAGGCCCGTTCCAATCTGCAGCGCTTCAAGGAAATGCTGGAAAATCGCGGTAGGGAAACCGGGGCCTGGCGCGGCAGCGTGGCGCAGCATTAGGGTGGCGGCGCGGCGGTATGTCGCGTTCGTCGCTTGGCGTTTGTCGCAGGGCGCTCGTCGTGTAGACCGAACAAGGTGGCCGTGGCTTCCCGCCGTGCCAGGACTCCCTGGCACGTGGGCGGTCACGCAATCGCGTGCAGCGCGATCCCCTCCATCGCGTAGCGTGCGAACAGAAAGTCGCGGATGACGGCGACACGTTCGCCGTCGAATTCAAGCGCGACGAAATAGGCGGGAGTGTCGAGCGACACTGTGCGGTCGAAAACCAGCATGGCGGCGCGCCCCTCGACCATCGCCGGGGCGAACGTCCACTGCGTGCACGCGGCATAACGGCCGAGGTATTCGCCGACTTCGTGCTTGCCGTTGCGCTGCAGCCTGGCGACGAGGTCGAGCCGCACATCGTCGGTGAGCAAGGCGCGCACCGCGTCGTAATCGCCAAGCTTGAAGCCTTCCACGTAGGCGAACAGGCGGGCGCGGGCCGGACCGTCGAGTGCCGGCGCGGCGATCTCGTCGGCAGCGCGCGCGAGGGCGGGAAGCCGCTCGCGCCCGCGCTGCAACGCCGACTTGACGGCGGCGTGGCTCACGCCGACGATCGCCGCCGCCTCGTCGACGGAATGGCCAAGCACGTCCTTCAGAATCACTGCGCTGCGCTGCAAGGTCGGCAGCGCGATGAAACTGCGCAGGCAGCTTGCCGCCAGGTCCGGATCGGGCGGCTCGGGCGCGGCCAGCGTGTCGAGCGCATCCTCGGGTTCCAGCACGGGCTCGCGCGCGCGGCGCCTGAGAAAGTCGAGCGCGCTGTTGTGCGCGATCCGAAACAGCCAGGCGCGTGGATCGTCGAGCACGCCCGCCGTGGCGTATGCCCTGAAAGCCTTGATCAGGGTCTCCTGGACAATGTCCTCGCCATCGAGCGCGGACCCGACCATGCGTGCGCAGTAACGGTGCAGCGTCGGGCGCATCGCGCCGATCACCTGTTCAAATGCTTGCGCGTCCATGTTCATTGCCATCGCGCTCTCCGGGTTCGTGGCGCCCTGGCGGCACGTCCCCCGCGCGGACAGGCGCTGCGTGTCGCAAGGAGTGCACATGACGGTGTGCTGTTCACGCGGCCCGCGCGATCATGCCGAGGCCGTATGGGCGAGCTCGCCGGCGATCGAGTCGAACGACGCCAGCGCGGCAAGTTGCGGAAAGTAGGCAACCATTCTCGGGTCGGCGCGCATGGCGGCGACGGCGGCCGGATCGCGCCATGTGGAATGGATGACGATGCGGCTACCGTCGGCCGAAGCGACCAGCTCGGTGGAAACCCAGCCGTCGAGCGTGCGGATCACCGTCTCGATATTTTCGCGCAGCATGTCGAGCACGCGATCGCGGTCGGCGGGCGCGACGGTCAGGATGTTCAATAAAACGGTCATGGCTGGTCTCCGGTAAAACGGGCCCGCGAATCGGGCCTGCTATAGGGTAGACGATGGCGCACTGCAAAACGGATCGCGCCGGCAAAAAAATAATTCGACCACAAGCCTTGAGCCCGCGCCGGCGGCAGAGCATGGCGGGGCGCGCTCAGGCTAAATGCGAGGGCGAGAAGATTCGCCCCCGTTGTCATGTCAGCCCTGCGGCATCAGCGCGGCGTCGATCGCCCGCAGTTCATCGTCGCCGAAGCGCGCTGCCCGCAAGGCGCCGAGCGCGTCGTCGATCTGCCCGAGCCGGCTGGCGCCGATCAGCACCGAGCTCATGCCCTCGTGCCGCAGCACCCACGCCAGCGCCATCTGTGCCAGCGACTGTCCGCGCGAGCTCGCCAGCGCGGTCAGCGCGCGCACCGTGGCCAGCCTGGCCGGCGTCAGGTCGCCCGGTTTCAGGAAGGCCGCGCGCGCCGCACGCGAATCGGCCGGCACCGCGCCGTCCAGGTAGCGGCCGGTGAGGATGCCCTGCGCGAGCGGCGAAAAGGCGATGCAGCCGATGCCTTCCTCGGCCAGCGTCGGCAGCAACTCCGCTTCGATGCCACGGTCGAGCATGTTGTAGCGCGGCTGGTGGATCACGCACGGCGTGCCCAGCTCGCGCAACAGGGCGGCGGCGCGCCGGGTCAGCGCGGCCGGATAATTCGACACGCCCACGTATAGCGCGCGTCCGCTGCGCGCAATGAAGTCGAGCGCGCCCATGGTTTCTTCGAGCGGGGTGTCGGGATCGGGCACGTGATGATAAAAAATGTCCACGTAAGCTAGCCCCATCCGCTTCAAGCTCTGGTCGAGACTGGAAACCAGATATTTGCGCGAGCCGCCCACCCCGTACGGACCGGGCCCCATGGTGTAGCCGGCCTTGCTCGAAATGATCAATTCGTCGCGATGGGTGTGCAGGTCGCTGGCCAGCACGCGGCCCATGGTGCTCTCGGCCGAGCCCGGCGGCGGGCCATAGTTGTTGGCCAGGTCAAAGTGATTGATGCCGCGATCGAAGGCGCCCAGCAGCAGTTCGCGCGCCGTAGCCTCGCGGTCCACTTCGCCGAAGTTGTGCCACAGGCCGAGCGAGACGCTGGGCAGCTGCAAACCACTGCGGCCGCAGCGTCGATAGGGTTGAATCTCGTAACGGTTGTCGGCAGCAAGGTAGCGCATCTCGATTCCATATTGAAAAGGGCGCGGACAGTCTAGCATGCGGCGCTTTGGCAATCTTGTGTAGAGATCTCTACAGAAATTGTCATTCATGTTTCAATATAATAAAATGCCGGGATGAGCCCACCCACGACATCCTGGCTGCTGCTGATCGTCAGCATGCCGACCGGCAGCGCCAGCGCGCGCATGCGCCTCTGGCGCAGCCTGAAACAGCTCGGCTGCGGCGCCTTGCGCGACGGCGCCTACGTGTTGCCGGCCGGCGAAGCCCGCGAGCAGACCCTGCGCGCATTGGCAGACGACACGCTGCGCGAGGGCGGCAGCGCCTGGCTGCTGACGATGCAAGCCGGTTCCGGCGCCGAAGAAGACAGCACGCGCGCGCTGTTCGACCGGCGCGCCGAGCATGCCGCGCTGGCGACATCGCTAGTCGAGGCGCGCGGCGCGCTGGCCACACTGGCGCCGCAAGAGATCAGTCGGCTGCTGCGCAAGCTGCGGCGCGAACTGGAGTCGCTGCGCGCGATCGATTACTTTCCGGACGACGCCGCGCTGCTGACCGAGTCGGCCTGGCTCGACCTCCAGCACGCCGCCGAGTCGAGGCTGGCGCCGGGCGAGCCGCAGGCCGGCGACGCCGCCATCGTCAGGCGCGACCGCGCCCAGTTTCAAGACCGCCTTTGGGCCACCCGGCGCCACCTGTGGGTCGACCGGGTCGCCAGCGCCTGGCTGATCCTGCGCTTCATCGATCCCGGCGCGCGCTTCCTGTGGCTGGCCACGCCGGCCGATTGTCCGCTTGACGCGCTCGGCTTCGATTTCGACGGCGCCGCCTTCACCCACGTCGGCGAGCTGGTCACCTTTGAAGTGCTGATCGCCACCTTCGGACTGGGCGACGACGCCGGCTTGCAGCGCCTGGCGGCGATGGTCCACGTGCTCGACCTGGGCCGCGGCTTCGTCGCCGAGGCGCCCGGTTTTGAAGCGGTGCTGTCGGGGGCGCGCCAGCGCGCGCCGGACGACGACGCCCTGCTGGCCGAAATCGGCCCCGTGCTCGATTCCTTTTATACCTACTTTTCGACAAGCGCGACATGAACACCCCGCCCTACACCCTCTGGCAACTGGTCAAATACATGCTCAAGCTGGGCGCCTGGGGCTTCGGCGGCCCGGTCGCGCTGGTCGGCTACATGCACCGCGACCTGGTCGACGAGCGCGGCTGGATCAGCGAGGCCGACTACAAGGAAGGCATGGCGCTGTCGCAGCTGGCGCCCGGTCCGCTGGCGGCCCAGCTGGCGATCTACCTGGGCTTCGTGCACTACCGGCTGGCCGGCGCCACGGCGGTCGGGCTCGCCTTCGTGCTGCCGTCCTTCCTGATGGTGCTCGCGCTGGGCTGGGCGTACGTCAACTTCGGCGGCCTGTCGTGGATGCAGGCGGTGTTTTACGGGGTCGGCGCGGCGGTGATCGGCATCATCGTCATGAGCGCCAAGAAGCTCACCGAAAAGAGCGTCGGCAAGGACAAGTTGCTGTGGGCGATCTACCTGTTGCTGGCCGTGGTGACCATCGTCACCGAATCGGAAATCGCCTGGCTGTTCATCGCCGCCGGCGTGCTGGTGTGGCTGCTGCGCGCGCCGCCGGCCTGGCTCGGCAGGCCCGGTGTGCACGGCCTGGCGCTGGCCCAGTTGCCTCTGGCCGGCCTGTTCGGCGCGGGCGAAATGCCGCTGCTGTGGCAGATCGCGGTGTTCTTCGCCAAGGCCGGCGCCTTCGTGTTCGGTTCGGGCCTGGCGATCGTGCCCTTCCTGTATGGCGGAGTAGTGACCGAGCACCACTGGCTGACCGAGCGCCAGTTCGTCGACGCGGTGGCGGTGGCGATGATCACGCCGGGTCCGGTGGTGATCACCGTCGCCTTTATTGGCTACCTGGTGGCGGGGCTGCCAGGCGCCTGGGTGGCGGCGCTGGCGACCTTTCTGCCTTGCTATTTATTTACCGTGATCCCGGCGCCGTACTTCAAAAAATACGGCAAGGCGCCCGGGGTAGTGGCCTTTGTCGACGGCATCACGGCGGCGGCGATCGGCGCCATCGCCGGCTCGGTGGTGGTGATCGCGAAGCGCTCGATCGTCGACCTGCCGACCGCGCTGGTGGCGCTCGTCACGATCGCTTTGCTGTGGAGGTTCAAGA
>JBDSTZ010000609.1:0-10936 GCA_039927975.1 Massilia sp. | reverse complement strand
CGTTGGTTTCTACAACTGCAAGCGATTGAATTCAGTACTGGGCAATCTGCCGCCCGCCGCCTACGAACGGAAAATGGCAAAAACCGCCCCTATGGAAGTGTCCGAAATAACTTGACCACTGCACTGCCAGTTTAGCAAGAAAAAAATATTTTGCGAAAGCCCTAAAGTTCCCCAAACCGGGGTCGTAAATGAACACAAGAGATGCCGGTGAAAAGAATTTGAAAGTTTTTTTAGTTTTTTTGAAAAAAACCCTAAAGTTCCCGAAAAGTTTGACGTAACCGGTACAAGCTCAAGAATTCTTTGAGGCAAAAATTCTCATTTGCATCGTTTTTTCTCTGCGTTTTTCGCCCCGTTTTCATAGGGGCGCGTCAATGATCCTGCTGTGTTTGTAAGACAAACACCGACGGGTCGCGTTCGCCATTCCCTGACTCGAAATACAGCGCTCCGCCTATTCCTGAAATGTTTCCGCACGGTCAGAATGTATCTCACTGGCAATGCACACGACGCCAGATTTCAACGGATTCAAGGAGATGGAACATGACTGCGAACGACATGATGGCGGAAATTCGTGATGCTAACCTGAGCTACCTGATGCTCGCCCAGCAGATGATCCGTGCAGACAAGGTGACCGCCATTTTCCGTCTCGGCATCGCCGCTGAGATCGCCGACCTGATCGAAGGCATGAGCAACGCCCAGATCCTCAAGCTCGCCGGCGGCAACATGATGCTGGCCCGCTTTCGATTCGACGACAGCGCCATCCTCTCCATGCTGACGAGCCACAATAAGGACCGTGTGCTGGCCCAGTCCCACGCCGCCATCCTGATGGCCGGCCAGCCGGTCGAAGAAATCGCGTAAGCGCGAACGTCGCGCCAGATTCGCCTCGTACACCATCAGCACACCGGCCGGGAGTAATAAATGAGCAAGAAAAGCGTCGTGACGGAAGCCCAGGAAATCCAGCTGGCGATCGAACTGATTCAACTGGGCGCGCGTTTGCAGCTGCTCGAATCGGAAGTGAGCCTGTCGCGCGAACGCCTGCTCAATCTGTACAAGGAACTCAAGGGCATGTCGCCGCCGAAGGGCATGTTGCCGTTCTCGACCGACTGGTTCCTCACCTGGCAGCCGAACATCCATTCTTCGCTGTTCATCAATATTCACAAATTTCTGGTCGACTACGCCGGCGCCACGGGCATCGAAGCGGTCATGAAGGCCTACAAGCTGTATCTCGAACAAATGCCGCCGGAACCGGGCGAAGAGCCGCTGCTGTCGCTGACGCGCGCCTGGACCCTCGTGCGTTTCTTCCAAAGCAAGATGTTGGCGATGGCGCCATGTCAAAAATGCCAAGGCAAGTTCGTCGTCAACTGCCTCGATCTGCACCACGGTTATCAGTGCGGCCTGTGCCACATGCCTTCGCGCGCCGGCAAGACCCGCAAATCCAAGGACGCCGCCGCCGCCGCGCTGCTGGCGGCATGATGCGGACCGCGTGATCGCGTCGAATGCATGGCCGGTGAAGGGCAGGGCGTGAGCCTTGCCCTTCGTCGCATCTGGCGCGCCCCCGCGCTGCTGGCGCTGCTGCTCCAGCTGGCCGCGCTGCCGCTGACCCTGCTGGCCTGGCGCCTGCTCGCCGCCGCCGGCCATCCGCCCAGCCTCGGTTTCCTCGCGTGCCTGCAGGGCGGCGCCGCCGCCATCCTCAGCCGCTGGCGCGCACTGGCCGCCTGGTGGCTGCCGATCCAGTTCCTGTTTCCCGTCATTTTGCTCGGCGCGCTGCTGCTGCGCTTGCCGCCATGGCTGTTCCTCGCCGGCTTTCTCGTCCTGCTGCTCTTGTTCTGGTCGACCTTCCGCACCCAGGTGCCGTACTACCCGTCCGGCAAGCGGGTGCGCGACGCCGTGGCGCAACTGCTGCCGGCGGACCGGGCGCCGCGCGCGATCGATATCGGCAGCGGCCTCGGCGGCCTGGTGCTGGATCTGGCCGCGCGCCGGCCCGACGCCACCTTGCTCGGCATCGAACTGGCGCCGCTGCCCTGGCTGATCAGCCAGTTGCGCGCGCGCTGCTCCGGCAGCCGCGCCCGTTTCATCCTCGGCGATTACGAGCAACTCGACTTCGCCGACTTCGACCTGGTCTACGCCTACCTATCGCCGGCCGCCATGAGCGCGCTGTGGCGCAAGGCGCGCGCCGAGATGCGGCCCGGCGCGATTTTGCTCAGTTATGAGTTCGTCATCTCCGAACAGCCTGCCGACGTGGTCATTGTGTTATCAGGTCCCGGTCCCGCGCTTTATGGTTGGCACTTTTAGGCGACAACCGCCTCCGCCCGGGGTGTTTTTACTTGCCCGGGAGCCATTCTCACGCTATTGTAGTTCCCTAGGCCAATAAAATTTCTGGCAGGGCTGCGCATGCGAAAAGCAACAGGCTCGGCATGATATGGTTTTGTTATGTTTTAACCGCTGTTCAGAAGTCGGGCCGTGCCCGAGCTCTTTTGCCCATGGGAGTTAGCGCACTTTGTTAGTCATCATCGGATACATCATTGTCTGCGCCGGCGTGTTTGGCGGCTACGCGGCCACCGGCGCCCATCTGGCGGTGCTGTTGCAGCCGCTCGAACTGGTCATGATCGGCGGCGGTGCACTCGGCGCTTTCTTCGTCGGCAACAACGGCAAGTCCATCAAGGCCACCCTCAAGGCCCTTCCCACCCTGTTCAAGGGCTCGCGCTACACCCGCGCGCTGTACCTGGAAATGATGTCGCTGCTGTTCGACATCCTCTCGAAGGTGCGCAAGGAAGGCTTGATGTCGATTGAAGGCGATATCGACAAGCCCGAGGAAAGCCCGCTGTTCAGCAAGTACCCCGGCGTGCTGGTCGATCACCACATTGTTGAATTCATCACCGATTACCTGCGTTTGATGGTTTCCGGAAACATGGATGCGTTTCAGATCGAAAACCTCATGGACAACGAGATTGAAACCCATCACCATGAGCACGCGGTGCCGGCGCACGTCATCGCCAAACTCGGCGACGGCCTGCCGGCTTTCGGCATCGTCGCCGCGGTGATGGGCGTGGTGCACACCATGGAATCGGTCGGCATTCCGCCGTCCGAGCTGGGGATTTTGATTGCGCACGCGCTGGTCGGCACCTTCCTCGGCATTTTGCTGGCCTACGGTTTCGTCGGTCCGCTGTCGAGCCTGCTTGAACAGAAACTGGAAGAATCGACCAAGATGTATCAGTGCGTGAAGGTGACGCTGCTGGCCAGCCTGAACGGCTACGCGCCGGCGCTGGCGGTCGAATTCGGCCGCAAGGTCTTGTTCTCGACCGAGCGCCCGACCTTCGCCGAACTGGAAGACCATATCAAGAAGTCGAAGACGAAGTAAGCGTGATGTCGATGCCGCGTTCTTTTATTAATCAGTGCCCACGCGGCGGCTTCGGCCGCCCTGCGATTTACCTGGTCCGGAGTGTGTATGGCCGATGAGGGCTTGCGACCGATCGTCGTCAAACGCATCAAGAAGGTAGCGGGCGGCCATCACGGCGGCGCCTGGAAGATCGCGTACGCCGACTTCGTCACCGCGATGATGGCCTTCTTCCTGCTTATGTGGCTGCTCGGCTCGACCACCAAGGGTGACCTCAACGGCATTTCCGATTTCTTCAAGACGCCGCTCAAGGTGGCCATGTCGGGCGGCTCGGGCAGCGGCGATTCGTCGTCGGTGATCCAGGGCGGCGGCAAGGACCTCACGCGGCGCGACGGCCAGGTCAAGAAGGGCGACATCCCGGCCGAGAAGAAAACCTACGACCTCAAGGCGGCCAAGGCCGCGCTCGAGCGCGAGGAAGGCGTGCGCCTGCAGGCGCTCAAGGCCAAGATCGAAGCGACCATCGAAGCCAATCCGCTGCTCAAGAAATTCAAGAACCAGCTGCTGCTCGATATCACCAGCGAAGGCTTGCGGATCCAGATCGTCGACGAGCAGAATCGCCCGATGTTCGCTTCGGCCAGCAGTTCGCTGCAACCGTACGCGCGCGAGATCCTGCACGTGATCGGCGTGGTCCTCAACGAGGTGCCGAACCGGATCGGCCTGTCCGGTCACACCGATTCGACGCCATACCTGAACGACGCCGGCTACAGCAACTGGGAATTGTCGACCGACCGCGCCAACGCCTCGCGCCGTGAACTTGTCATCGGCGGCATGAGCGACGCCAAGATCCTGCGCGTGGTCGGTGTGGCCTCGGCCGCCCACCTCGACCGCCAGGATCCCTTCAACCCGATCAATCGCCGCATCAGCATCATCGTCATGAACAAGAAAACCGAGGAAGCATTCATGCGCGACGGCGCCCAGCTGGAAGTGCCGGCGCAGGCGCAGGCGGCAGCGGCCGCGGTGGGCGCCGCCAAGCCGGCGCCATGAGCGCGGCGCAGGGATAGAACTGGAGAAGTGGGTATGGCGAAAAAAATGATATTGGGGTCCCATGTGAAGCGCCTGCTGTCGGGCGTGTCCGACCACGGCAAGAAGCACTTGACCGAAGTGGAAACCGATCTGATGCAAACCGAGTTGCTGCTTGAAGAAGCGGTCGACAAGCTGACCGCCAGCTTCATGGCCATCCACAGCACCGTCGGCGCGCGCCAGGCCAGCATCAATCTGCTGCTGGCCGGCGGCACCCCGAGCCCCGAGGAAAGCGCGCGGCTGGGCGACATGTCCGGCGAAGTTGGCCAGCATGTCAATTCGGCCATCACCAGCATGCAGTTCCAGGACATGACGAGCCAGCTGATCGACCGCACCTTGAAGCGCGTGACCGGCCTGCGCGAATTTCTCGGCACGCTGGGCGCGCACGGCGCCGACATCGCCCCCGATTCGGACAGCGACGAGATCGTCGACCTGCTTGGCAAAGTCAGCATGGCCCTGGCGATCCAGTCGCTCGAGCTGCGCAGCGTGCTGCGCAAGGCGGTGAACCAGCAGCACCTCGAGAGCGGCGACATCGAACTGTTTTAGATTTGCGCCGGCGGCCGCGCGCCGCCGGTGGCGTTTTTTTATGATTGACCAAAAATGGGCCCCGGCCCCGGATATAACAAGCAGGAGCAAAGATGGCTAAAACAATTCTCGCAGTCGACGATTCAAGCTCATTGCGCCAGATGGTGGCGTTCAGCCTGAAGGCGGCCGGCTATCTCGTCATCGAAGCGGTCGACGGCCAGGACGGGCTTGAAAAAGCAAAGCTGCAGCCGGTCGACCTGGTGCTGACCGACCAGAACATGCCGCGCATGGACGGCCTGTCGCTGATCAAGCTGCTGCGCGGCTTGCCGACCTACGAAAAGACGCCGATCCTGATGCTCACCACCGAGTCGTCCGACGAGATGAAGATGAAGGGCCGCGCAGCCGGCGCGAATGGCTGGCTGGTCAAGCCGTTTGACCCGCAACGCCTGATCGAAGTGGTCAAAAAAGTCATCGGCTGATGCACGCTGGGGAGTACACGCAATGACGCATCGCCACACTGACGGAGTTCCAACATGACCATCGACATAAGCCAGTTTTACCAGGTCTTTTTCGATGAGGCTGAAGAACTGCTGGCGGAAAAGGAACGGCTGCTGCTGGCCGTCGATATCGCGCATCCGGACCCTGAAGATCTGAACGCGATTTTCCGCACCGCCCATTCCATCAAGGGCGGCTCGTCGACCTTCGGCTTGAACGACATGAGCGAGGTCACCCACGTGCTCGAGTCGCTGCTCGACCGCATCCGCAAGGGCGAAATGACGCTCACCGCCGAGCATGTCGACGCCTTCCTGGCGGCCAAGGACATCCTCAAGATGCAGCTCGACGGCCACCGCAACGGTTCGCCCGTCGACCAGGAATCGGTCGCCAATGTGCGCATGATGCTGCAGGAATTGTCGCAGGACGTGGTGCCGGCCGCCGCGCCGGTCGCGCCGTCGTTCGTCCAGACCGAGGTCAAGCCGCTGCCAGGTCCCGGCGGGCGCCGCTTCAAGGTCGAATTGCCCAAGGTGGAAGAGCGCGACGTCAACGCGCTGGCCGCCGAACTGGGCCTGCTCGGCCGCATTTCGGTCACCCCGCTCGGCGGCGAACGCTACGCGCTGACCCTCACCACCCACGAGAGCCTCGACGACATCATCGCGATCTGCTCCTTCGTGCTTAATCCCGAAGACCTGAAGATTTTCGAGGCGCCGGCCTTGACGCCCGAGCAGCAAGCCATCGAGGCGGCCGCCCGCGCGAAGGTCGAAATGGACCAGGGCTACGGTTTCTTCGACCCGCTTGACGCTGACGAAAAAGCCGCCAACGCGGCCGCCGAGGCGCCGTTGCCAACTTCCGACGACGACCTCGGTTACGGCTTCTTCCAGCCGATCGAACAAATCCGCGCCGACGCCGGCATTGTCGCCACGCCGCCCGCGCCCAGGCCGGCCGCGCCGGTCGCCGCGCCGCGCATCGAGGCCGCCGAAGTGCTCGACGGCCTGATCGACAAGAAGACCGGTGGCCTGATCAAGAAGGAAGACAAGAGCCTGGCGCCGGGCGCCGAATCGTCCTCGATCCGCGTCTCGATCGAGAAGGTCGACCAGCTGATCAACCTGATTGGCGAACTGGTGATCACCCAGGCCATGATCGAGCAGCGCAGCGACGGCCTCGATCCGATGGTCCACGAGCGCCTGCTCAACAGCGTCAGCCAGCTCACCCGCAACACCCGCGACCTGCAGGAAGCGGTCATGTCGATCCGCATGATGCCGATGGACTTCGTGTTCTCGCGCTTTCCGCGCATGGTGCGCGACCTGGCGGCCAAGCTGGGCAAGAAGGTCGACTTCATCACCAACGGCGCCGCCACGGAACTGGACAAGGGCCTGATCGAACGCATCGTCGATCCGCTCACCCACCTGGTGCGCAACAGTATCGACCATGGCATCGAACTGCCGGCCGCGCGTGTCGCCGCCGGCAAGACCGAGTCCGGCCGTCTGTTCCTCTCGGCCGGCCACCAGGGCGGCTACATCGTCATCGAAGTATCCGACGACGGCGGCGGCTTGAACCGCGAGCGGATTCTCGCCAAGGCCGCCCAGAACGGCTTGCCGGTGTCGGACGCGATGAGCGACAGCGAGGTCTGGCAGCTTATTTTCGCCCCCGGTTTTTCGACCGCCGAAGCGGTCACCGACGTCTCCGGACGCGGCGTCGGCATGGATGTCGTCAAGCGCAACATCACCGCCATGGGTGGCTCGGTCGACATCCGCTCGGCCAAGGGCTTCGGCACCACCATCTCGATTTCGCTGCCGCTGACGCTCGCCATCCTCGACGGCATGTCGATCCGCTGCGGCGAGGAAGTCTACATCCTGCCGCTCGGCTTCGTGGTCGAATCGCTGCAGCCGGCGCCGGAAGACATCAAGGACATCAGCGGCAAGGGCCAGGTGATCAAGGTGCGCGGCGAATACCTGCCGCTCATTCCGCTCTACCAGATGTTCGACATCGAACCGCGCTTCACCAATCCGTCCGAGGGCATCATCGTGATCCTCGAATCGGAAGGCCGCAAGGCCGGCCTGTTCGTCGACGACCTGGTCGGCCAGCAGCAGGTGGTGGTCAAGAACCTCGAGTCGAACTACCGCAAGGTGACCGGCATCTCGGGCGCCACCATCCTCGGCGACGGTGGCGTCTCGCTCATTCTCGATGTCTCGGCGGTGATGCGCTCGTCGCGCCAGCTGGCCGACGACACGGTATTTTCATAAGCGCCCGCACGGCGGGCGCACTTTCAGATCAATCTAGTGTCTAACCAATTCATTCAAGGACAACCATCATGTCGATGACCGCAACAAGCAGCAAGGCCGGCGATATCAAGGACGGCGCAGGCAGCGAATTTCTCGCCTTTACCCTCGGCTCGGAGGAATACGGCATCGATATCCTCAAGGTGCAGGAGATCCGCGGCTACGAGGCGGTCACCCGCATCGCCAACGCGCCTGAATTCATCAAGGGCGTCATCAACCTGCGCGGCATCATCATCCCGGTGGTCGACATGCGCATCAAGTTCAAGCTGGGCACGCCGGTGTACGACCAGTTCACCGTGGTGATCATCCTGAACATCGGCGGGCGCATCATGGGCATGGTGGTCGACAGCGTCTCCGACGTCACCACCCTGTCGGCCGATCAGGTCAAGCCGGCGCCAGAAATGGGCGCGGTGTTCAATTCAGACTACCTGGTCGGCCTGGGCACGGTCGACGAGCGCATGCTGATCCTGATCGACATCGACAAGCTGATGTCGTCGAGCGAAATGGGCCTGGTCGAAAAACTCGCCGCGTAAAGTGCAGCGCACCCGTAATAGCCACCGCAGAACCGGTCAGGAGAATCCATGAATTTGCGCGACTATAGAATCGGCACCCGCCTGATGTTCGGCTTCGGCAGCATCCTGTTGATCCTGGTGGTCACCCTGGTGCTGGCCAACGTGCTCAATGGCGCCAACAAGGCCGGGCTGGTGAGCGCCCAGAATCTGACCACCGCCAAGAAACAGCATGCCGGCGCGATGAAGAACGCCATGCTGCAGGGCGCCATCGCGGTGCGCAATATGGCCCTGAACGTCGACCCGGCTTTGATCGAGAAAGAGGGCGCCGAATTCAAGCTGCAGCGCAAGCGTTACGACGAGGCGCGCGACAAGCTGCTGGCCGACGGCATGGACGACGCCGAGAAGAAGCTGGTGGCTGACATCGCCGTGATCGACCGGCAGATCGATGTCGCCGTCAAGGAAGTGCAGACCATGGCGGCGGACGCCGGCCCGGTGGGCGCAGGCAAGGTCGTCAGCACCCGGGTCGCCCCGCTCAACGACCAGGCGCTGGCGCTGCTCGACAAGCTGCTCGGCCTGCACCAGGCGGCCGGCGACCTGTCGATGAAGGCCTCGCTGGCCGCCGACGGTCAGCTCAACATGATGCTGGCGGGCCTGGGTCTTTTGGCCGTCGCCATCGGCATCGGCTTCGCCATGTTCATTTCGCGCTCGATCACCACCCCGCTCGAAGCGGCGGTAAGCGCGGCGCGCAAGGTCGCCGCCGGCGAATTGACCGCCCACGTCGAGGTCGAAGGCCAGGACGAAACGAGCGAATTGCTGCAGGCGCTCAAGGACATGAACCAGAGCCTGGCGCGCACCGTTGGCGAAGTGCGTCTCGGTACCGACACCATCACCACCGCCTCGCTGGAGATCGCCTCCGGCAACGCCGACCTGTCGTCGCGCACCGAGTCGCAAGCCAGTTCGCTCGAGCAGACCGCCAGCTCGATGGAAGAACTGACCAGCACCGTCAAGCAGAACGCCGACAATGCGCGCCAGGCCAACCAGCTGGCCGTGTCGGCTTCCTCGGTCGCCGCGCAAGGCGGCAAGGTGGTGTCGGAAGTGGTCGACACCATGGGCTCGATCAAGGAGAGCTCGCGCAAGATCGTCGACATCATCGGCGTCATCGACGGCATCGCCTTCCAGACCAACATCCTCGCGCTGAACGCGGCGGTCGAAGCGGCGCGCGCCGGCGAGCAGGGGCGCGGCTTCGCCGTCGTCGCCGCCGAAGTGCGCAACCTGGCCCAGCGCTCGGCCGGCGCGGCGAAAGAGATCAAGTCGCTGATCGGCGATTCGGTCGACAAGGTCGACGCCGGCAGTCGCCTGGTCGACCAGGCCGGCCAGACCATGGAACTGATCGTCACCTCGATCCGCCAGGTCGCCGACATCATGGGCGAGATCACCGCCGCGACCCAGGAACAGAGCCTGGGCATCGAGGAAGTCAACGTCGCCATCACCGAGATGGACGAAATGACCCAGCAAAATTCCGCCCTGGTCGAGCAAGCCGCCGCGGCGGCCGAATCGATGCAGGAGCAGGCCGAAATCGTCGCCCGCGCAATGAGCGTGTTCAAGCTCGATGGCGACGCCGAAAAAGCCCTGCGCCCGCCGCCGCCAAGGCGGGTGGTGAAGCCGGCCGCGGCCCCTGTGGCGGTGGCGCCGGCCGGTCCCAAACTGGACAAGCCGGCCGACAAGCCCGAGCGCGCCGCGCTGCCGAAGCCGAAAAAGGCGGCGGTCGTGACCGACGACTGGGAAGAGTTCTAACGTTCTAGCCAAGAAGAGGTTCACGCGGGACAGACGCTGCGACAGTAGTGCACGATGCGGTTTTCGAAACACTGGAAAGATAAAGACGTGCCGCAAAATAAATCTGACACTACCAAGGAATTCGACTTCACCAGGCGTGACTTCGAGCGGGTGCGCGCACTGATTTACGCGCGCGCCGGGATTTCGCTCGCCGACAGCAAGCAGGAAATGGTCTACAGCCGCCTGGCGCGGCGTCTGCGCGCGACCGGCATCGTCTCCTTCGACACCTACCTCGACGAGCTCGAAGCCGGCCGCCTGGGCGAGGAGTGGGAATCGTTCATCAACGCGCTGACCACCAACCTGACTTCCTTCTTTCGCGAAGCCCACCATTTTCCGCTGCTGGCCGACCATCTGAAATCGCTGTCCGGCCCGATCACGATCTGGTGCTCGGCCAGTTCGACCGGCGAGGAGCCGTATTCGATCGCCATGACCGCCTGCGAAGCCTTCAACACGCTCACGCCGCCGGTGACGATCGTCGCCACCGACATCGACACCAATGTGCTGGCGGTGGGCGACCGAGGCGTGTACGGCATCGAGCGGCTCGACAAGATGGCCACCGAGCGCGCCAAGCGCTTCTTCTTGCGCGGCAAAGGCGAGCAGGCCGGCATGGTGCGGGTGCGTCCCGAACTGCGCCAGCTGGTGACCTTCCGCCAGCTCAATCTGCTGGCCGACAGCTGGCCGGTGGGCGGCCAGTTCGACGTCATCTTCTGCCGCAATGTGATGATCTACTTCGACAAGGCCACCCAGCGCAAGATCCTCGGCCGCTTCGTCCCGCTCATGAAACCGAATGGCCTGCTGTTCGCCGGCCATTCCGAAAATTTTTTGTACGTCTCGGAAGCGCTCAAGCTTCGCGGGAAGACAGTGTACGAACTCGATCAAAG
>JBDSTZ010000608.1:0-12270 GCA_039927975.1 Massilia sp. | reverse complement strand
GGCCCGCCGCGCGGCGGGCGCCCTGGTCTTTTCTTTCTGATCGAGGTGACGCCGGGCGTCCACACGGTACCGATGGCAATCTTGCCGAGCTTCTTCTTGCGGCCGTACCACAGGTTGACCACGCCGCGCGAGACGAACACGGCCGAGAACATCGAGGTCAGGATGCCGAGGCAGTGCACCACCGCGAAGCCGCGCACCGCGCCGGAACCGAACACCAGCAGCGCCAGGCCGACGATCAGGGTCGTCACGTTGGAGTCGAGAATGGTGGCCCAGGCGCGGTCGAAACCGGCGGCGATGGCCGCCTGCGGCGTGTTGCCGCCGCGTAGCTCCTCGCGGATGCGTTCATTGATCAGCACGTTGGCGTCGATCGCCATGCCGAGCGCCAGCGCGATGGCGGCGATACCGGGCAGGGTCAGCGTCACCTGCAGCATCGACAGCAACGCCAGCAGGAACACCAGGTTGCAGGCCAGCGCCAGCACGCTGAAGAAACCGAACAGCTGGTAGTAGATGATCATGAAGATGGCGATGGCGACGAAACCGTACACCGTCGAGTAGAAACCCTTGGCGATGTTTTCAGCGCCCAGGCCAGGACCGATCACACGTTCCTCGACGAATTCCATCGGCGCCGACAGTGCGCCCGAGCGCAGCAGCAAAGCCAGTTCGGTCGATTTCTCGGCCGAGCCCATGCCGGTGATCTGGAAGCTGCTGCCCAGTTCGCTGATGATGTTGGCCACCGACAGCACCGTGTACTTGCCCTTTTCCTTGAGCACCATGGCCATCTTCTTGCCGACCCGCTCGCGGGTCGCTTCGCGCATGCGGCGTCCGCCGTCGCCGTTGAGGTCGATCGCCACGGCAGGCTGTTGGTTCTGGTCGACCGTCGCCACCGCGCTGGAAATATAGTCGCCGGTCAGCACCAGTTCCTTGTACAGCACCACCGGGGCGTCGCGGCCGACCGTGAACAGTTCGGAACCGAGCGGAATCGCCGCCGTCAACTCGCTGCCGGGGGTCACGGTTTCGTCGACCATGCGCACTTCGAGAGTGGCGGTGCGACCGATGATGTCCTTGGCGTGGGCGACATCCTGCACGCCCGGCAGCTCGACGACGATGCGGTCGGCGCCCTGCTGCTGGATGATCGGCTCGGACACGTTCAGTTCGTTGACCCGCTTGGACAGGGTCGCGATGTTCTGCTTGACGCCTTCGTCGACGGTGCGCTTGAGGGCGTCCGGCTTGAGCGAGATGAGCAGCTTGAGGTCGGTGCCGTCGGCGGCATCGGTCAAGGCCAGGTCTTGCAGCGTGCCGACCAGCACGTTGCGCGCCTTGCTGCGCGTCTCGGCGTCGCGGAATTTGACTTCGATGGTGTTGGCGACGCGGTCGATGCCGGCGTGGCGCACGTTCTTGTCGCGCAGCAGGCCGCGCACGCTGGCCTGGTAACCCTTCATCTTGGTTTCCAGCACCGCCGGCGCGTCCACCTGTAGCAGGAAGTGCACGCCGCCACGCAGATCGAGGCCGAGGTTCATCGGCTTGGCGTGCAGGGCTTGCATCCAGGCCGGGGTGTTCTTCACCAGGTTGACCGTGACGATGTAGTCGGGATCGGCCTGGTCGCTATTGAGCGCGCGTTCGAGCGCCAGCTTGGCCTTGAACTGCGCGTCAGTGGAGGCGAAGCGGGCCCGCACCGAACTGCTGGCGCCCTCCCCTTCGAGGCCGACGCGCTCGGCTGGAACGCCCTCCTTCTTGAGCGCCTGCTCGACGCGCGCTGCCGTCTCGCTGTTGACCTTGACGGTGGTCTTGGCGGTCGTCACTTGCAGGGCTGGCGATTCTTGAAAGTAGTTCGGCGCCGTATAGAGCACGCCCAGCAGCAGCGCGACGACGATCAGGATATATTTCCAGAGGGGATAGCGATTCATAGTGTTCCAGCGTTCGATGTTGAGCAGGCAGGTGCGGCAGGGATGCCGCGCGCCGAGCTTACAGGGACTTCATTGTGCCCTTCGGCAGCAGGGTCGAGATAGCGCTCTTCTGCACCACGATTTCGGTGTTGCTTGCCACTTCGATGGTGACGTAGGCTTCGCTGACCTTGGACACCTTGCCAAGCAGACCGCCCGAGGTGATCACTTCGTCGCCCTTGGCCAGCGCATCCATCATCGCGCGCTGTTCCTTGGCGCGTTTTTGCTGCGGACGAATCATCACGAAGTACATGACCGCAAACATCATCACGAAAATGGGGATCGGGCCGGCAAAAATGCCTGCCAGGCCGGCGTCGGCGGCAGCGCCCGGGGCTTGTGCGTATGCGTTGGAAATGAACACGGTGACTCCAATGAGTATTTTTACTTGGTTAAAAAAGCAGCGCTGTATTCTAGCACTGCCTGACTGGCCCGGCGACGTTGAGGCTATCTGGTTGCCACAATTGTTTTTGCAAGGCGTTGACAGAAATTTAACGCCTCGCCGCGTCAGATCCCGCGCGTGCGGTCGGCGTTAAATTGCAGCCGGAAGGCGTGGAAGCCGTCGGCGTCGATGGCGTCGCGCATTTCCTGCATCAATTTCAGGTAATAGTGCAGATTGTGGATGGTGTTCAGGCGCGCGCCGAGGATTTCCTTGGAGCGGTGCAAATGGTGCAGATAGGCGCGCGAGAAGTTCTTGCAGCAGTAGCAATCGCAACTCTCGTCGAGCGGCGCCTGGTCATCCTTGTAGCGGGCGTTCTTGATCTTGACGTCGCCAAAACGGGTGAACAGCCAGCCATTTCGCGCATTGCGGGTCGGCATCACGCAATCGAACATGTCGATGCCGTTGGCCACCCCGGCCACCAGGTCTTCCGGCGTGCCCACCCCCATCAGGTAGTGCGGCTTGTCCGCTGGCAGGCGCGGGCCGACGTGCTGCAAGATGCGCTGCATGTCCTCCTTCGGTTCGCCCACCGACAGGCCGCCGATCGCCAGGCCGGGAAAATCGATCTCTTCCAGGCCGGCCAGCGATTCGTCGCGCAAATGCTCGAACATGCCGCCCTGCACGATACCGAACAGGGCGTTGGGATTGCCGCCGCCGGTGAATTCGTTCATCGAGCGCTGGGCCCAGCGCAGCGACATGCGCATCGACTTGGCCGCTTCCTCGGCGGTGGCGGGGCGGCCGTCGATTTCATAGGGCGTGCATTCGTCGAACTGCATGACGATGTCGGAATTCAAGGCGCGCTGGATCTGCATCGAGATTTCCGGCGACAGGAACAGTTTGCTGCCATCGATGGGCGAGGCGAACTTGACGCCTTCCTCGGTAATCTTGCGCATCGCACCCAATGAAAACACCTGGAAGCCGCCCGAATCGGTGAGGATCGGCTTGTCCCAGCCCATGAAGGCGTGCAAGCCGCCAAACTTGTTGAACACTTCCGTGCCCGGGCGCAGCCACAGGTGGAAAGTGTTGCCCAGGATGATTTGCGAGCCGATCTCCTTGAGTTCGACCGGCGACATCGCCTTGACCGAACCATAGGTGCCGACCGGCATGAAGATCGGCGTCTCGATGGTGCCGTGGTTGACATTCAGGCGGCCGCGGCGCGCGTGCGACAGGCCGCTGGTGTCGGTCTTGAGGAGGGTGAATTCCAACATCAGATACTTTCTGGGGAAATGGGTTGAACGGCGCCGGCGATGCCGGAGATGGCGCCGGGCATGCGGGCGCGGGTCAGCGCCGGCGACAGCGGCGGCAACGGACCCGGCGCGGACGGCGCGACGTCGCCGGCGGCGATGCTCTTGGAATGATGCGGGACGACCCGGGTCAGGAAGATCGTCATCGCCCGCCCCGCCATGGTCGCCGCGCCACGGCCAGCCGCCGCGCCATCAGGGAGGCGGCGCCGCGTTCGCCGCCGCGCGCATGGTCGTCGTCAGCAGCATCGCGTCGCCGTAGCTGAAGAAGCGGTACTCGCTGGCGATCGCGTGGGCGTAGGCGGCGCGGATCGGCGCGTAGCCGGCGAACGCCGACACCAGCATCAGCAGGGTCGATTTCGGCAGGTGGAAATTGGTGATCAGGCGCGTCACGGTCTTGAACAGGTAGCCCGGCGTGATGAACAGCGCGGTGTCGGCGCTGCCCGCTTCCAGGCGGCCCGACTGCGAGGCCGATTCGAGCGCGCGCAAGCTGGTGGTGCCGACCGCCACCACGTCGCGCCCGGCCGCCTGCGCCGCGCGCACCGCGTCCACGGTCGCCTGCGGCACGGTGTACCACTCGGTGTGCATCTTGTGCTCGGCCAGCGCCTCGACCCGCACCGGCTGGAAGGTGCCGGCCCCCACGTGCAGCGTGACGTAGGCGAACTGCACGCCCCTGGCGGCCAGGCGGTCGAGCAGCGCCTGGTCGAAATGCAGGCCGGCGGTGGGCGCCGCCACCGCGCCCGGCTCCTTCGAATACACGGTCTGGTAACGCTGTTCGTCAAAGGCGTCGGCGGCGTGGTCGATATACGGCGGCAGCGGCAGGCGGCCGTGCGCCTCGATCAATTCGAACACGTCGCCCTCGAAGGTGAGGGTGAAGAATTCGCCGGCGCGCTCGCCGGCGACGACGTCGAAGGCGTCGGCCAGGCGGATCCGGTTGCCCGGCTTGGGCGACTTCGAGGCGCGCACCTGGGCCAGCACGGTGCGGCTGTCGAGCACCCGCTCGACCAGCACTTCGACATTGCCGCCGGTTTCCTTGACGCCGAAAAAGCGCGCTTTCAGCACCCGCGTGTCGTTCATCACCAAGAGGTCGCCCGGCGCCAGCAGCTCGACGATGTCGGCGAACTGGCGGTCGACGATCCGCTCGCCGTCAAGCTGCAGCAGGCGCGAAGCGCTGCGGTCGGGCAGCGGCAATTGCGCGATGCGCTCGGGGGGAAGGTCGAAATCGAAGTCGGAAAGCGAGTACATGCGGGTAATTCTGGAAAAATGGGGTTCAAGGGCCTTACAATATGCGCATCACAGGCGCAAAGCGCAAGGCAACCCTCTATTTTACGCCACTTGCCCGACACCAGCAGCGTTTATGCCCCCATCGAAACCGAAACCAGCCCCGAAAACCAACGAAAGCAAGCTGGCCAAGCTGGGACTTCGCACCGACATGGACCTGGTGCTGCACCTGCCCATGCGCTACGAGGACGAGACCCAGGTCGTGCCGATCCACGAAGCCTGTCTGCGCGGCGGCCATGTGTCGCAGGTCGAAGGGGTGGTGATCAAGAACGAGATCGCCTTCCGCCCGCGCCGCCAGCTGCTGGTCACCATCGCCGACGACTCGGGCGAACTGCTGCTGCGCTTCATGAACTTCTACGGCAGCCAGCTCAAGCAGCTGGCCGAGGGCACCCGGGTGCGCGCCCGCGCCGAGCTCAAGCATGGCTTTTTCGGCGCCGAGATGGTCCATCCGGCCTACAAGGTGATCAACGAGGGCGCGCCGCTGCCGACCGTGCTGACCCCGGTCTACCCGTCCGGCGAAGGCTTGTCGCAGGCGATCCTGCGGCGCGCGATCGCCGACGCCATGAAGCGGGTCGACTGGCAGGACACCCTGCCGCCGCAGCTGCTCGCCGCGATGAACCTGACCAACTTCGAGCCGGCCGTGCGCCTGCTGCACTACCCGCCGCAGGAAATCGACGAGCACGCGCTGGCCGACCGCTCGCACCCGGCCTGGGTGCGCATGAAGTTCGACGAACTGCTGGCCCAGCAGCTCTCGCTCAAACGCGCCCAGCGCGCGCGCCGGGCCAAGGGCGCGGCGGTGCTGAAAACGGTCGGCGCGCTGTCCGAGCGTTTTCTGCACGTCCTGCCCTTCAAACTGACCGGCGCCCAGGCCCGCGTGCTGCAGGAGATCCGCGCCGACCTGCGCCACGGCTATCCGATGCAGCGCCTGCTGCAGGGCGACGTCGGCAGCGGCAAGACCGTGGTCGCCGCGCTGGCGGCCGCCCAGGCGATCGACAGCGGTTACCAGGCGGCGTTGATGGCGCCGACCGAAATCCTGGCCGACCAGCACTTCCGCAAGATCGCCGCCTGGATGGAGCCGCTCGGCGTGAAGGTCGCCTGGCTGACCGGCAGCCTGAAGAAAAAGGACAAGCTGGCCGCCACCGCGCTGGTTGAATCGGGCGAGGCGCAACTGGTGATCGGCACCCACGCGCTGATCCAGGACACCGTGCAGTTCGCCAAACTCGGCCTGGTGATCGTCGACGAGCAGCACCGCTTCGGCGTCGGCCAGCGCCTCACCCTGCGCAACAAGGGCAGCAACGGCAAGACCCCGCACCAGCTGATGATGTCGGCCACGCCGATCCCGCGCACGCTGGCGATGACTTATTACGCCGACCTGGAAGTGTCGATCATCGACGAGCTGCCGCCCGGCCGCAGCCCGATCGTCACGCGCGCGATCGACCAGAATCGGCGCGACGAAGTCATCGAGCGGGTCCACGCCGCGGCGCTTGAAGGGCGCCAGGTCTACTGGGTGTGCCCGCTGATCGAGGAATCCGAAGCCTTGCAGCTGCAGACCGCCACCGACACCCACGCGATGCTGGCCGAGGCCCTGCCCGACTTGCAGGTGGGCCTGGTGCACGGGCGCTTGAAGCCGGCCGAAAAGCAGGAGGTGATGGACGCCTTCTCGGCCAATGCGGTACAGGTGCTGGTCGCCACCACCGTGATCGAAGTCGGGGTCGACGTGCCGAACGCCTCGCTGATGGTGATCGAGCACGCGGAGCGCTTCGGCCTGTCGCAGCTGCACCAGCTGCGCGGACGGGTCGGACGGGGCAGCGCGGCCAGCGTCTGCCTGCTGCTGTACCAAAGTCCGCTCGGCGGGGTCGCCAAGCAGCGTCTGATGACGATGCGCGAAACCACCGACGGCTTCGAGATCGCCCGGCGCGACCTGGAAATTCGCGGCCCCGGCGAATTCCTCGGCGCGCGCCAGTCGGGCCAGGCCATGCTGCGCTTCGCCGATCTGGAGACCGACCAGTGGCTGGTCGAACAGGCCCGCGACGTCGCCCACGACCTGCTGCAGGAAGCCACCGCCGACAAAGCCGCCACGGTCGACGCCCACCTGGCGCGCTGGCTCGGCGGGCGCGAGGAATTCCTGAAGGTCTAGCTTCAATCAACTACAGTTGTAGTTGACATGCGTCGTGAAGACGGTATTATCAACTATCTTTATAGTTTATCTAACCGCCATGAGCATTTCCCTGACCGACCGCGAAGCCGATGTGATGCGCGTTTTGTGGACCCACGGCCCCTCGCTGGTGGCCGAGGTGCGCGAGCGCCTCGACGACCAGCTGGCCTACAACACCGTGCTGACGGTGCTGCGCACACTCGAAACCAAGGAGATTGTCGGCCACGAGGAAGAAGGCCGCGGCCACCGCTATTTCGCGAAGGTCAAGCAGCAGGCAGCGCGCAAGAGCGCCCTCAAGCACCTCACCGACAAGCTGTTCAACGGCTCGACCGAACTGCTGTTCGCCCAGCTGGTGTCGGATAAAAAACTGAGCGAGGCGCAGATCGCCCGCATTCAGCAACTGCTCGACGAGCAGAACGCCGGCAAGGACGGCAAATGATCGCCTGGATGATCTATGTGGTGGCGGTGACGCTGCTGTTAAGCGGCGCCGCCTTGCTGGCTGAACAGGCGGTGCACCAGCGGCGCGGACCCCGGCGCTGGATCTGGGCGCTGGCGATCGTCGCCTCGCTGCTGATTCCGACGGTGATCTCGTCCGTCACGATCGAGTTGCCCAATCTGTTCACGCCAGCGGTGTCGCAGAAGATCGTGGTGCTGCGCGAATCAGCCTCGCTGCGCCTGCCGTTCATCGCGCCGGCGGCCGTCCACCTTGCCCCGCAGGCCGACATGGCCACCACCATCAAACGCGCCTGGCTCGCCGCCTCGGCCGCCATCGCGCTCGGGTTGCTGGTGAGCGGCGCGGTGGTGGTGCGCCGCAAGCGCCACTGGCGCGGCACGCAGATGAGCGGCACCGAGGTGCTGGTGGCGCCCGACACCGGCCCGGCAGTGGTCGGCCTGCTGCGCCCGCGCATCGTGGTGCCGGCCTGGCTCACGTGCGCCGACACCACCCAGCAGGA
Source organism: Massilia sp. (assembly GCA_039927975.1). GTDB lineage: Bacteria > Pseudomonadota > Gammaproteobacteria > Burkholderiales > Burkholderiaceae_D > JBDSTZ01. The sequence continues at coordinate 4,264 of JBDSTZ010000608.1, read as the reverse complement.
CCTGGTGATCGCCCACGAACAGGCCCACCTTGACGCGTTTGATCCGCAGCTGCTTAGCGTCGCCCTCTGCCTGCTGATCCTGATGCCGTGGAACCTGCCGCTCTGGTGGCAGTTGCACCGGCTGCGCCGCGCCATCGAAGTCGATTGCGACGCCCGCGTGCTGCGCCACAAGCGCAACCTGGCCGATTACGGCGCCACCTTGCTGGCGGTCGGCCAGCGCCAGTCGGGCTACCTTGGCGCGGCGGCGGCGATGTCGGAGAGCGCCTCCTTCCTCGAGCAACGCATCCGCATCATGCTCAAGCAGCCGGCGCGCTGGAACCGCAGCGCCGCCGCCGCGCTGGCCTGCCTGTCGCTCGCCACCGCGACCATCGCCGCGCAGATCATGCCGCCCAACGCGCCCCAGGCGCCGGCCGCCATCGGCAGCATGGCTGGCAGCTATCTGGCCACCGGCAACAACTTGCTCGTCGTCACGGGCGCCGGCGAGCAGCTGCGCATCGCGCTGCGCGAGCACGGTCCGGTGGACATGGTGCCCGCAGGCGACGGCGGTTTCAGCATCCCTTCCCTCAAGATCGACGTCTCGGTCACGCGCGATCCTCGAGGCCGCGTCGGCGCCTTGGTGCTGCATATACCCGGCCAACCCGATCTGGTGGCCAAGCGCATCGACGACGCCGCCGCCGCCCGCTTCAAGGAGACACTGGAGCGCAAAGTCGCGCAACAGACCGCCTCACCCGGCACCGAAGCGGCATTGCGACGCCTGTTCGTGCAGATCAATGCGACGCCGATCCAGTTCGACGGCATCGGTCCCGAACTGGCCGAAGCGATGCGCCGACAGGCGAGCGCCATGCGCGCTCGCCTTTCCCGGCTCGGCGCCGTCAAGTCGATCGAATTCATCGGCGTGGCCGGCAACGGCGCCGACAAATACCTGGTGCGCTACGAGCACGGCTCGGCGCAATGGGTCCTTTCACTCGACGAGCAGGGCCTCATCAACACGGCTCTCGTCGGGCCCTGAATTCATTTTTTCTTCACCGTCCCTGAAAGTCACAATGAAAAAACTCGTTCCGCACGCCTGTATCGCCCTCGCATTCGCCTTCGCCGCCAGCGCGCCCGCCTTCAGCGAGGAGGCGCAGGGCGACTGGGGCGGCGTCATCGCCGGCACCATCCGCGTCACCGCGCACATCACCAAGGCGCCAGATGGCAGCTACCACGCCGACCTTGGCAGCCCGGATCAAACGAAGGAACTGATGGTCGCCGACAAAGTGACCGCCAGCGCCACGAATCTGAGCATTTCGATCGAGCGTTTGAAGGGCAAGTTTGAAGGCGAATGGGACGAGAAACAGCAAGCCTGGGTCGGCACCTGGAGCCAGGGCAAGTCGACGCCGCTGGTATTGAAGCGGGTCGACGCCAAGGGCATGGCGCGGCTAGTCTTCAAGCGCCCGCAGGAGGAAGCCATCGCGAAATCGGCCGCGCCGTACAGCGCGCAGGAGGTCAGCTTCGCCAACGTCAAAGCCGACGTCAAGCTGACGGGAGTATGGAGCGTGCCGCCAGGCGCCGGCCCGTTTCCGGCGGTCGTGCTGGTGGCCGGCTCCGGCCAGCATACCCGTGACGAAGTAGCCTTCGGCCACAAGGTCTTCATGGTGCTGGCTGACCACCTGAATCGCCAGGGGATCGCCGTGCTGCGTTACGATAAACGCGGTGTCGGCGCGTCGACCGGCAACTACAAGCTGGCGTCCACCTACGATTTCGCCGCCGACGCCGAGGCGGCCGTGGCCTACCTGCGCACCCGGCCCGAAGTCGACGCGCGCCGGCTCGGCGTTGTGGGCCATTCCGAAGGCGGCATGATCGCGCCACTGGTCGCCGCGCACGACCCCGGACTCGCCTTTATCGTCATGCTGGCCGGCCCCGGCGTACGCGGCGACAAGTTGCTGACCGAACAGACGGCGCTGATCAGCCGTGCCGATGGGCGCAGCGAGTCAGACATCGCCAAAAGCAGCAGTATAAACACCGAGGTGTTCGCCGCGCTCACCGCTCCCGGCACCGTTGACGACACCACGGCGCTGGCAAAAACGGCCTTTGACCGCGCCGTCGCCGGCAAGGATATCGACCCGGCCGATGCGAAAACGCAGCTGGAGCGACTCAACACCCCCTGGTTCCGCGCCATGCTGGCGTTCGACCCGGCGCCCACGTTGCGCCTCGTGAAGCAGCCAGTGCTGGTGATGAACGGCGCGCGCGACCTCCAGGTGCCCGCCGCCATGAACATGAACGCGATTCGGGCCGCCCTGCCGCCCAACAAGGCCACCGAGTTTATCGAAATGCCGGCACTGAATCATCTGTTCCAGACCGCGACAACGGGCGCGCCTTCCGAATATGCCGGAATCGAGGAGACCTTCGCGCCGGTCGCGCTGAACAAGATCTCGGACTGGATCCTGCGCCTGCCCCCGGCCAGCTAATCAGTCGGCCGGATAACGCAGGCCGATCTGCGCGCGGATGGTGTCGAGCACGCCCATCAGCGCCAGCGTGTCAGCGTGCGTCATCCTCGGGCTTTCGATCAGGCCAGCGCGAAAGCAGCGCTGCGCCTCGATCGCCTCGTGCACGTAGCCGTTGCCGATGAACGGTGTCGGCACCGTGCGGGTGACGCCGCCGGCCAGCGTCACGCTGACCGATTCTCCCTTGTAGAACATGCTGTTGATGCGCACGTGCCCGCGCTCGCCCGACACGGTCAGCTCGACCGGCATCGACGCCTTGAGCGAGCAGCCGCACACCGACATGCCGCCGCCTTCGTGCTTGAGAATGAAGCCGGTCTGCACGTCGACCCCGGTCGGTCCGATCTCGGCCTGCGCCTGCACCGCCGTCACCGGCCCCAGCAAGTCGGTGGCGATCGACAGCGGATAGATGCCGATGTCGAGCAGCGCGCCGCCGCCCAGCGCCGCGTTGAGCAGGCGGTGGTCCGCATCGACCGTGGCCGGAAAACCGAAATCGGCGCTCACCTGCGTCACCGTGCCGATCTCGCCCGACTTGACCACCCGCCGCACTTCGTCGAGCGCCGGCAGGAAGCGCGTCCACATCGCCTCCATCAGGAACAGCCGCTTGGCGCGCGCCAGCGCCACCACCTGCTCGGCCTCGCGGCGGTTCAGGGTGAACGGCTTTTCGCACAGCACGCCCTTGCCGGCGCCGAGCATCTGCAGCGCATTCTCGGCGTGCATCGGGTGCGGCGTGGCAATGTAGACCAGGTCGATGTCGGCGGCGTCGGCCAGCTCCTGGTAGGAGCCATAGGCCGAGGCGGCGCCGAATTCACGCGCAAAAGCCTTGGCGCTGTCGATGCTGCGCGAGGCCACGCCGGCCAGCAGCGCGCCCGGCGTATCGCCCAGCGCTCTGGCGAAGGCGTGGGCGATCTTGCCGGTGCCCAGAATGCCCCAACGAACGGTCGTCATCTCAGTCTCCCCATCTGTTACAGGCGGCCCGCTTGGGCCGGAACACGCTCGTATCCAGGTAAAACGCTTCGTCCTGCGCTTCCCACCAGCCCGGCACGCCGAGCACTTGCAAGGGGGTGAAGCAGGCCGTGTTCAATGCCACCTCGGCCAGCGCGGCGCCGACCTGGCGGTCGATCCAGTCGCGCCGCGCATCGGCGTCGAGGCGAAAATAGTCGGCGCCGGCCCACACTACCCAGGTATGCGCGGTGATCGCCTTGCGCGGCGCGACCAGCTTTTCCATCAGCGCGTGACCGAACAGCCAGACCTCGGCATCGGCGCCAAAGACCGCGCGCCGTTCGTATAGTGCCTCAATCCAGCCGTGCGCGCGCAGCGCTGCCACCAGTTGTTCGCCCGCCAGGCCGGCACGCACCACCAGCAGCGCCGAGTTTTCATCAAAAATGGTGGCGCCATCGCGCGCCGCGCCACGCGACTTGCCCACGCCGGCGAGCGCGATCTGCGCCGCCTGCAAGGCGTTCAATTGCTGCTTGATGCGCGGGAAGGTGAGCCACACGAGGCCATTGAAAAAGTCATGCAGGTTCTCACGCGTCGGGCAATTGCCTGTATCGAAGATGTATTGCTCGTAGGCTGTGCCGGCGGGCAGGCTCGCGGATGGAACGAAGCGCGGCGCGCATACGGGCGCACGCGCATCGGACGCTCGCCCACGTGCACGTGCACGTGCTTCAATCGCAAACACATCGAGTGCAGCATCCAGCGGCGCACCCGTCGCCACCGCCTGCCTCACTTGCAGGCCGGACTCGCGCCAGGGTGCAAGCCACGGCGCCGACCAGTCGATCCGG
>JBDSTZ010000607.1:0-6123 GCA_039927975.1 Massilia sp. | reverse complement strand
CGTCCCGCCCGCCGCCGATTTACAATAGCGCAGGGCGCCAGATCGCGCGCCGGTCAATTCGACAAGGAATCCCCATGCGTCATTTCGCCGCCATTCGCACCACCGTTCTCGTTGCCGCTCTCGGCCTGGCCTGTCACGCGCAGGCCGAAAGCTTCGCCTCGTCCGCGTCGAGCGCCGGTTCGGCGTCGAGCGGCAGCGTGTCCGACTCGCTGCAGGGTTCGAGCCACAGCTCGACCGGCGACAACCGCCGCGCCGACGGCAATTACCAAATTATCGATATCGAGCACACGCCGGGCCGCCCGGGCAGCACGCGGGTGGCGATGCAGGGCGCCGGGCCGCAACAGCGCATCGTGCTCGATCTTCCCACCGTCGTATTCGAAAAACAGCAACTGGCCAAGGGCGGCGTCATCAACGTCAAAAACCGCCCCTACGGCCTGGCCTTCGGCCGCGCCGACGCCGGCGAACCGTTCTACCTGGTGCTCGAAGACGCCGTCTTCAACGAACTGGCGGCGCGCAAGGTCGCCATTTGAGGTTCCCCCATCGCTTGATGCTGGCGGCGTTGTTGGTCGCCGGGTCGGCGCGGGCGCAACTGAGTGGCGCCGATTCGACCGCCTCGCTGGCCTTTTGCGACGGCAAGCACACGCTGACTGCGGCGCAGCAGGACAAACTGCTGCGCTTTGCCGCCGTGGTGCGCGAGGAGCTCGGCGAGGCCGACGACGACGTCGTGCTGGTCAGCCGCTCCGGCATGAACCTGGAGCGCTTCCAGATCCGCTACTCGCACGCCGCGCTGGCCTGGCGCGACGCGCGCGGGTGGCAAACCCGCCAACTGTATTTCGCCTGCGATGAAAGCCGCTCGCGCCTGTTCGACCAGGGCATCGCCGGCTTCACGATGGACATGGACAATCCCGCCCTCGGCTTTGTCGCGGCGGTCCGCATTCCCGCAGCCGACGCGGCGCGGTTGCGCGGCGCCTTGCTCGACACCCCGCGCGCGCTGCAACTGCTGGCGCCGAAGTACAGCGCCAACGCCTATCCCTTCAGCCTGGCCTATCAAAACTGCAATCAGTGGGTGATGGAGATGCTCGCCGCCGGCTGGGGCGAGCTGGCCCCGGGTGATGACTTGCGCGCGCGCGCGCAAGGCTGGCTGCGCGAGGCCGGCTATGCGGCCGAGCCGGTCGCGGTGAAGTCGCGCTTGCTGATGCTGGCGTCGGCGTTCTCGCCCTTCCTGCACCTGGGCGACCATCCCGCCGCCGACCGCGACGCCATGCTGCTGCGGGTGAGCTTGCCGTCAACCGTGGAAGCCTTTGTGCGCCAGCGCCTGCCGGCCAGCACGCGGATCGAATTCTGTCACGACGAGCGGCAAGTCGTGGTGCACCGCGGGTGGACGGCGTTGCCGCGGAATTGCCAGGCCATGGAAGGCGACCGGGTGGTCAGTCTGAATTGAGCGGGTCAGCGCATTCAAGACTCGCTGCGGCGGACCGCGCCGCCGGATGTCACTTGGCGCTTTTTCGCTCGACCGTCGCGCGGTGTGTGCCGCGACCGCCGCCGCGCCCTTCGGCGCCGCGGCGGTTACTTGGCTAGCCCGATGGCGGCGCTGCTCAGCCATAGTCGATCAGGCCTTGGCGCTCGCCACGAACGTCAACGGCCTACGGCTTGACGGCAAACAGTCCGAACTCGGACAGACGCAAAAAGCCAGGGTCGCCATTGTTGGCTGTAATGTTGAGCCGGTAATAGCGGTAGGCGGCCGGGCTCGCGACCGTGAAGGTTTTCATCTCGGTGCGCAGGGCGTAGGCCTGGTTGCTTTGGGTGTCGAGCGTGGTCCAGGCCACGCCGTCGTTGGACCCCTGGAACTGCCAGTTCTTCGGATCGCGCCCGACCAGGTCGTCGGAGCTGATGACCGTATAGCGCCGGACGATCTCCGTGTGGCCGAGGTCGTATCGCAGCCAGCCGGTGGAGACAGTGTGCCACCAAGACGACGCCGAATTCTTGTCGAAGGCCCATGCGGCGCTGATCGCGTCGTTCGAACTGTCGATCGCGCTGCCGCCGGTGGCGACGTTGACCAGTGGATGCGCCGGTGTGACACTGTCCTCGGGAGAATTGGCGCTGGTGCCGGCGGAGTTGGCGGCGACCACGGTGTAGTAGTAGGTCGTGCCGTTCGTCACCGACGTGTCCGTGTAGCTGCCGTCCGTGACGTTCGACGCAACGGCGGAGTAGGGGCCGCCGCTGGAAGTCGCGCGCATGACCGTGTAGCCGGTGGCGCCGAAGGACTGCTGCCAGCGCAGCGGAACGGCGCCATCGCCGGGCGCGGCATACAGCGCGGCCGGGGCGGCGGGGATGACGCTCGGCGCGCCACCGTTACCGCCGGTAATCCTTACATTGCTGAAGGTCGAGGTATTGAGATTGCCATTGGAAACCGAGGACACCACCAGGCCGGCATAGATCGTGGCGGGAAGGGTGCCGTCGATGCGGCCGACGTCGGTGGCGGCCCAGTTGGTCCCGTCGGGCGACACGTAGCCAGTGATCATGTTGCCGATACGTTCAAGCTTCACCCAGTACGAGGCCGTGGTGCTGGCGATCGCCATGGCCTTGTTGCCGTAGTTGCTGCCGCCGTAGACCGTGAGATTGGGCATGTTCTGTTCGACCTGGATGCGGTTGGTGACGGCCATCCAGGCGCGCGGAGCGCCTTGCGCAAGGGTGGTGCGCATCATCACGCCTGCCTTGGCGGAAATATTGGTGTTCTGGACCGACTCGACTTTGGCGATGATGGCGCCGTCGCCGGTGAGCGCCTTGTAGGTGAAGTGGCAGCTGTCGTTCGAGCCCCAGATCTCGGAGCCGGCCCCTTGCACGGTCCAGGTGCCGTTGGCATAACTGGTGGCGCCGGCCGGGAAAGCACCGCCGATATCGATATTGTAAAAGCCGGAAGTGATCGAGGCGGTCGCCGGAATCGGCAGCGCCGGCGCCGGCGTTGCGGTGGAGGCGTCGGCGTCCTTCAGGAACATGAAGCTGCTGCCGTCGACCGGCATCCAGAGGCGCCGCTGCGTGATGAAGGGGGCCTGCTGGCCCTTGCGCAGGACGTAGGCGGCATGCAGCTGATTGAGCGGTATGTTCCCGCCCCCGGCGGCGTGCCATCCGCGGTTGGTCACATCGGTGAGGTAATAGGCATCGGTGGTGCCGAAAGGCAGGGCAACGGTCGGCACGAGCTCATTGACCCGCGCGTAATATTCACCGGCGGCCAGCAGGCGGTCGTCGAAATCGGCATAGACGTCGATGCCCTGCTTCCAGAGCGCTTCGGCGAGCATGGTCAGCGACTTGAGCTGTCCATGGGCGTGGCCCTGGTCGCGCAGCGAGTCGCCCAGCATGCCCAGGTCGTTGGAATTGCGCAGGCCGATGTGGGCCAGCGTGCGGGTCTGGTAGACGACCTTGTCCAGCGTCGCGTTGTCGTCGTTGTAGATGGCCATCAGGCCAAGCGCGACCAGGGCCAGGGCGCCCTTGTTGGCTGCGCCGAACTGATTCTCGCCGTAGGGATTCGATGCCGGCATCAAGACATCGTTGAAATATTTCTTCACCACGGCCGTGTCGTCGTCCGACCACCCCGTCCATGTGCCGCGCAAGATATCGGCGCCGCCGACGAACATGAAAGCGTAGTCGCCCGTCTCGAGCATCGACTCGCTGCCCGAGAATGCTGTGTGGTTGTTGGCCCACGCCAGCAGGATGGCGCGCGCCTTCACGGCGTATTGCTCGTTGCCGGTGAAGTGCCACATCCGCGCCAGGTTCCAGATCGCGACCATGTCGTTGCGCCATGGCGCGAGATTGAGGTCGGGAGCGCGGCTCACTGTGGCGTACGGGCCGGCCATGTTGTAGGTGAGTTTAGCCTTGTTGTCGTTCGCCAGCAGATCGAAGGCGGACTTCCATGGCTGCTTGCCTTGGTTGACGTAGGTCTTGAGCGTCGTGAGATCGGCGAGGGTCAGTGGCGCGCCTGGATGGACGAAGCCGGTGGCGCCGGCGCAGGCCGGCAACACGGCTGAGCCCAGCAAGAACAGGGCAGCGGCAAGCTGGCGTCGATCAAACTTGAACCCGTGGCCCGGCGCCTTGAAGGGCCGGCTCGCCGCGCCGGCGCCCACGTTCACCCGGCTTGGCGGCGTCGCCGCAGGCAGCGCGCTTCGGATGTACGCAAGGATTGTTGGGAAGCCCATCGACCCTACCTCAGAATTTTTTTTCATTGGAATACCTCATTCAATCTACGTTGATGGACCGGTACGGGGATCGTTCGTGCCTAGCGACCAGCCCGCCGATGGCCTGCGTCGCAGACCGTCGTCGGACAAGCGGGCATGTGCCCCATTGATATTGTCTCCATTGCCATGCGTATCAATGTGCAGACCTTGCGTGCAGGAGCGATGGGCGCCGGTGTAAAGGTTGGCGAAACTCGCCGCATGGCAGTGCGGCGTCGGTGCGGCAGTGGAGTGCGTCGTGGGCGATCCATGTGGCGCAGGGTGTCGGATGCGACGTTGTTAACGTTAACATGAAATGTCGCGGAAATAACATTGCAACATAATTCTTTTGATGTTGTTCCCAATAAGTCCATGAAACTCAACGAATTTTTGGCGAGTTTCGCTTGCGCCGCACTCTGGGACGGGGGATCGCGCCAGGGTATGCACCTGTCGCTTTTTCGCACGCCTTGCGCGCTGTGTGCGGGTGCCTTGTCCGCTTCGGGATGGGGCGATCTGATCCCCGGTGATTTCTTGCCCGCACGCGCGCAAGGCGGGTTGCGCGAAGCCGGCCATGCGCCGGAGTCGGTCGCGGTGAAGTCGCGCTGGCTGATGCTGGCGTCGGCGTTCCCGCCCTTCCTGCATCTGAGTGACCATCCCGCCGCCGACCGCGACCCCATGCGTTTGCAGATGAGCCTGCCGTCAACCGTGGAAGCCTTTTTGCGCCAGCGCCTGCCGGCGCGTACGCGGATCGAGTTTTGCCACGCTGCGCGGCAAGTGGTGGTGCATCGAGGATGGACGCCGATCCCGCCCAATTGCCTAGCCACTGATGGCGACCGGGTGGTCGGTCTGGATTGAGCGCGTCAGCGCTGGCCGGGAGGGGGACGCTGGTTTGCTTGCCACGTCCAAGGGTTAATGACCGCCAGGCCCGCGGCGTCAAACGGCGACGTGTCGCGCGTGGCTACCGCGAAACCGTGCGCCGCCGCGACCGCCGCGATATAACCATCTGCGGGCGCAAAGGTATGCCCACTAGCCCGTGCGCGTGCGCGCAGCGTTGCATAGGACTTTGATGCGGAATCGTCAAAGGGGAGTATGCGACCCGCGAACAAGGGCAAGACGCGTTGCTCAAAACTGAAATGAAGTGAGTCCCGGCGTTTGCCCTCTGACAGTACAGCGATACCGAAGCGCAATTCGGCAAGGCTGATTGTCGAGAGGTATAGCGTCTCGATAATCTGCGCGTCAATCCAGGCAAGAACGTTTGTATCGCCCGCCGCTTTCAAAGGCTCAGAGACGACGTTGGTATCGAGCAGGATCATTCAAAACTCATCGGTTCTGCGGGGGTCCTGTCACGTTCGATCTCAAGATCGACGCCAGCCACTTCTCGGCCAATTTCGGCGAGCAGGGAGCCAAGCTTGATCCGCCCCTCCGGTCGAACAGCGGATTCGAGGATCGCCCTGATCTCAGCCTCGGTACTGCGTCCATGTGTAGGGGCACGCACACGCAGGGCGCGGTGCGTTTCATCAGGTAAGTTGCGAACAGTGACGGATGCCATTGCTTTCACCCCTTAAATACAATATCAATGATTGCAGTATCATACACCTGATATCGTTTTTTACTGGGGCATGGCAACCGTGCAACTTGCGTCTGTCGAAAATATTCGCGCCGTTTGCCAGTAACCTTTCCCTTGTCGCTCGCTTGCCATCCAGCCAAGGGTGGTCAACTCCCTGGCGATCAGCCGGTTCATGATGCCATGACCGAGCAGAAGGACGGGGCCGTCGGCGGCCAGCGCCGCCAGCGCCTGCGCGGCGCCTCTCGCGCGGACGCGCGCGTGAACCAGCGATTCGATACCGGCCGAAAAGCCGGCCGCCCACAGCAGCCGCAGGCAGGCCGTGTGCAGCGTGGCGGGCAGGCGCGGAAAGGC
>JBDSTZ010000606.1:0-10417 GCA_039927975.1 Massilia sp. | reverse complement strand
GGCCTCGGACACCGCTTCTTCCTCGAACGAGATTGCGGTGGTCAGCACATAGTGGTTATAGAGGGCGGCGATGGCGGCGGCATCGGCGGCGGTGGCGTCACGTAGTTGCATGGCTGCTTTCGGGTTAAAGCGCTTATCCGCCCAGGTAGGCGAAGCGCAAAATAAAGACCACGGCGATGCCCCACACCACCGGCTTGACCTCGCGCCAGCGCCCGGTCAGCAGCTTGAGCGCGGCGTAGGTGATGAAGCCGAAGGCGATGCCGTGGGCGATCGAATAAGTGAAGGGGATCACCAGCGCGGTGACGGCGGCCGGTACGCTCTCGGTGGTGTCGGTCCAGTCGACCTCGACCAGCTCGCGCAGCATCAGGCAGGCGACGAACAGCAGCGCCGGCGCGGTGGCGTAGGGCGGCACCACCGCCGCCAGCGGGGCGATGAACAGGCAGGCCAGGAACAGCAGCGCGACCACCAGCGCGGTCAGCCCGGTGCGCCCGCCGGCCTGCACCCCGGCCGCGCTTTCGATATAGGCGGTGGTGCTGGAGGTGCCGAGCGCGGCGCCGGCGACGATGGCGCAGCTATCGGCCAGCAGCGCCTTGTTGAGCCTTTCCATCTTGCCGCTCACCAGCAGGCCGGCGCGGCTGGCCACGCCCATCAGGGTGCCGGTAGCGTCGAACAGTTCGACCAGGAAGAACACCAGCACGATGTTGAGGATGCCGATGTCGAGCGCGCCGCGCACGTCGAGCTGGAGGAAGGTGGGCGCCAGCGACGGCGGCATCGACACCACGCCGGCGAACTTGTTGCCGCCGAATACAAAGCTGAGCAGTGTCACGCCGACGATGCCGATCAGGATCGCGCCTTTTACGCGCAGGTGGTCGAGCGCGGCGATGAGCAGGAAGCCGGCCAGCGCCATCAGCGCCGGCGCCTTGTGCAGGTCGCCGGCGCTGACCATGGTGGCCGGATGGGCCACCACCAGGCCGGCGCTTTTCAAGGCGATCAGCGCGAGGAACAGGCCGATGCCGACCGTGATGGCGGTGCGCAGCGCGGGCGGGATGCCGGCCACGATCAGCCCGCGCAGGCCGACCAGGCTCACCAGCAGGAACAGGCAGCCGGACAGGAACACCGCGCCCAGCGCGCTCTGCCACGGAACGCCCATGCCCAGCACCACCGCGTAGGCGAAGTAGGCGTTCAGGCCCATGCCCGGCGCCATGCCGATCGGATAGTTGGCCAGCAAGGCCATGACGAGGGTGCCGGCGGCGGCGGCCAGGCAGGTGGCGACGAACACGGCGTCTTTCGGCATGCCGGCGTCGCCCAGGATGGCCGGGTTGACGAAGATGATGTAGGCCATCGTCAGGAAAGTGGTGAGGCCGGCCACCAGTTCGGTGCGTACCGTCGTGCCGCTCTCGCCGAGCTTGAAGAAGTTGTCGAGCAGCGCCACGCGGGCCTCCCGGTCGGTAGGTGGATGATGGTGTTTCGTCACTTGTGAGGATCATAACCGATGCGCGGCCGGCCTGCGCCGGGGCGCCGTGCTGTATCCGTCTAGCCTCGTTGCGCCACACAATTGTTGGCCTGGAGCGAGCTCCCTTGGTATCATCGCCGCATGCCTGTCGACCTTCTTTTCCCCTTCATTTTTCCGGCCTGAGATGCGGATCCGTGCTTACCTGTTCCTGTTGGCCGCCGGCATCCTGGTCCCCGTGATTGTCTTTTCCGGCCTGGCGCTGGACATGCTGCGCAATGCCGAAAAGGACGCCGCGCTGCGCGGCCTGACCGAGACCGCGCACAGCATCGCGCTGCTGGTCGACCGCGACCTCTACAGCGCGGAAGCGGCGCTGCGGGTGCTGGCGGTCTCGCCCACGCTCGCCGCCGGCAAGCTCGACGCGTTCTACGACGAGGCGCAGGTGGCCGACCGCGGCACCACCGGCTGGAGCGTGCTGCTCGACCGCCAGGCCAACCAGTTGATCAACACGGTGCGGCCGAAAGGCAGTCCGGTGCTGCCGAGCGCCGGCGCCGAACGGGTGCGCCAGGTCATGACGCGCCAGCGCACGATGGTGTCGGACGTCATTTTCGGGCCGGCCACCCGGCGCCTGGTCACTTCGCTGAGTGTGCCCGTGGCGCTCGACCAGGGCCAGCGCTATGTGTTGAGCTACGGCTTTAGCACCGAGCACTTCCACGCGCTGATCCGCAGCGCCAACGTGCCGCCCGGCTGGGTGGTCGGGATCATCGACACCAAGGGCCGCTTTGTCGCGCGCAATGTGAACAACGACGAGCTGGCCGGCAAGCCGGCGCGCCCCGAGCTGGTCGCCGCGGCCGCCCGCGCGCCGCAGGGCCAGATCCGCCACGCGACGCTGGAAGGCGTCGAGGCCTATGACGCCTTCACCCATTCTTCGCTGTCGGGCTGGACGATCGCGGTGGCCGCGCCGGTCGACCTGATCGACCGTTCGGCGCGCCACGCCTGGCTGCTGGCGGCGCTCGGCCTGCTGGCGGCGACCTCGCTGGCGGTGGGGCTGGCGGCCTTCTTCGGCCGTCTGCATGTCAATTCGATCCGCCGCGCGGTCGACGCCGCCACCGCGCTTGGACGCGGCGTGCCGCCCGCCGCGCTGCGCTCGCGGGTAATCGAAGTGGCCGAACTGCATGGCGCCCTGCACGCGGCCGGGCGCCAGCTGGTGCAGGCCCAGGCCTACCGCAAGCACGCCGAACTCGAACGCCAGGCGCTGCTTGAAGGCGAACAGCGCGCGCGCCTGATGGCCGAGCAGCAGAACAGCGCCAAGGACCAGTTCCTGGCGATGCTCGGCCACGAGCTGCGCAATCCGCTGGCGCCCATCAGCACCGCCGCCCAGCTGCTGCGCCTGCCCCAGATCGATCCGGCCCGGGTGCGCTACGCCAGCGAGGTGATCGCGCGCCAGGTCGAGCACATGAACAGCCTGCTGGGCGACCTGCTGGACGTCTCGCGCGTCACCCGCGGCCTGGTGTCGCTCAACCTCGAACAACTCGACCTCAAGGCGATGATCGAGCGCGCGGTCGAACAGACCCACGGTCTGATCGACGCCAAGCATCATCAACTGGTGCTGAACCTGCCGGCGGCCGGCGTGCTGCTCGAAGGCGACCAGACGCGCCTGATCCAGATCTTCGCCAACCTGCTCAACAACGCCGCCAAGTACACCCGGCCGAACGGGCGCATCACGCTCAATCTGATGCCGGGCAAGGACGCGGTGGTGGTGACGGTGCAGGACAATGGCGAAGGCATCGCGCCGGACCTGCTGCCGCGCATCTTCGACCTGTTCTCGCAGGGCGAACGCACGCCCGACCGCTCGCAAGGCGGGCTGGGACTGGGCCTGGCGCTGGTGAAAAGCCTGGTCCAGCTGCACGGCGGCACGGTGGGTGTGCGCAGCGCCGGGCCCGACCAGGGCAGCCTGTTTACCGTCACCCTGCCGTGGAGCGCGCCGGCGCCCGGCACATCGCCGGCGCCGCAGGTCCGGGTCGAGGCCGCGCTGGCGCCGCTGCGGGTGATGATCGTCGACGACAATGTCGACGGCGCGCTCAGCCTGTCGCTGTTCCTGACGGCGGCCGGCGGCCACCACGTCTGCACCTACAACGACGCCGCCGGCGCGCTCGAATGGGCCGCGTTCGAGCGGCCCGACGTGTTCATCCTCGACATCGGCCTGCCGGACATGAGCGGTTACGCGCTGGCGCGGCGCCTGCGTGCGCTGCCGCCTTGCGCGCAGGCGACGATGGTCGCGCTGACCGGCTACGGCCAGCCGCAGGACAAGGAGCGTGCCTACGAGGCCGGCTTCGACGCCCACATCGCAAAGCCGGCCGATCCGCAGCAGATTCTGAGCCTGCTGCAGGAGATCGCGGGCCGCCCGCGCGACATCGAGCCTGACCCGGCCACCGACCTGGCCGAAGATCAGGTCACCGGCTAAGCGCGCCGAGGCCACCCGTCGAGGGCGGGAACCGCGGGCAGTAGCGAGGCCGCCATTCAGCCCCGCCGCCAATTCGCACCTGGCGCGTGGCGGATTTGCTACCATGCGGTCTTGAACTGCTACCAGCGATCCGCCATGCCCAAGAATAAGCGACCCGTACCGCGCAAAACGCGCACCACTCCCGACGAAGACGAGGAGCGCCAGGCCCAGGCGCTGGCCGAGCTGGCCTTGACCATCGCCGAACAGGAGGACGCCGACGCCGCCGCGCTGGCCGCCCTGAACATCGAGCTGGGCAAGCTGGTGCGCAACGCCCTGCGCAAGAAGAACGACGAGCTGCTGTACGGCGCCATCGAGCGCGCCAAATACGCCGACATCGACGCTTATCGCCTGCTGCGCGTGACGGTCGAGGAGGCGGCCGCCACCGTCATGCTGCGGCGCGAGGGCATGCCGGCGATGGAGGTCGACGCCTTCCTGCTGCCGATGTTCGTCCACAGCGTGGGCGGCTTGCGGCGCGACGAGACCTTCCAGGACGACGCCGCCTTCGCCGATCTGCGCGCCAGCCTGGTGGGTGCCGGGCTGGAAAGTCCGCAGGCCAAGGTGGTGCTGATCAGCCACGCCTATGATCTCGACGAGATCGACAGCATCAGCTACAGCCATGTCAACGAGATGGCGCGCGAAGCCGCCGCCAGCGTGGGCGAGAAAAAAGTGGTAGCCACGCCGGCGCTTGAGCGCAGCATCAGCGGCTGGGCCGAGAGCGGCTTCGACGCGGCAGAGGGCGCCGTCGAACTGCGCTTCCTGCTCGGCTTTTCGTACAAGCGCGCCGACGATCCCTTTTACGTCGCGCCGATCGACGAGGATGCCGCCGACGCCTGGTTCGCCGCGCGCCTGGAGCGCTTCCGGCTGTGGACCGCGAAGGCCAACCCGCTGGTGCGGCGCTGCCTGGCCGCTGAGCCGGACCGGCTCGAAGTCAACTTCCTCTACCAGGACCTGTTCTTCGGCGCCAAGGAGCAAGCCATGTCCGAGGGTGCGATGCTGGCCATTATGGCCGACATCAACCACGCGCTGGCCAGCCATGCGCTGGGGCCGGACACGGTGCGCGCGGTGGTCGGCGCGGCCGATATCGACGACGAGCTGGTGCTGCGGGTCAATGTGTACCGCGACGCCGACGACGCCTTGCTGGTGTCGTCGGACAAGCCGTTCGACATGATGGCCGAGCTGGAGGTGGAAGTCGACGACATCTGCGATGCGCTCGAGACGATCGGCATCGCGCAGCTGTTGGTGGCGCGCCGCTTCGACCGCGACGGCGTGCCGCAGGACACCCAGCCGTTCCGCCGCGACTGAGGCTGCCGGATACCGGTTTTTTCTATTTTGACCTGCATCAACGATTTTCGCTGTATTTTTCACGATACTGGGCCATGGGAGCGACCGTCGGGTGACAGCAGCGGTGCTCCGGCCGCGTCGCACACGCACGCGGCGGCGCGCGCAGCGGGGCGCGATATCGGGAGCAAAAAATGGGATGGCGAAACAGTACGGCGCGCTACGGATCGTTGGCCATCAGCCTGCACTGGCTGATGTTACTGCTGCTGGCGGCGGTTTTCGCCAGCATGGAACTGCGCGGCGTCTTCCCGAAAGGCAGCGCGGCGCGGGAAGCGATGAAGACCTGGCACTACATGCTCGGCCTGTCGGTGCTGGTGCTGGCGCTGTTGCGGCTGGTGCTGCGCGGAGCGACGCCGGCCATTTCACCGGCGCCGCCCCAATTGCAAGAGATGGCGGCCACGGCGATGAAGGTGGCGCTGTATGGATTCATGCTGGCCATGCCGCTGCTCGGCTGGCTGCTGCTCAGTGCGGATGGCAAGGACATTCCGTTTTTTGGCTGGCAACTGGCGCCGCTGATAGCGGAAAACCACGCGCTCGCCGAGACCCTCGAAGAGGTCCACGAAACCGGCGCGACGATCGGCTACGTGCTGATCGGTCTGCATGCGGCGGCGGCGCTGTACCACCATTACCTGTTGCACGACGATACCTTGCGCAGGATGTTGCCGACCCGGCGCCACTAGACGGGCCGGCGCCGCCGCGCGCAAGGCGCATCGGCGCCGGGGGCAGCGTTCAGGACAGTTCGACGTGCGAGAGGAACAGCCAGGCCACCGAAATGACGGCCATGCCGGTGAAGCTCACGCACGACCAGGTGAAGAACCAGGCCGACAGCACGCCGGCCTGCAGCGCGCGCTCGAACAGCAGGCCGAGGCCGAAGTCAAACACTGTCAGCACCGACCAGCGCCGCAGATAGGTGGGCAGGTAGCGGCACATGCGGCGGTTGTGCTGCCAGACGGCGTGGCGCTCGAACAGGTTGCGTGCGTCCTGCATGTCGCGAAACAGCCAGTCGAAGAACATGAAGCGGTACAGCAGGGTGCGAAACGGCAGTTCAGGCGCTGCGGTGTCGTCGGTTGGCGGTGGGGACGGCGGCTGGGTCATCGCAAATACCTCGGCTGGGTGAAGGGGCGGCCGTCGCGAAGCCGGCTTCCCTGACACAAATATATACCAACGCCGTCAATTTATTCGCCACGCCTGGGCGTCAATCGCGCCTTTCATGCTCTAGCGCAAGTTCACCTCGGAGCCGCACCACAATGGCGCGGTAGCCCATGCCGGCGCGCGCCGCGAAGTACGCTCAGGCACCTTGGCGACATGGCCGCGTCGTTGCGTCGAGCGAAGGCGACCGGACCGCGCCAGCGTACAAACGGTCTGCGCTCCGGTTCGATTTGGCACGCGAGCCTAGCGTCTCCGGCGTGGCGCATCGCCCGTCCGCGACGGCGCCGGGGCAAGCCCCATTCGCGCTGCGGCGGTCCGCTTCACGCGGCCAGCGGGCGCGGCTTGCCGACCCAGTAACCCTGGGCGAAGTCGACCCCGATGCGGCGCAGCTTGTCGAGAATGTCCGGGTCGCTGACGTACTCGGCGATCGTCTTGCGGCCCATCATGTGGCTGATGTCGTTGGTGAAGCGCACCATTTCATAGTCGACCTGGCTGGACGACATCGACTGGATGAAGGAACCGTCGATCTTGATGAAGTCGACCGGCAACTGCTTGAGGTAGGAAAACGACGTCATGCCGGTGCCGAAATCGTCGAGCGAGAAGCGGCAGCCGCGCGCCGACAGCGCCTCGATGAAGGCGATGGTCTTTTGCATGTCGGCGATGGCGCCGTGCTCGGTGATTTCAAAGCACAGCTTGGAGGCCGGCACCGGCGAGTTGTCGATCAGATCGGCGGCGAACTTGTGGAAGCTGGGGTCGGCCAGCGAGCGGCGCGACAGGTTGATGCTGCACATCTCGAGCCCGTGCATGTGCTCGGGATTGGCGGCCAGCCAGTCCAGCGTGCGGGTCAGCACCGAGCGGTCGATCTTGAGGATGACGTCGTAGCGTTCGGCCGCCGCCATGAAGCTGCCGGGGGCGATCGGCGCGCCGCGCCCGTCTTTGAGGCGCAGCAGGATTTCGTAGTGCAGCTGCGGGGTGTCGTCGGACAGCGCGACGATCGGCTGGCAGTACAGTTGCAGTTGCTCGTGCTGGAAGGCGTGCGAGAGCCGGGTGACCCAGTGCATGTCGCTGCGCCGCCGGGCCACGTCGGAGTCGTCCTTGTAGTGGACGTAGACGCGGTTGCGCCCGCGCTCCTTGGCGATGTAGCAGGCGTGGTCGGCGCGCCGCATGGCATCCTCGACGCTGGCCGTGGTCTGGTCGACCGGCGACACGCCGATCGAGACGCCGAGCTGGAACACGCGGCCCTTGCAGCTGTAGCGAAAGCCGCGCGTGGTGTCGAGAATCTTGTTGGCCACCGCCAGCGCCTCCTCGACGCCGCAATGCTCGATGATCATGGCGAACTCGTCGCCGCCGATGCGCGCCAGCGTGTCGCGCTCGCGCACGTGCTCGGCGTACAGGCGCGCCAGCTGGCCAAGCAGGTCGTCGCCGGCCGGGTGGCCGCAGGTGTCGTTGACCACCTTGAACTGGTCGAGGTCCATGTACAGCAGGGCCGAACTGTCGGCGTCGGCGTGGCGGGCGCGCTCGATCGCCCGTTGCAGGCGCGCCTCGAACTCGCGCCGGTTGATCAGCCCGGTGAGCGCGTCGTGGCTGGCCTCGAAGCCGAGCCGGCGCAACAGGCGCTTCGATTCGGTGACGTCGTGGAACACCAGCACCACGCCGATCAGCTCGCCCGTCGGCAGGACGATCGGCGCGACCGCGTTTTCCACCGCGTAGCGCTGGCCGCCGCCGACCAGGGTGGCGTAGGGCAGGTTGGTGATCACGCGCCGCTCGGCCACGCAGCGCGCGATGGCCTGGCCGATGCGCGCGGCGCTGGCGGCGTCTTCGAAGTGCAGCACGGCGTCGAACCGCCGTCCGCGGGCGTCGGCCAGACTGGTGCCGGCCAGCCGCTCGGCGGCCGGGTTCATGGTGTGGACGGTGCCGTCGCCGTCGACCGTG
This sequence comes from Massilia sp., assembly GCA_039927975.1. GTDB lineage: Bacteria > Pseudomonadota > Gammaproteobacteria > Burkholderiales > Burkholderiaceae_D > JBDSTZ01. The sequence continues at coordinate 2,045 of JBDSTZ010000606.1, read as the reverse complement.
ACGACGCCGTCGGTGATCGCCGCCAGCGTCACCTGGGCGCGTTCCTTCTCGGTCGCCGCTTGCAGCTGCGCCCGCTTCAAGCTGGTGACGTCGTGCATCACCGCCACCGCCACGGGGCGATCGCCGCCGTCGTCGATGGCGGCGGCGGTGATCGTGAAATGGGTCAGGGCGCCGTCCGGACGACGATAGCCGAGCTCGTCGATCAGGGGCGAGGTTTCGCCGCCGAGCACGCGCGCCAGCGGCAGGCGTTCGAGCGGCACCGGGCGGCCTTCGGCGTCCTCGGTGGAGAAATCGCGGTAGTCGGCGGTGCTGAGGATATCGTCGATGCCGCGGCCGAGCATTTCGGCGCCGGCCCGGTTGATGTAGGTGAGCTGGCCCGACGGCGCCTCGGCCAGCACCACGCCGGACGGCATCTGTTCAAGGATGTTGGAAAAGCGCGCCCGCTCGCGGCGCAGCGAGTCGAGCAGGCGGATCCGCTCCGCCTCGGCCTTTTTCAGGTTGTCGATCGCCACGCAGGCGCCCATGAACACCGGCTGCTTGTCGAGCCGGGCGTCATCGTTGTGCCAGTTGGCGCGCATGAAGAACCACTGGGCGTCGCCGTCCCGGTGCAGCAGGCGGGTTTCGAGTTCGATCGGCGCGCTCTGCGGATGCGCCGGCACGCGGCCGAGGTGGGCGGCGAACGCGGCGCGTTCCTCGGGGTGGACGAAGCCGAGCCAGGCGGAAAAGCTGAGCACGCGCTCCCCGCCCTCGTGGCCGAGCAGCTGCAGCAGGTGGGGCGAGACCCACACCTGGTCGCCCTCGACGTCCCACTTCCAGGTGCCGGACTCGGCCGCCTTCATGATGAGGTCGATTTCGGCTTTTTCGTTCTGACACTGTTCGAGCAGCTTGTGCCGGGTCAGGTCCACGGTGACCTTGGAAAAGCCCAGCAGTTCGTTGTTGTCGCCACGCAGGGCGGTGAGCAGGATGTGGGCCCAGAACCGGCTGCCGTCCTTGCAACGGCGCCAGGTTTCCTCGCTGAAGAAGCCGTGTTCGGCCGCCATGGCCAGATTGTGTTCGGGGTGTTTGCGCTCGCGGTCCTCCTCGGTGTAGAGGAGGCCGAGAAAACTGCCGATCGCTTCCTCGGCGGTGTAGCCCTTCATGTCCTCGGCCCCCTTGTTCCACACAGTGATGATGCCGTTCGGGTCCATCAGGAAAACGGCGGCCTCGTGGATGCCTTCGACCATGAGCCGGTACAGCTCGGCCGTTTCGTGGCGCGGCAGCGAGGACACGATGTAGCGGTCGGACGTGGGGCGGCCGGACGAGGAGCCGTCGGACGTGGAGCCGTCGGACGTGGAGTGGTCGGACGTGGCGAGGTCGGACGCGGGGTGGTCGGAGGCGGTGAGGTCGGGAACAGGGCGGTCGGACATGGATGAAGGCACGCGGATGGCTTGGGGGGGCCAAAACAGTTGGACTTGCGGGCCGACCGTTTAGTTCATCCGCATTCCCACATTCTCACCTTGCCCGGTTCGCGCCGGCGGCGGCGGCCGGCGGCCGGGCTTGGCCGCGCCGCGCGTTCAGACGAACAATTTCGAGAAGACCCGGGTCGCCATCAGGCCCGACGGCGTGTGGTGGCTGGCCGGCGACATCAGTCCGGTCAGCAAGTCGATCGCTTCCTGCTTGCTGACCGAGGCGGCCAACTGGGCTTCGAGCAGGCGCAGTTCGCTGGCGATGTCGGCCCAGGCGTGTTCGTCGGCCGGAAAATGGTGGCGGATCAGCGAGCGCTCGGGATGCTGGCCGGCTTCGCGCGGCGGCTGGTCGGCGCCGCCATTTCCCAGTCGCTGGCGAGCCCGGTGGGTGGCCACGCGTGGCGGCTCGCTCGGCAGCGCGCCGTTGGCGGCGAGCAGGATGGCGTCGCGCAGCACTTGCTCCTCGTAATCGGTGAACAGGTCGAGCTGCTGGCCTTCCTCGCCGTGCAGCAGGCGCCAGAAGCGGGTCTCCTCGGCGGCAGCGCCAGGCTTGATCCAGCCTTCCTCGCGCAGCGCCTCCATCAAGGCGGCGGGCGGCTG
>JBDSTZ010000605.1:0-4097 GCA_039927975.1 Massilia sp. | reverse complement strand
AGGCGTCGGGACGGTCGAGCAGGTCGGCCGGGCCGCCGAGCGCTTCGACCATGCGGGCAAAGCGCTCGGCCGCTTCGCCCGAGTCGAGCGCGGCTTGCAGTTTGTCGCGCGCGCTGGCGTCGTCGGCGGCGAGGCCCGACAGGGTGAGCATCTCGGCGCACAGCGACATTGTTACCTCGTGCAGACGCGCCGGACGGAAACGGCCGGTCATGTAATCGATCGCCAGGCGCACTTCGAGCGCGTTGCCAGCGACCGGGCCGAGCGACTCGTTCATCTCGGTCAGCAGGGCCGAGGTGCGGGTGCCGGCGCCGTTGCCGACACTGACGATGCTCTCGGCCAGTTCGACCGATTTGTCATAGCTCGGCATGAAGGCGCCGCTGCCGACCTTGACATCCATGACGAGCGCGTCGAGGCCGGCCGAGAGTTTCTTGGACAGGATCGAGCCGGTGATCATGGCCACCGATTCCACCGTGGCGGTGGTGTCGCGGATGCTGTAGAAGCGCTTGTCGGACGGCGCCAGCTGCGCGGTCTGGCCGATGATCGCCACTCCCACGTCGCGAACAACGCGGCGGAACAGTTCGGGGTCGGGCACGGTGCAGTAGCCGGGGATGGCATCGAACTTGTCGAGCGTGCCGCCGGTGTGGCCGAGGCCACGGCCGGAGATCATCGGCACGAAGCCGCCGCAGGCCGCGATCATGGGGCCGAGCATGAGCGAGACGACGTCGCCGACGCCGCCGGTGGAGTGCTTGTCGAGCACGGGGCCGGGCAGATCGAGCGAGCGCCATTCGAGCACCTGGCCGGAATCGCGCATCGCCAGGGTGAAGGCGACGCGCTCGTCCATGTTCATGTCCTTGAAGAAGACGGCCATCGCGAGCGCCGCGATCTGGCCTTCGGTGACGCTGCCGTCGGTGATGCCGCGTACGAAGAAGCGGATTTCGTCGGCGCTCAGGGCGCCGCCATCACGCTTCTTGCGGATGATTTCCTGGGTTAGATACATGGGTGCTCCAGTGAGACGTGGTGCGTGCGGCCGCGAAAAAAAACGCGCCATCAAAACGTCGTTCCAGCGCAGGCATCGTCGCACACGACGACCCATAGCGAAGGCGCTATGGATTCCCGCCTGCGCGGGAATGACGGCATTTTTTATACGCCGTAGGGAATCCGGACGTTCATACGCCGTAGGGAATCCAGACGTTCTTCACCTGGCTGGCGTGGGCCAGCACGGCGCGGCCGCCGGCCTGGCGCGTGTCGTACCAGTCGCGGCCTTTGGCGCCGCCGACCCAGGTGCGCTTGAGCGATTCGGCCGACAGGCGCTCGACTTCGGCGCATCCCTCGGCCGAGCCGTCCTGGCGCCAGACGGCGTCGACATCCGAGTGGCTGGCCAGCGTGCGCGCCAATTCGTCGGCGCTGCCGGTGACGATGTTGAGGGCGCCGCCAGGCAGGTCGGAGGTATCGAGCACCTGGTACAGATCGGTGGCGGCCAGCGGGTGCCGCTCGGACGGCACAGCGATCACGCGGTTACCCAGCGCGAGTGCCGGCGCCACCAGCGAGATGAAGCCGAGCAGCGGCGCCTCGTTCGGGCAAACGATGCCGATCACGCCGACCGGTTCGTTGAGCGCAACCGTGATGCCGTGCATCGGCGGCTGGTGCGCCAGGCCGTCGTACTTGTCGGCCCAGGCGGCGTAGTAGAACAGGCGCTCGATGGCGGCCTGCACTTCCTTTTCCGGCTCGCGGTCGCCGGTCATGGCAGCCAGGCGTGCAGCGAATTCGTCGGCGCGGATCGCCAGGTTCTCGGCGATGTAATACAGCACCTGCGCACGGTTGTGCGACGTTGCCCTGGCCCAGCCGGAGGCCTTGTGCGCCGCTTCGACAGCGTTGCGGATGTCCTTGCGGTTGCCTTCGCCGACGTCGGCCAGGAAGGCACCGCCGGCGCCGTGGATGGCGCGGCTGTAGGCGCCGTCGGGGCGCGCCTGCTTGCCGCCGATGTACAGCTTGGCGGTGCGGTCGATGGCGAACGGATTGGCGGTTTGTGCTTCGCGCGGCTCGGTTGCGGGCGTGGCCGATGCGGACAATGCAGATAATATGGCCAGCGCGGGACGCGCATCTTCCGACAGCGGGGTCAGGTATTCGAGCATGCCTTCGCGGCCGCCCTCGCGGCCGAAGCCCGATTCGCGGTAGCCGCCGAAACCGCAGGCGGCGTCGAACTGGTTGGCGGTGTTGATCCAGACGACGCCGGCCTTGATCTGCGGCGCGATGTCGAGCGCGAGGCTGATCGACTCGGACCAGACGCAGGCGGCCAGGCCGTAGACGGTGTTGTTGGCCAGCTGGACCGCTTCGACGGGGGTGCGGAAGCTCATCGCCACCAGCACCGGTCCGAAGATTTCGGCCTGGGCGACGGCGGCCGAGGTGGAGGCGACGGTGATGAGGGTGGGCAGGAACCATGAGCCGGCGGCCGGTATCTCGCAGGACGGCTGCCAGATCTCGCAACCTTCGGCGCGCGCCGCTTCGACCAGGCCGTGGATGCGCTGCTTTTGCACCGGGTCGACCAGGGCGCCGACGTCCATCGATTTGTCGAGCGGCGAGCCAAGGCGCAGGTTTTCCATGCGCGACTTGACTTTGGCGAGGAAGCGCTCTTCGATCGATTCCTGCACCAGCAGGCGCGAACCGGCGCAGCAGACCTGGCCCTGGTTGAACCAGATCGAGTCGACCAGGCCTTCGACCGCCGCGTCCAGGTCGGCGTCGTCGAAGACGATGAAGGGCGACTTGCCGCCCAGTTCGAGCGAGAGCTTCTTGCCGCTGCCGGCGGTGGCCTTGCGGATCAGGCGCCCTACTTCGGTCGAACCGGTAAAGGCCAGTTTGTCGATGCCGGGGTGGTTGACGATGGCTTCGCCCACGGCGCCGTCGCCGGTGACGATGTTGACCACGCCGGCCGGCACGCCGGCCTGCTGGCAGATCTCGGCGAACAGCATGGCGGTCAGCGAGGTGAATTCGGCCGGCTTGAAGACGACCGTGTTACCGGCGGCCAGGGCTGGGGCGATTTTCCAAGACAACATCAGCAGCGGAAAATTCCAGGGCACGATCTGGCCGACCACGCCGACCGCGCGGTAGTCGGCGAATTCCTCGCTTTGCAGCTGAGCCCAGCCGGCATGGTGATAGAAGTGGCGCGCGGCCAGCGGCAGGTCGGCGTCGCGGGTTTCGCGGATGGTCTTGCCGTTGTCGAGGGTTTCGAGCACGGCGAACAGGCGTGCGTGCTTTTGCAGCAGGCGCGCCAGCGCGTACAGCACGCGGGCGCGGCCATGGCCACCCAGCGCCACCCAACCCAGCTGGGCGCGGCGGGCCGCCGCCACGGCGCGCTCGACGTCGCCGGCGCCGGCCTGGGTCAGCTGGGCCAGTTCGCTGCCGTCGGCCGGATTGAAAGAGGCGAAAGTGGCGCCGGCAGCCGTCCAGGCGCCGTCGATGAAGAGGCCAAAGCGGCGCTCGCGGCGATCCAGCCAGGCCAGCGCTTCCTTGGTGCTCTCGGGGGCGGGTCCGTAATCCATGGTGGTGAGGATCTCTTGAATGGTGGGCATGGCGGGTCCGGTGTCTTATGGTTGCGCGTGGCGGTGGCTGGCCGAGTAGCTGCCGGTGACGTAGTGTTCGAGCTGGCGTTCGATGTCGGTCAGAAGGCTCGATGCGCCGATGCGGAACAGGTGCGGCTCGAGCCAGTCGCGGCCCAGTTCTTCCTTCATCAGGGTCAGGTATTGCAGCGCGCTCTTGGCCGAGCTGACGCCGCCGGCCGGCTTGAAGCCGACCTGGAAGCCGGTCTGCTCGTGGTATTCGCGGATCGCGCGCACCATCGTCAGCGCCACCGGGATGGTGGCGTTGACGCCTTCCTTGCCGGTGGAGGTCTTGATGAAGTCGGAGCCGGCCATCATGCAGACCCACGACGCCTTGGCGACGTTGTCGAGGGTGAGCAGGTCGCCGGTGGCCAGGATGGCCTTGACGTGCGCTTCGCCGCAGGCCTTGCGGTAGGCGAGCATCTCGTCGTACAGCGCTTGCCAGTTACCGGTCAGTACGTGCTGGCGCGTGATGACGATGTCGATTTCGGTGGCGCCGGCGGC
>JBDSTZ010000604.1:0-2468 GCA_039927975.1 Massilia sp. | reverse complement strand
CCATCGAAGGCGAGACCGAGCATGCCGGCGACGACCAGGGCGACGCCGAAGATATGTACGCTTTTCATATTCACTTTCGAAAAAGATGGGGGCCGAGGCGGGCCAGCCCCCCCTGTGAGGGCCTGCTTATTCGCCCAGCATGGGATACGGATTAACCGGCGTCCCTTTCCACCACTGCTTGCTCGGGGTCAGTTCGAACACCGCGAAATGCAGGTGCGGCGCGTTCGGATTGGCGTTGCCGGTGGTGCCCACATAGCCGACCAGGTCGCCGCGCTTGAGCGTGCTGCCTTCCTTGATACCCTCGGCGTAGCGGTCCAAGTGGGCGTAATAGTACGCGTATTTTTCGCTTGGATCGAACTGGTACACGGTCAGGCCGCCAGGCTTGCTGTTGAATAGCTTGACCACCTTGCCGTCGGCCGCCGCGATGACCTTGGTGCCTTTCGGCGCCATGATGTCGAGCGCCTCGTGGTGACGCTCCTTGCCGCGAGGCTGGTCGAAATTATCCGACAACTGGGCGAGCTTGATGCCCTCGACCGGCACCGACAGCTTGACGCCGGGCGTGGCCGGCGGGGCATCGGCGGGCGGCAGTTCGCTCTCGAGTGGACGCAGCGGCAGATCGGCGTCGGCCAGGTCGGTCGACACCACCGGCGCCGATGGCAACGGCACGGCCAGATCGGCGCCGACCACCGTGGATGGCGCGCCGGCGGCGGTGGTGGTTGCGGGCGCCGTCACCACCGCAACGGCCGGCGGCGTCTGGGGAATCTGGCGCAGATAGATAAACAGGCCGCCGGCGCCGAGCAGGATGCCCGCCAGGAAGGTGAGTAACCATTTCATGTAGTGCTCCTTGGGTTTTTATTGGAATTAGTGTGCATGTTTGTTGTTGGAATTGGCTGCATTGGTCCCGGGCACATGTTGTTCAATTTTGCAGCACCACCTCGGTGCCGGCGCCGACCGACTGGCTCAGCGCGGTGACATCCCAGTTGGTCATGCGAATACAGCCGTGCGACTGGGTCTTGCCGATCGAGGCGGGCACCGGCGTGCCGTGGATGCCGTAATGCGGCTTCGACAGGTCGATCCAGGCGACCCCCACCGGATTGTTCGGGCCGGCGGGAATCTTGGCTTTCTTGTCGTTGGCGTCGGCATCCCAGAATAATTTGGGGTTGTAGTGGAATACCGGATTTTTCGACACGCCCTTGACCTTCCAGTTGCCGACCGGGAGAGGATCGTGCTCGCTGCCGGTCGACGCCGGGTATTGGGCGACCACCTTGCCGGCAGTGTCGAACAGGGTCAGGGTGTGGGTCGATTGCTCGACGACGATCTTGCCGCCCTTGGGCAGCGGCTCGGTGTCGAGTACGTTCGGCACCACGATCTGCTCGCCGGCGCGGCTCAATTCCTTGCCCGGATTGAGGCGCTTGAGCAGGGCCGGACTGGCGTGGAATTTCTCGCCCAGCGCCTCTTCAGCGCTGGCGTAACCGAGCGCGCTCAGCTTGGCCTTGTCGGCCATGCTTTCGGGGATCGCCTCGAATGGTCCGGCGACATCGGCGTCGGTGATCGTGTAAGCGACGAGCGCGTCGGCGCTGTCGGCGTTGAGCGCTTCCCAGGTCGCCGCCGTGAGGGCGCCACCGCCGTCGATGCCGCGCGCCTTCTGGAAACCGGCCAGCGCGGCGCGCATGTTCGAGCCGTTGGCGCCATCGATTTCGCCGGGCGAAAAGTGCGCGCGGTCGAGCAGGATCTGGGCCCGCAGCAGGGCGGCTTTGTCGCTGCTTGCGTTCTTGCTCGCGTTGATGTTCTGGTTATTGTTATTGCGCGCGCCCTTGCGCGGTTTGACCGCGGCCGCCGGATCGGCCGGCGCGTCGCTCCTGCCGGCGGCGTTCACGCTCGCGGCGTCGAGGGCGGTTGGGGCAGGTGTCGCGGCTTGCGCCAGCGACGTGGCCGACAGGGTGGCCGCGAGGCAGGTGACGAGCAGTGCGTGGGGGCGAAGATTCACGATGGTTCCTGAAGCGGCTGAGTAAGGTGACAAGAATAATTCCCTCGGAACATGCGGTCTGTGCGCCAGCGAACTCAGTAGCAGGCGCCGGAAAAGGTGACGGAAATGGCGCGCCCGCGCCGGCCTCGCGCACGATTGGACACACGGCGCGCGAATCGAACGCTCCATGCTAGTCTGCCAAAAACAATGGAGAAACGACATGCAAGACACCGTTGAACAGTACCGCGGATTCACCCTCACGGTCAGCCCCGTGAAGGATAACGACGACCTGTGGGACTTCAATTACCGGATCACCCGGGCCGACGGCAGCGGCGAGCCGAGGAGCCGGAGCCAGAGCGCCGGCGGCCACGCGAACGCGGAGATTGCCGCAGTGGCGGGCCTGGAGGTGGCGCGCATCGAGGTCGACAACCTGCTCGCTCTCACGGCGCAATAGAGCGCAGAGTGCGGCGTGTTTGTGACTTCCTTATTTCGTGACTTCCTT
>JBDSTZ010000603.1:0-5880 GCA_039927975.1 Massilia sp. | reverse complement strand
CAGGGTGGTGCCGCCGCTCGTGCCGCTCGACGGTGCCGCGGCTGTGTCGCTCGCCCCGCCTCCCCCGCCGCAAGCCGCCAGCAGGGCGGCGGTCAGGCTGGCGACAACGAAATACGCGGGCAGTTTTCTTGGAATTGTAGTCATGACGTCTCCGTGGGATATGCGCAGCGTAAATACCGCGATTGGCCAAGTATATATTGCCGAACGGAAATAACAAGCGCTAAAAATCAAGTGATGGGCGAGCCCGGCGGGAAAAGTGCCGTCTGTCGCATGGGCGCAACCTGCCGAAAAGGCAGTGTTGTCACGCTTGCTTGTGGATGAGTTAAATCGGCGTCCGCCGCCGGGTGACGAGGCGGCGCTCCTTGCTTGCGCCGGAGTGCCGCTCTTGACCACGACAGCGGCAGGGCGTCACGGCCGCGCCGCCTTTGCTATTTAATTCCAGTCGCTATAACCCTCGTCGTCCAGCACATCGATCGTGCCGTTCGTGCAGGAAAAGCTGCGGACGCTGCCGCCCGAGCCCGTGATTTGATAGACATAGCCGTTGACGATAACGGGGACCGAGAAGTATTCAACCGATCCTCCGGCGGACGTGTTGTACTCGACGTAATTGACTGCACCACAGTGCGTGCCTGGACTGTTAGATATGTAATAAGGATTGTAGAGCGGCGCAGTGTAGTTGCCTGCCGTTGCCGAAACGCTAATGGTGGCCAGGAGGGCGGCCAGCAGGGTGGTCAGTGTCTTCATCTTTGCTTCCTTTTTGAGTTATTGGAACAAGTTGAATCAGCCGAGGGAGGACTGCTGTACGCAGTACAGCCCATCCTCGGCACTGTTGTCGCGCCTATATAACATTTCATATCATTTATGAATAGCGAAACCAAATGAGTCTAGGCTCGACCATGCTCTGCTGTCAATATTTCTTTTTCGTTAATCGGGGAGCGACTTGTCCCTCTGCACCGGCAAGTCGGCTTTGCGCGAGTCCGCGCTGGCGCCGCATCGGGATTCGTGCTCGCTACCTTCGCGGCGCGGTGTTCGCAGCGCGGGTGTAGATCGGCGAACACGTCGCCAAAAATAAAAATGGCCACCGCGAACGATGGCCACTCTTGTATCAATGGCATTGCCTTACCGCGCAATGCCGTCAAAGCTTGCCGACGGCAATTACATCATGCCGTCCATGCCGCCCATGCCGCCCATGCCGCCCATGCCATGGCCGCCGCCCATGCCGCCGGCCGACTTGTCTTCCGCCAGTTCGCAGACCATCGCGTCGGTGGTCAGCATCAGGCCGGCGATCGATGCGGCGTTTTGCAGCGCCGAACGGGTCACCTTGGCTGGATCGAGCACGCCCATTTCAACCATGTCGCCGTAGGTGCCGTTGGCAGCGTTGTAGCCGTAGTTGCCCGAACCGGCCAACACAGCGGCAACCACCACCGACGACTCTTCGCCGGCGTTCTGCACGATCATGCGCAGTGGCTCTTCCATCGCGCGCAGCACGATCTTGATGCCGGCGTCCTGGTCGGGATTGTCGCCCTTGACCGTGATGTTCGCGCGTGCGCGCAGCAGGGCAACGCCGCCGCCTGGCACGATGCCTTCTTCCACGGCAGCGCGGGTCGCGTGCAGTGCATCTTCAACGCGGGCTTTCTTTTCCTTCATTTCGACTTCGGTGGCAGCGCCAACCTTGATCACTGCCACGCCGCCGGCCAGCTTGGCCACGCGCTCTTGCAGTTTTTCACGGTCGTAGTCCGACGTCGCTTCTTCGATTTGCACGCGCACTTGCTTGACGCGCGCTTCGATCGATTCAGCCTGGCCGGCACCGTCGATGATGATGGTGTTTTCCTTGCCCACTTCAACGCGCTTGGCCTGGCCCAGTTCTGCCAGCGTGACTTTTTCCAGCGTCAGGCCGACTTCTTCGGCGATGACCTGGCCGCCGGTCAGGACAGCGATGTCTTCCAGCATGGCCTTGCGGCGGTCGCCGAAACCTGGGGCCTTGACGGCGCAGGTCTTCAGGATGCCACGGATGTTGTTGACCACCAGGGTCGCCAGCGCTTCGCCTTCGATGTCTTCGGCGATGATCAGCAGCGGACGGCCGGCCTTGGCCACTTGCTCCAGGATCGGCAGCAGATCGCGGATGTTCGAGATCTTCTTGTCGCACAGCAGGACGAATGGATTGTCCTGGATGGCTACTTGCTTGTCCGGGTTGTTGATGAAGTAGGGCGACAGGTAGCCGCGGTCGAACTGCATGCCTTCGACGATGTCGAGTTCGTCGTTCAGCGACTTGCCGTCTTCGACGGTGATGACGCCTTCCTTGCCGACTTTTTCCATCGCTTCAGCGATGCGCTCGCCGATCGAGTAGTCCGAGTTGGCCGAAATGGCGCCGACCTGGGCGATTTCCTTGGTCGTGGTGCAAGGCTTGGCGATCTTGGCCAGCTCTTCGACGGTGGCCGCAACGGCCTTGTCGATGCCGCGCTTGAGATCCATCGGGTTCATGCCGGCGGCCACGAACTTCATGCCTTCGCGCACGATGGCTTGTGCCAGCACGGTCGCGGTGGTGGTGCCGTCGCCGGCGTTGTCGCTGGTGCGCGATGCGACTTCCTTGACCATCTGCGCGCCCATGTTCATGAGCTTGTCTTTGAGTTCGATTTCTTTCGCGACCGAGACACCGTCCTTGGTGACGGTCGGCGCGCCGAACGAGCGCTCGAGCACCACGTTGCGGCCTTTAGGACCCAGGGTCACTTTGACCGCGTTGGCCAGAATGTTTACGCCTTCAACCATCTTGGCGCGCGCTGCGTCGCCGAATACTACGTCTTTAGCTGCCATGTTATTTCTCCGTTCTTACAGGGTGGAATTCTTGAATGCGAGGGAATTACTTGACCAGCACGGCCATGATGTCTTCTTCGCGCATGACCAGCAGCTCTTCGCCGTCGACCTTGACAGCCTGGCCCGAGTACTTGCCGAACAGGACACGGTCACCAACCTTGACTTCCAGTGGACGCACTTTGCCGTCGTCTTGCACTTTGCCGTTACCGATGGCGAGCACTTCGCCTTGGTCCGGTTTTTCGGCAGCTGCATCAGGGATGATGAGGCCGGACGCAGTTTTGGTTTCCTGGTCGAGACGCTTGACGATGACGCGATCGTGCAATGGGCGAAGGTTCATGCAAAACTCCTTAAAGTTCAATGGTTTGACGTACATTCGGTGCGGCCAGCGGCCACCCCGTTGTTCCAACATGCCGCCCCAGCGCGTGGCGCGGCTTGAAAGGGTTGTTAGCACTCTCTGCTAACGAGTGCTAATTATAGGGACGATAAGGTCGCTTTTCAAGTCGGCATCTGAGTTATTTGGCAGCAAGGGTTGATCTGGCGCAAACCAAAGCCAGGTGAACAGGGCGGAAAATTGTGCTATGTCGGCAATATTCCCGGCCGGACAAATGGGCCGATTCGGTTGACTGCGGTTCCCCCGAAGTTCTATAGTGTCGAATGATCTCCGAATTCCACGACCTCTCCGACAAAATCGACCGCCTCGCCGAGTTGACCTTGTCCTTGCGCCGCGAAAACGCCGCCCTGCGCCAGTCGAACGCCCTGCTCAGCGCCGAAAACACCAGCTGCCACGCCCGCCTGGCGGAAGCCCAGCGCCGCGTCGAATCGCTGCTGGCGGCCTTGCCGCAGAACCCGGCCGACGCCGCCGGCCACGCGGTGACAGATGAACCGGCGAACCAAGCCGCAACCCTTTCCGTAACGGATGACGAGGCAGTCCGATGATCCAGCTCGACGTAACCATCATGGGCCAGCCCTACCGCCTCGCCTGCAAGGCCGGCGAAGAACGCACGCTGCAGGAAGCCGTCGCCTACCTCGACAGCAAGATGTGCGCGCTGCGCGACTCCGGCAAGGTCAAGGGAAACGACCGCATCGCGGTGATGGCGGCCATCAGCATGTCGGCCGAATTCCTCTCGGTGCGCGCGCCGCAGGGACCCTTGTCCGACCTCTCGATCATGGAAGTCAAGCAGAAACTCGAGGCCATGCACAAGGTTGTCGACAACGCCATCACGCCGCAAGAAAATCTGTTCTGACCGGCCAAATTCGTTTGACATGTGAGTTCAACGGAGTAAACTGCGTCTCACCCTGCGGTGTTCGCGATTGCCATATATTCCTTGAACCATTTATGTGCACCGGTTGCGGGATTATGTTCGATGGGAGTGAGCGTCGCTAGTCCGACGAACCCGAAATTGAACTAACTGTGACCACCTTGAACCGTTTGGTTCGGGATGCCGGCAAAAACGGCACAGGCGGGGCTTAATTCAGGAAGCGGTTGCCAGCAGTTTGTGGCAGCCGTTTTTTTTCGCGCGCGTTTTTTGCGCGTTTCAAATAATGCACCACGCCCCCAAATCGGAAAGCGGCCGCGCATGCGCTATTGGTTGATGAAATCCGAACCTGACGAAGTCAGTTTCGACGACGTGCTGGCTGCGAAGAACCACACGGTCGCCTGGTTCGGCGTCCGCAACTATCAGGCGCGCAACTTCATGCGCGACGAAATGCAGCCCGGCGACGGCGTCCTGTTTTATCACTCCAGCTGCGCCGTGCCGGGCGTGGCCGGCATCGCCGAAGTGGCCAGCGCCGCCTATCCGGACGAATCGCAATTCGATTCCGCCAGCCCCTATTACGATCCAAAGGCCAGCCGCGAAACACCGCGCTGGATATCGGTCGACGTGCGCGCGGTAAAGCAGGGCGCCTATTTGCCGCTGGCCGATTTACGCGCCATGCCCGAACTGGAAGACATGGTCCTGCTGCGGAAGGGCAGCCGCCTGTCGGTGTCGCCCGTCAGCGCGACGCAGTGGAAAGCCATCGTCAAGCGTGTCGGCGGATCGCCGGTGGAATCGTTGAAGGCGGTGGAAACCGCGCCGAAAGCATCCGCAAAAACGTCGGCAAAAACGTCCGCCAAAACCGCGGCAGGAAAAAGCAGCTGATGGATCTTGGCCTGATCCTCATTTTGCTTGTCATGGGCGCCGGCGGCGGTTTTGCGGCCGGCCTGCTTGGCATCGGCGGCGGCATGGTGCTGGTGCCTTTCATAACCATGATTTTCACCGCGCGCCATTTCGCGCCCGAGCTGGTGGTCCACATGGCCATCGCCACCTCGCTGGCGACGATTTTCTTCACCTCGATTTCTTCCGTTCGCGCCCACCACCTGCACGGCGCCGTGTTGTGGCCGGTGGTGCGCCTGCTGGCGCCCGGCATTGTGCTCGGCTCCTGGCTCGGACCGTGGATCGGCAAGCAAATGAATTCCTCGGCGCTGGCGCTGTTCTTCGCCATCTTCGTCGCCTTCTCCGCCACCCAGCTGCTGATCAACATGAAGCCGAAGGCCGCGCGCGGTTTGCCCGGACCGGCCGGGATGCTGCTTGCTGGCGGCGGTATCGGCACCTTGGCCGGCCTGGTCGGCGCGGGCGGCGGTTTCGTCTCGATTCCCTTCATGAGCTGGTGCGGCGTGAAGATCCACAACGCCGTCGCCACCAGCGCCGCGCTCGGCTTTCCGATCGCGCTGGCGGGCACACTGTCGAACATCTACTTCGGTTGGCACGCGGCCGGCTTGCCGCCCCACAGCCTCGGCTTCATCTACCTGCCGGCGCTGGCGGTAATCGCCGCCGCCAGCGTCTGCATGGCGCCGCTCGGCGCGCGCACCGCGCACCGCTTGCCGGTGGCGCAGCTGCGCAAGATTTTCGCGCTGGTGCTGTACGCGCTGGCCGCGTACATGTTGTGGAAGTCGATGCAGTAACGCTAGGAGTGTGCGCGGCAGATGGAATTTGATTCAGGCTTCTTGATGCGCTTGCGGCCGGAGTTTGATGGCGATTCCGCTTTCACCGGTGAAAGTTGGGTGAAATTGGATTGCCGAGGACGTCATAG
>JBDSTZ010000602.1:0-8957 GCA_039927975.1 Massilia sp. | reverse complement strand
TGGACAGCAGCTTCATGACAATGTCCGACAGCGCGGCCGGCAGCCCCGGCACGCGCGCGACGGGCGGCGTGGCCTGGCGCGCCAGGTGGCAGTGGAACAATTCCATCGGATCGGTCGCGCTGAACGGCAGCGCGCCGACGAGCATCTGGTAAAAGGTCGCGCCCAGGCTGTACAGGTCGCTGCGCAAGTCGATCGAGCGGTTCATGCGGCCGGTCTGTTCGGGCGCCATGTAGGCCAGGGTGCCGGCCACGTCCTGCGGCAGCGCCAGCGGCTGGCGCTCGCGCGGCTGGACGCTGGCGATGCCGAATCCCATCCAGCGCGCCACGCCGCGCTCCAGGTCGACCAGCGCGTTGGCCGGTGTGATGTCCTTGTGGACGATGCCGCGCTGATGCAGCTGCGCCAGCGCCGCCGCCAGCGCGCAGGCGATCGGCAGGAAGCGGACGGGCGGCATCGGGGCGCCGAGCCGATTGGCGAGCGGCTCACCGCCTGGGTCGCTCAGCACCAGCATCGGCCGCCCGTCCCGGCGCGCCAGCGCGAGCGGGCAGACCGCCCACTGCGGATCGAGTTTGTCGCGCAAGGCGTATTCGTGTTCCAGCCGCTCCAGCGCGGCCGCGCCCGGCGCGTGGGCATGCAGTGTCTTGGCCAGCTTCGATGCCGATCCGTCCGGCGCGCGCATCCGGCACACACTGTAATCGGCGTCGCGCCACAGGGTGTCGAATTGCCAGTTCGCGTAGACGGAATCGGAACTCATTGATCGGCCCATTCAAGTCTGAATCACAGCTGAATCCCAGCTGAATCACAGCTGAACCTCACAGCTGAACCGCATGGAACGAATGCTCAACAAGCCGGGCCGGACCGCCGCCGCACAAAATGCTGGTCCAACATAACGAGTTGCCCTACCATGCAAATATAGTCCTATCAATTGAATAAGTCGAATTGCAAATCGACAATATCTAACACGGGCGATGGAAATGAAACACGCGATGAGCTTCCTGCTGTCGCTGGTGTGCGCGCAAGCGTTCGCCGCGTGCGACAAGGCCGAGATCCGGCTGGTCAATTCCATGCGCGAGATCGCCCAGCCCTATCACGCCAACGTCGACAAGGGCGGCCGCATGTTCGCCCGCTGGGCCGGTCTGGAGCGTAATTACATGGTGCAGCTCAATCAGGGCGATTCGGCCAGGCAGGTCTCGCTGATGCGTGGCTTGCTGACCACAAACGCGCGCTGCACGATCTTCAATGTCGAGCCGAATGCCGATCCGGTGATCCGGCCGATGGTCGACACCGCCGAGCGTGCCGGCGCCTGGATCGTCACCCACTGGGCGCACGGCGAGGGGCTCCATCCCTATAACGGCTACGACCATTGGATCGCCCACGTGGCGGTCGACAGCCTGGCGGCCGGGCGCGCCATCTCGCTGGCGCTGGCCGACGCGCTGGGCGGGCAGGGCGGCATCGTGGCCCTGCAAGGCCGGCTCGACACCGACCCGGCGCGCCAGCGTTACGCAGCGCTGCTGCAAGTGCTCAAGGAGAAGCCAGGCGTGCGCCTGCTCGACCAGCAAAGCGCCAACTGGGACCGCACGGCGGCTTTCCCGGTCATGCAGACCTGGCTGGCCAAATACGGCGCGCAGATCAAGGGGGTATGGGCGGCCAACGACGACATGGCGCTGGGCGCGCTCGAAGCCTTGCGCGCGGCCGGGCTGGCCGGGCGCATTCCAGTGGTCGGCGTGGACGGCATCCCGGAAGCCATCGCCGCCATCGCGAAGGGCGAGATGCGCGCCAGCGTGTCGAGCGACGCCTACTATCAGGGCAGCATCGGATTGGCGATGGGGGTGTGCGTGCTGACCGGGCAGACGCCGGCGCCGGCCAGCTGGCCGCGCGACAGGCGCGAATTCAATCTGCGGCTGCAACTCATCACCAAAGACAACGCCGCCCAATTTCGCGGCGACCCGCCCGCGTCGGCGTACATACCGGAATGGGATTGCGCGAATTTATGGCAACGCAGCACCGCTCCGGCGCGTTGAGCGCAACTCACCTGCAGCTGTGGGGGCCGGCCCTGGCCTTGCTGATCCTGTGCGTCGGCTTCGGCCTGGCCGAGCCGCGCTTCGCCAGCGCCGAGAACCTGATGGCCATCGCCGACCGCAGCGCCGTGCCGCTGATCCTGGCGGTGGGGATGAGCTTTGTGGTGCTGCAGGGATCGATCGACCTGGCGCTTGAAGGCAGCATGGCGCTCGGCTCGCTGGGATTGGCAATGCTGGTGCTGAACAACCGCAATGGCCTCGATCTCGGCGGCGCTGGGCTGGCGTTGGCGCTGCTGCCGGGTTTGCTGCTGGGTCTGCTGAACGGCGGCCTGGTTGCGCGGCTGGGCGTGCCGTCGTTCATGGCCACGCTGGGCCTGTGGTCGGCCGCGATGGGGATCGCCATGCTGTTGTCGGCCGGCGTGCCGCCATTGATACTGGACCAGGGCATGCGTGGCTTCGGCCTGGGCCGCAGCGGCGCGCTGCCGAACCTGGCGTGGATCGCCGTCGCCGTCGTGGCGCTCGGACACGGGCTGCAGCATTACACCCGCTTCGGGCGCTACAGCATGGCCATTGGCGGCGACGAGGCGCTGGCGCGCCAGGGCGGCATCGCGGTGGGCCGCTACAAGGTGGCGGCGTTCGGCTTGTCGGGCTTGCTGGCCGCGCTGGCGGGGGCGCTGGCCTCGATGCAGATCGGGCTGGGGCACGTCGATATCGGCATCGGGCAAATGCTGGCGACGGTCAGCGCGGTGGTGATCGGCGGTACACCGCTCAGCGGCGGGCGTGGCGGCGTGCTGCAATCGGCGCTTGGCGTGCTCATCCTGGCCGTGCTGGCCAACGGCATGATCTTCGTCGGCGTCACGCCGGAGCTGCAGAAGGCGGTGCAAGGCGCCATCATTCTGCTGGCCTCGCTGCTGGCGACCTGGCATTTGCGCGGCCGCCTGCGCGTGGTGGCATGAATGCCCGGCCATGAGCGTCATCATATGAGCGCACCGATGCTGCGCGTCGAGCGAGTGAGCAAACGCTATGCCGGGGTGCAGGCGCTCGACGAGGTCACGCTGGAGTTGCGCGCGGGCGAAGTGGTCGGCCTGGTGGGCGCGAACGGCGCCGGCAAGTCGACCTTGCTCAAGCTGATGGCCGGCCTGTGCCAGCCCGACGGCGGACGGATCGTGCTGCGCGGGCGCGAAACCGTGCTCAAGGACAGGGCGGAGGCGGCCGACGCCGGCATCGGCATGGTGTTTCAGGAACAATCGCTGCTGCCCACGCTGAGCGTCGCCGAGAACATCATGCTTGGCCATGAAGGAGCGGCGCTGCGCGGAGGCCTGTTCTACGACTGGCCGGCGCTGAACGCGCTGGCCGCCGCGCAACTGGCCAAACTCGATAGCCCCATCGCGCCGTCGGCGCCGACCGACAGCCTGTCCTTCGCCGACAGGCAAATGGTCGAGCTGGCCAAAGTATTGACGCTGGAGGAGCGCGCGCAGCAGCGGCCCGTGATCCTGTTCGACGAGCCGACCTGCATGCTGGAGGGGGCGCAGCTCGACACCGTGCTGGCGCGCATCCGGGGCCTGCGCGAGCGCGCCGCGGTGTTGTTCGTGTCGCACCGGCTCGAGGAGGTGATGCGGATATGCGACCGGGTGTATGTGCTGCGGGACGGGCGTTGCGTGCACGAGTGCGTCACGGCTGAGACGGGTGCGGATGAACTGCGCCGGCGCATGCTCGGGCCGGTGGCCGCATTTTCCACGTCGCGTCGAGTGGCCCCGGACACGGCGGCGCCGCTGCGCTTGCAAGTCAGCGGCCTGAGTCATGGCAGGCGTTACCGCGATGTCAGCTTCGAACTGCGCGCCGCCGAAGTGCTGGGCCTGGTCGGCGGACCGGGTTCGGGATGCGAACAGTTGTGCCGCACCCTGTTTGGTGCGCTGGCGCCCGACGCCGGTGAGATCGTCCTCGATGGCGTGCCGATCCGGCTGGCGGCCCCCGCCGACGCGGTCCGGCACGGGATCGCCTACCTGCCCGCCGAGCGTCAGTCCGAGGGCATCGTCGCCGGACTGAGCGTGCGTGAAAACATGAGCCTGGCGCATTTGGACCAGTTGCGGCGCGGGCCGTTCATCGACGCCGCGCGCGAGGATGGGCTGGTGGCGGAATGGATGGCGCGCCTGCACATCACGCCGCGCAACGCGCAAACGCAGGCCCGGCATTTAAGTGGTGGCAATCAGCAAAAGCTGGCGCTGGCCAAATGGCTGCTGGTCGATGCTCCCAAGGTGTTGATCCTGGACCATCCCGCGCGCGGACTCGACGTCGGCGCGCGTGCGGAACTTTTCGACTTGATCCGCTCGTTGGCCGACAGCGGCATCGGCGTGTTGCTGGTGGCCGATACGCTGGAGGAGGCGATGGCGCTGAGCGACACGCTGCTGGTGCTGCGCGACGGCGTGATGGTTGGCCGAATTGCACTCGCCGACGGGAAGGCCTCCGAGCGGCAGATATTGGAGTGCATGGAATGATGAAGTGGAGTTCACCGGCCACGTCCCGCCGCGCGCTGCCAGCGGCCATTCCGCTGGCGGTGCTGTTGGCGCTGCTCGCCGGCACGGCGCTGGTGGAGCCGGCCTTCCTGTCGCCCGCCAACCTCGGCATGCTGGCAGCGGAGTCGAGCGTGCTGTTGCTGCTGGCCAGTGGCCAGACCCTGGTGGTCCTGTTGGGCGGCATCGATTTGTCGATGGCCGCGTTGGCCGCGCTGGTCTCGGTGCTGCTCGCGCTGGCGCTGCCGGCGATGGGGGCCGGCGCCGTGCCGGCAGTGCTGGCGCTGAGCACGGCGATCGGCCTGTTCCAGGGTGTCGTGCATGTGCGCGGACAATTGCCGTCACTGGTGGTGAGCCTGGCCGGCGGCGGGATCTGCGCCGGCATCGCGCTGGCGGTCGGGCATGCGACGATACCGGTGTCGGAAGGCTACGGCGCCGTCGGCTGGCTTGAGGACAGCACTGCCGGCGTGCCGCATGCGTTCGCCTTCGCTGTGGCGGCCTTGCTGGCGCTGGCGGGGTGTTTGCACTGGCTGGCGTTCGGGCGCCGGGTCTACGCCATCGGCCTCAATCCGCGCGCGGCGCTGATGTCGGGCGTGCCGGTGGGACGCGTCAAGATAGTCGCGTTCGCGTTGTCGGGATTGTTTGCCGGACTGGCCGGGATGGCGCTGGTGGCACGCACCTACAGCGGCAATCCGACCATCGCCGATAGCCTGCTGATGCCGAGTATCGCCGCCGTGCTGATCGGAGGCAATGCAGTGACGGGTGGCGTCGGCGGTATGGGGCGCACGCTGATCGGCGTGCTGAGCATCACCGTATTACGCGTCGGCAGCGCGGCGGTGGGGCTTGATCCGGCTTATGAACCGATGGCGTATGGGATCTTGATTGTGGCGGCCGTCGCGCTGACGGTCGATCGGGCGAAGATCGGCGTTATCAAATAGCTATATTCACAGCCTATAAGGTGTAAAGATAAAATACAATCGTTAGGTTGTATTCCGGATTTACAGCTTATATACTGTAAAAAAATAGCAAAGGCTGCGCACCATGGACTATCCCATTCGCACACTTCAACAAATGCGCCCGCTACTGGTCGGGTTTCGAAAGCGTGCGGGCCTGTCGCAAGCCGCAGTCGCCGCGCTCCTTGGCGTAACACAACAAAGTTACGCGAAGATCGAAGCGAATCCGTCGGCCACGAGCGTTGAGCGCCTGTTTACCGTCCTGCGGTTGCTTGGCAGCGAGATTGTGCTGAGCGGGAACGCCGAGGGGGAAGCGGCGTCGCTGACTGATGCCTTGCCTGCTCAGCCGGCGGCGCCGACAGCACCGAAGTCCACCGTCAGAGCCCGCAAAGGCAGCGTGGCCGCGCCCCCGAAAGTGGTCCCGCCATCGAAGAAAACGGAGCATTGGTAACATGGGCCGGCGAGCACATGCCCAGCGATTGAATATCTGGCTCAACGGCACTCCTGTCGGCTACTGGGATGCCTCGGCCGGCGGCACCGCGCTGACCTACTTCGACGAATGGCTGGACGATGCGCAAGGTCGGCCACTCTCGCTTTCTTTGCCATTCCAGCCGGGTAATGCCCCGTACCGTGGACCCTTGGTTCAACACTATTTCGACAACCTGCTGCCCGACAGCGAGACGATACGCCGCAGAATCGCGCGCCATTTCCAGACGGCGGGGATCGAGCCATATCAGTTGCTGGCCGCCGTCGGCCGCGACTGCGTCGGCGCAATCCAATTGTTGCCCACGGATGAAGTACCGACAGATCTCTTTTCGATCGACTGCGCACCATTGGACGAGCGGGGCGTCGCCACATTGTTGCGGCACACGGTGTCCGACCGTCCGCTGGGACAGGACGAAGACGTTGACGACCTCAGACTGTCGATTGCCGGCGCACAAGAGAAAAGTGCCCTGCTGTGGCATCAGGGCCAATGGCAACGACCACTTGGCAGCACGCCGACCACGCACATCCTGAAATTGCCCTTGGGCCTGGTCGGCGCGATGCGGGCCGACATGCGCACATCCGTTGAAAACGAATGGCTGTGCTCGCGCATCATGCAGGGATTCGGACTGCCCGTCGCCCAGTGCGAAATCGCGCAGTTTGAGGACATGAAGGTGCTGGTTGTCGAGCGCTTCGACCGCCGGCCGGCAGCGGACGGCAGCTGGATCGTGCGCTTGCCGCAAGAGGATTTTTGCCAGGCCACAGGAACCTCGCCGCTGCACAAGTACCAGGCGGACGGCGGCCCGGGGATCAGCAAGATCATGGAAATCCTGCTGGGGTCGGAACGGTCGGAACAGGATAGGTTGAATTTCTTTAAAACCCAGATCGTATTCTGGCTGCTGGCGGCGACCGACGGCCACGCCAAAAATTTCAGCATTTTTCATTTGGCCGGGAGCCGCTTCCAGGCGACGCCACTGTATGACGTGCTGTCCGCGCATCCCATTCTGGGAACCGGGGCGAACAAGTTGGCGCCCCAACGGGCCAAACTCGCGATGGCGGTCAGAGGCACGCAGAATTACTACAACCTGCGGCAGATACAGCGCCGGCACTGGCTGAATCACGCGGGACAGGTCGGCCTTGGCACTGCCGCCGCCGAGGACATCATCGAGGATCTGCTGGCGGCAGTTGAGGGTGTGGTGACCTCGGCCTATGCGCAGATTCCTGCGGGGTATCCGATGGACTTGGCCGACGCGATCTTGCAAGGTCTGGTGCGGCAACGAGATCGCCTTGCCGCAACATAATGTCGCAGGACCGAGCATTGCCAGAGATGCTCACCGATTCGACCTCGGCACCGTCGGCGGTGGCCGGCGCCCACACCGATCGGGAACTGGCTGAAACCGGATTGGGTACTCATCGTTCGAGCGGCCCGTGAGCTCCGGGCTGATAGTGGCGCAGCGGCCGCCACTTCAGGCTGCGTCGTCTTCGTTATCTCCAAGTTCCATCTTGGTGGTGGTGCCGGTCGCGGTGCGCTTCGTGCGATCGATGCCGGCGCTCGCGTTGCTCTTGCCATTGCCGTTGACCCCATTCGTTTCGCTCGCGCCATTCTTGTTCGCGAGCTGCCGGTCAGGTTGGCGGCGTCTTTTCAATAAAGTCAATATAGCTGAATAACGGATATATCGAGAATAGCTGGAAGACGGATAAAACGACTTCGGCCATGGGCACCTGATGATGGCCAACACCGGCGCTGCGGCGCGCGCCGATTGCTCCTCGAAAACGACAAAGGGCTACAGGCGATGCGCTGTAACCCTTTGATGATATTGGTGCCGACTGCCGGTTTCGAACTGGCCACCTGATGATTACAAATCAACTGCTCTACCAAATGAGCTAAGTCGGCGTGGGTGCAAGCTGGCGCTTGCAGGTCCGCGCTTGCGGACCCAGATTATACCTGCTATTTAATCCGGGTCAGTGTCGGTCTGCCACCTTTTTTCGGCGGCTCGTTGTCGTCGTCTGGAAAATGCGACACCGCCGCCGTAGCCGGTTCAGCCGCCGGATTCGGCACCGACGACAACGCTGGCGCCGCGCTGGCCGGCGCAGCTTCCGCCGGCGCAGAAGCCGTCTCCGCCGCAGTCTGGGTGACGTCAAACGCCATCCCCTGGCCATTCTCATTAGCGTAAATCGCCAGCACATTCTGCACCGGCACGTAGATCTCGCGCGAGACGCCGCCGAAGCGCGCATGGAAGTGCACCGCCTCGTTGTCCATCTTCAGGCCCGAGGTCGCGCCAAAACTGATGTTGAGCACGATCTCGCCCTTCTTGACGTACTCCATCGGCACGGTGGTCGCGCTGTCGACCTTGACCGCCAGATAGGGCGTGAAGCCGCTGTCGGTGCACCATTCGTAGATGGCGCGCAGCATGTAGGGCTTGGTTGAAATTTCAGACATGGTGTGATGTTGGGTGGAACACGTTGTCCGACAGTTTACTTCGATTCCCTTAAGGACGTTATAAACCGGCGGGCAACAGAACCGCGCGAGGGGCGCGGCGGCCCGGCCGTCGCGCAGGCGAAGGCCGGGAGCGAACAACTTGCTTAACGGCGCATGACCTTTTCGGACGGCGTCAGCGCTTCGATGTAGGCCGGGCGCGAGAAGATACGCTCGGCATACTTCATCAGCGGCGCGGCCGTCTTCGACAGTTCGATACCGTAGTGATCCAGGCGCCACAGCAGCGGCGCCACGGCCACGTCGAGCATCGAGAACTCGTCGCCCAGCATGTATTTGTTCTTGAGGAACAGCGGCGCCAGCGTCGTCAGGCGGTCGCGGATTTCCGCGCGCGCCTTGTCGTGGCTCTTGTCGTTCGCTTTCGCGCGCTCGCTTTCGAGCACGTGCACGTGGACGAACAGTTCCTTCTCGAAATTGAACAGCATCAGGCGGGCGCGCGCGCGCATCAGCGGGTCTGCCGGCATCAGTTGCGGATGCGGGAAGCGCTCGTCGATGTATTCGT
>JBDSTZ010000601.1:0-3495 GCA_039927975.1 Massilia sp. | reverse complement strand
GCTTCGGAATCCTGCTGGGCCGGGGCGATTTGCTATCGCGCGTCGTGCCACTGCTCGACTACAACAACCCGTCGCGTGACGGCATGCTGGAACGCCTGCTGGCGCCCTACGTCGACGATAGAGGCGCGCCCCCTTCGGATTGCACGCGGCAACTGCCTTACTATAAAACGCTGAAGATATTCGCGGCCGAAGCGGATAAACGGCCGAACTTGATGGCTGAGTATCTTGACGAGTGGTACCACGCAAGCCGACGTGAAGTCTATTTTGATAGCCACAAGAGAGGTAATGTCTTTCGCGGTTATTGGTCGTGGGAGGCGGCGGCCATCACCTTCGTATTGGGGATCGACGATACGTCTTACCGCAACGCGCCATTTTATCCATCTGATCTGGTCGAATTTGCCCGGCAAGGCCAAGATCGGGCCGCGCGGGCTCAGCGCTTGATGCCCGCCTACGCGCTACGCGCAAAAGAAGGCGAACCTTGCCCCCGCAGGGGCCAATGGTCTTCCCTCGGTATCCCCGCGCAGACGCGATATTTCGAGCATCGCGAGATCATGAGCAATGCGGGGGCGCCGTACGCCCTCACCGTGTGGACCTGCGCCGAGCCGGCCTGACGGAACCCCGATCTTCGCGGGGCGTCGCCAACGCCCGGCCCTGCGCTACTTGATCTGATACTTGAACTGCCCCTGCTTGTTCGCACTCACCTTGATCTTCGCAATCAGCGCGCCCTCGGCCATCTTCGCCAGCACTGACTCGGCGATCTCCGGCAGCAGCGTGCCGTTCAAAATGTTATCGACATTGCGCGCCCCCGAATCGACCTCGGTGCAGCGCGCCAGCACCGCCTCGACGAGCGCCTCGTCGTACGCAAATTCGGCCTTGTGATTGGCCGCGATCCGCTGGGCGATCTTGCGCAGCTTGAGTTCGATGATCTGCGCCAGCACGTCGTCGCCGATCGGATAGTACGGAACCACTTTCAGGCGCCCGAGAAAGGCTGGCTTGAACTGCTTCATCAAGTGCGGACGAATCAAGGCTTCCAGCGCCTCGGGGTCTGGCATCTCCTCGGCCGATTTGTTCAGGCACGCGCCCATCATCGCGCTCGACGCCACGTTGGACGTGAGGATGATGATGGTGTTCCTAAAGTCGATCTCGCGCCCTTCGGCGTCGTCCATCACGCCCTTGTCGAACACCTGGAAGAACAGTTCCATCACATCCGGATGGGCCTTCTCGACCTCGTCGAGCAGCACCACGCTGTAGGGATTGCGGCGCACCGCCTCGGTCAGCACGCCGCCCTCGCCATAACCCACATAGCCCGGCGGCGATCCTTTCAGGCCCGAGACGCTGTGCGCCTCCTGGTATTCGCTCATGTTGATGGTGATGAGTTTGCGCTCGCCGCCATACAGCACATCGGCCAGCGCCAGCGCGGTCTCGGTCTTGCCGATACCCGACGGCCCGACAAACAGGAACACGCCCTTCGGCTTGTTCGGATCGTCCAGGCTCGCGCGCGAGGTGCGCACCCGCTGCGCCACCGCTTCGATCGCGTGCGGCTGGCCCAGCACACGCTCCTCCAGCAAGTCCTTCAGCTTGAGCACCGTCTTGATCTCGTCCTTGACCATTTTGCCAAGCGGGATGCCGGTCCAGCCGGCGACGATTTCAGCCACCACGTGTCCGTCCACCTGCACCGGGACCATCGGCGTCTCGCCTTGCAGCGCGCGCAGTTCCGCCATCAATGCCTGCACATCCTTGCCCTGGCTGGCGTCGGGCTGTTCGCTGGCCTCCAGCGCGCGGCGCCCATCGAGAATTTTTTGCGTCAGCAGCTTTTCCTGCTCCCAGCGCGCCGCCAGCGCCGCATGCTCCTCGGCGGCCGCCTTGCGCGCGCCCGCCAGGTCCTTGAGCCGGGCCGCGTGCGCGCCGCCGGCGGCCTGCTCGCGTTCCAGCCCACCCGCCTCCACATCGATGCGCTCGATCTTGCGGCTCAGGTTTTCGAGCAACGCCGGCGTGGCGTTCTGCCCCAGCGCCACCTTCGCACAGGCGGTATCGAGCACGCTGATCGCCTTGTCCGGCAGCTGGCGGCCCATAATGTAGCGATGCGACAGCCGCACCGCCTCGGTGATCGCCTCGTCGTAGACGCGCACGCCGAAGTGCTTCTCCATTAGCGGCGCCATCCCGCGCAGCATGGCGCAGGCCAGCTCCTCGCTCGGCTCCTCCACCTTGATCACCTGGAAGCGGCGCGCCAGCGCGGCGTCCTTCTCGAAATACTTCTTGTACTCGCCCCAGGTGGTGGCGGCGATGGTGCGCAGTTCGCCGCGCGCCAGCGCCGGCTTGAGCAGGTTGGCCGCGTCGTTCTGACCGGCCGCGCCGCCCGCGCCAATCATCGTGTGCGCTTCGTCGATGAACAGGATGATCGCGTGCGGGCTTTTCTTGACCTCGTCGATGACATTCTTGAGACGGTTCTCGAACTCGCCCTTGACGCTGGCGCCTGCCTGCAGCAGCCCCATGTCCAGTGTGTGGATCTCCACGCCCTTGAGCACGTCGGGCACGTCGTCCTGGGCGATGCGCAGCGCCAGGCCTTCGACCACGGCGGTCTTGCCGACCCCTGCCTCGCCGGTCAGTATCGGGTTGTTCTGGCGCCGCCGCATCAGGATGTCGACCGCCTGGCGAATCTCGGTGTCGCGTCCGATCACCGGGTCGACCTTGCCGTCGCGCGCGCGCTGGGTCAGGTTGGTGGTGAACTGGTCCAGCGCCGGTGTCTTCGACGGCGCGCCGGCCGTCATGTCGCCGACCGGATCACCGCCCTTTTCCGCCGCCTGCCGCGCGGCCGACTCGGCCGGCACCGCCTCTTGCGAACCGGCGGCGATCTTGTCGAGGTGATGCTTGAGCTGGTCCACGTCGAACTCGTCGAACAGCTTCGAGCCGCGATACGCCAGTTGCGCCAGTTCCGGATCGGTCAGCAGCGCCTGCAGCAGATGGGCGCTGCGGATCTCGATCGCGCGGCCGGCCTGGATGTCGAGCGAGGCGATCAGCCAGGCGTGCTCGAACAGCTTGGGCAGGCGCGCCGAGAACACCGGCGTGCGGGTATTGCCCGCCTTGAGACGCTGCACCTCGGCGCGCAGATCCGCTTCGAGCATGCCGACGCTGATGCCGCTCTGGCGCGCGATGATGGCGAAATCGCTCTTCGGCTGCTCCAGCAGCGCCAGGAACAGGTGTTCGAGGTCGACCTCGAACTGGCCGAGCGAGACGCAGATGCTGGCGGCGCGAGTGGCTGCGGTGCGGCTGGTCTCGTTCAATTTTCCGATCAGCGTTTTCAGGTTGATGCTCATGTAAGCCAGGTCCTTTGTGGATGTCTTTAAAGTGTGTGAATCTCGTAGCGAACGTCGTTGCGGTCCTCGGACTGCGCGCCGGACAGCAGAAAGGTGTCCCAGCCCAGCCGGGCGCCGCTGCCCTCTTGCCCCAGCGAGGCGCCCTGCACATCGGCCGCGCGCAGGATCAGCTGCACCTCGT
>JBDSTZ010000600.1:0-5946 GCA_039927975.1 Massilia sp. | reverse complement strand
CTCGACTTCGACCAGGTTGTTGGCGCGCAGGGTGCTGCCGGTCGAGACCACGTCGACGATGGCGTCGGACAGGCCGACCAGCGGCGCCAGCTCCATCGAGCCGTACAGCTTGATCAGGTCGACGTGCACGCCCTTGGCGGCGAAGTGTTCGCGCGCGGTCTGGACGAACTTGGTGGCCACGCGCAGGCGGGCGCCCTGGCGCACCGCGTTCTCGTAGTCGAAGCCGGCGTTGACGGCGACCGACATGCGGCAGCGCGCGATGTTCAGGTCGATCGGCTGGTAGAGGCCCTCGCCGCCATGTTCGAGCAGGACGTCCTTGCCGGCTACGCCGAAGTCGGCGGCGCCGTACTGCACGTAGGTCGGCACGTCGCTGGCGCGCACGATGATGACGCGCACGTTGGGATCGTTGGTCGCCAGGATCAGCTTGCGCGAGGTTTCCGGGTTCTCGGTGACGGTAATGCCGGCCGCTTCAAGCAGCGGCAGGGTGTCGTCGAAAATCCGGCCTTTGGACAGGGCCAGGATCAATTGGCCGCTGGCCGGTGTGGCAAATGCATTCATCGCAGGGTCGCTCATTTCAGTCGCACGATGTCGGCGCCGACGGCCGACAGTTTCACTTCCATCCGATCGTAGCCGCGATCGAGGTGGTAGATGCGGTCGACGATGGTGGTGCCTTCGGCGGCCATGGCGGCAATCACCAGCGAGGCCGAGGCGCGCAGGTCGGTGGCCATCACGGGCGCGCCGATCAGTCGCTCGACGCCGACGATGCTGGCGGTGTTGCCGTCGATGACGATCTGGGCGCCGAGGCGGTTCATCTCCTGGACGTGCATGAAGCGGTTCTCGAAGATGGTCTCGGTGACGCGGCTGGCGCCGCCGGCGATGGTGTTGACGGCCATGAACTGCGCTTGCATGTCGGTCGGGAAGCCAGGGTATTCGGTGGTGCGGAAGCTGACCGGCTGCGGACGGCCGTTCATCCGGGCGCGGATGAAATCGGCGCCGACGGTCAGTTGCAGACCGACCTGGCGCAGCTTGTCGAGGGCGACGTCGAAGATGTCGGTGCGGGTGTTGCGGATCGTGATGTCGCCGCCGGTGGCCGCGACGGCGCAGAGGAAGGTGGCGGCCTCGATGCGGTCGGAGATGACGGCGTGGCTGGCGCCGTGCAGCGCGGGGACGCCCTGGATCACCAGGCGGTCGGTGCCGATGCCGTCGATCTTCGCGCCCATCGCCACCAGCAGGTTGGCCAGGTCGGTTACTTCCGGCTCGCGTGCGGCGTTTTCGAGCACGGTCTCGCCTTCGGCCAGGGTGGCGGCCATCAGAAGGTTCTCGGTGCCGGTCACGGTGATCATGTCGGTGTGGATGCGCGCGCCTTTCAGCTTGGCGCACTTGGCGTAGATGTAGCCGCCTTCGATGGTGATCTCGGCGCCGAGCGCGCGCAGACCCTTGATGTGCTGGTCGACCGGACGCGAGCCGATCGCGCAGCCGCCCGGCAGCGAGACCTTGGCTTCGCCGAAGCGCGCCAGCAGGGGACCGAGCACGAGGATCGAGGCGCGCATGGTCTTGACCAGCTCATACGGCGCTTCGAGGGTGTCGATGGCGGCGCCGTTCAGGGTGACGTTCTCGCCGTCCTGGCTCACCGTCAGGCCGGTCTGGCCGAGCAGCTTGAGCATGGTCTTGACGTCGTGCAGATGCGGCACGTTCGACAGTACCAGGTCGCCGGCCGTCAACAGGCCCGCGCACAGGATCGGCAGGGCGGCGTTCTTGGCGCCCGAGATGGTGATGTCGCCGTCGAGGCGCTTGCCGCCAACAATCTGAAGCTTGTCCATGCAGGTGTCCTTAATTAGGCTTGATATTCTTCAGGCGTGAGGGTCTTCATCGACAGCGCGTGGATTTCTTCACGCATGCGGTCGCCGAGGGCGGCGTAGACCAGCTGGTGGCGCTGGATCGGACGCTTGCCGGCGAACGCCGGCGAGACGATGACGGCGGTGAAATGCTGGCCGTCGCCTTCGACTTCGAGGTGGGTGCATTCCAGGCCGGCCTGGATGTAGCGGTGAATATTTTCGGGTGTGGTGGCCACGATAGGTCCTTTGAACTGAATTTAGTGACGCAGCTTGTAGCCGCGCTTGAGCAGGTTGACGGCCATGGCTGCCAGCACGGCAAAGAACACGCCGACGATGGCCAGGCTGGTCCAGGGCGAGATGTCGGAGGTGCCGAAGAAGCCGAAGCGGAAGCCGTCGATCATGTAGAAAAACGGGTTGACGTGCGAGACCGCCTGCCAGATGGGTGGCAGCGAATGGATCGAATAGAACACGCCGGACAGGAAGGTGGCCGGCATGATCAGGAAATTCTGGAAGGCGGCCAGCTGGTCGAATTTTTCGGCCCAGACGCCGGCGATCACGCCCATGGTGCCGAGGATGGCGGCGCCGAGCACGGCGAACACCAGGATCCACAGCGGCTGGGCGAAGGACAGGTGGGCGAACCAGGCGGTGGTGGCGAACACGCCAAAGCCGACCGCCAGGCCGCGCACCACCGAGGCGAGCACGTAGGCCGAGATGATCTCCCAGTGCGACAGCGGCGGCAGCAGGATGAACACCAGGTTGCCGGTGATCTTGGACTGGATCAGCGAGGACGAGGAGTTGGCGAAGGCGTTTTGCAGCACGCTCATCATCACCAGGCCGGGAATCAGGAAGGCGGTGTAGTTCACGCCGCGCACGTTGACGTGACCTTCGAGCACGTGGCCGAAGATCAGCAGGTAGAGCATGGCGGTGAGGATAGGCGCGGCCACGGTTTGGGTGGCGACCTTCCAGAAGCGCAGGGTCTCCTTGTAGAGCAGGGTCTGGAAACCGACCGAGAACAGGTTCATACGGTCCCTCCGTCCATGATCTGCAGGAAGATGTCTTCGAGGTCGGCCTGCTGCAGCTGCATTTCGTCGATCACGGCGCCGCTTTCGCGCAGGCGCGCGAGGATGCCTTCGACTTCCGAATATTCATTGACGCGCAGGCTGTACTTTGTGCCGGCGTCGCCGTTCTGGTGCTCGTCATGCGCGACCAGGTGCTTAAGGTCGTCGGGCAGCGTGCCGCTGGACAGGTGGACGATGAGCTGGGAGCCGGAGATGCGGCGGATCAGGCGCGACATGGTGTCGAGCGCGACCACCTTGCCGGCCTTGAGCATCGCCACGCGCTGGCACATGGCCTGGGCTTCTTCGAGGTAGTGGGTGGTCAGGACCACGGTGTGGCCTTCGCGGTTCAGGCGCGCGATGAACTTCCACAGGGTCTGGCGCAGTTCGACGTCGACGCCGGCGGTCGGCTCGTCGAGCACGATCACGGGCGGCTTGTGGACCAGGGCCTGGGCCACCAGCACGCGGCGCTTCATGCCGCCCGACAGCGCGCGCATGTTGACGTCGGCCTTGTTGGTCAGGTCGAGGTTGCCCATGACCTCGTCGATCCACTTGTCGTTGTTCTTGAGGCCGAAGTAGCCCGACTGCAGGCGCAGCGTTTCGCGCACCGTGAAGAAGGGATCGAACACCAGTTCCTGCGGCACCACGCCGAGCTTGCCGCGGGCGGCGCGGAAATCGGTGACGACGTCGTGGCCGTGGATGGCCACGCTGCCGGCGTCGGGTCGGATCAGGCCGGCGATGGTCGAGATGAGCGTGGTCTTGCCGGCGCCGTTCGGCCCCAGCAGGCCGAAAAACTCGCCCTGCTCGATGGTCAGCGACACGCCGCCCAGGGCTTTCAAGGCCTTGTAGCTTTTTTCGACGTTGGTGATCTGGATCGCTGTCATGCTGATGTATTGGGTTGGCAAGGGCTTGCGGGGAAAACCTCGCGGCGGGGCGAAATGCGCCGGGCCCGGATGTGAACGCTCAATTATAGGGGAAATCGGCGCCGGCAGAGCGGCGCGGACTTGGTTCGGCGGAAACACTCACAGTGTTGTGAGCGTCCCGAACCGTGGCAGGATCAATGGTGCTGGAGATCGGCCGGGCTGGCGGCGATGAATTCGTCGACCCCGTACAGGGTGGTCAGGCTTTGCAGGCTGGCCGGCAGGTTGACGAAGGAGAGCTGGGCGCCGGCCGCGCGGGCGGCGCGCTGCCAGCCAAGCAGCACGGCGACGCCGGACGAATCGGCCTGCTTCACCGCGCCCAGGTCGAACACGGTCTGGCCGGCGCCGATCGCCACGCGGCCCTGTTCGAGGGCGGCGCGCGCGCTCTGGAAGGTCAGCGCGTCGACGGCGGGCAGGATGAAGGGGGCCGACATCGGCTTACTTGGCCTGCTTGGCCGATTTGGCGGCCAGCTGCTTGTTGCGCTCGGACAGGGTCTTGATCAGGCCGTCGAAGCCGCCCTTGGCGATTTCCGAGGCGAAGGTGCTGCGATACGCCTCGACCAGCCAGGCGCCGGCGACGTTGATGTCGAAGATCTTCCAGCCGCTCGGGGATTTCGACAGACGGTAGTAGAGGGCGATCGGCTCGCCGCGCTGCACGTTGACCTGCGAGCGCACTTCGACTTCGGTGTCGGCCGGATCGGCGCGCATCGGCTTGAACTCGACGGTTTCATTCTTGATGGTCGACAGGGCGCCCGAATAGGTCGAGATCAGCAGGTTGCGGAACTCGGTCGAGACGGCTTTTTGCTGCTCCGGGGTGGCATCGCGCCAGAAACGGCCGGCCGCCAGCGAGGTCATGCGCTGCGAATCGACGTAGGGCAGGATCTTGGTCTCGACCAGCTGCATGACCTTCTGGCGGTTGCCGGCCTGGATGTCCTTGTCGGCCTTGACGGTCTCGATGACATCGTTGCTGATGCGCTTGACAAGCGTGTCCGGCGTTTCGGCAGCGGAAGCGGGCGAGGCGGAGGCGGGGGCGGCGGCGGAAATGGCCGGGGCGGCGTGGGCGCCAACGGCGATGGCCACGGCGCTCAGGGCGCTCACGGCGATAAGTTGTTTGATCAGTTTCATAAGCTCTCTTTTCACTTGGTTGCAGGTTTTGCCGCTTGCATGGCGTATCTTTTACGCCTGGAAACGCACGGCCTGTTTTACCACGTTAACTACTTTGATGCCGGTTCGGATGACACGGGCGCCGATTTGGCGGCCGGCGGCGGCGGCGCCGGATCGTCCGCATAAGCCGCGCGGATGGCCTTGGCGTCGGACGGCAAGCCGTCGTCGGCCGGCTTGGCGGCGGGCGCGGCCGGCTCGTCGGCGTAGGCGGCGCGGATGGTTTTGGCGTCCGACGGCAAGCCGTCGTCGACCGGCTTGGCGGCCGCCTCGGGCGCGCCCTTCTTGAACATGGCGGCGCCTTTTTGCAGCAGCGGGACCGGCGCGCGGTCGCCGCCGTCGGTGATCTTGCTCTCGCGGCGCTGGAGGAAGCCGTCGCGGATGAACTCATAACGGTCGAGGGCGGCCTCTTCCATCAAGTTGGACGCGTCGAGCACGGCGGCGCGCTGGTCGACCGCGCGCAGGGCGGTGCCGACATTGCGCCACTTGACCGGGTCCTTGTAGGCCCAGGGATCGGCGGCGATGTCGAGCGGCATGACCGAGGCGTCGCGCACGGTCGACGGGCCGAGCAACGGCAGCATCAGGTAGGGGCCGGAGGGGAAACCCCAGGCGCCCAGGGTCTGACCGAAATCCTCGTTGTGCTTGCGCAGGCCGGCCTCGGACGCGATGTCGAGAAAGCCGGCCAGGCCGAAGGTCGAGTTCAGGGCGAAACGGGTGAGGTCGGACATGCCGTCCTGGCCCTTGCCCTGCATCAGGTTGTTGGCGCCGCTCCAGATGTCGGACAGGTTGCCGAAGAAATTCGACACGCCGGTCTGCACGAAGGTCGGCAGCACCTGCTTGTAGGCGGTGGCGGCCGGCTTGAGGGCGACCCGGTCGACGCCGTCATTGAACTTGAACATGGTCCGGTTGAAGCTTTCGTACGGGTCCTTGGGATTCTTGCCGGTGGCAGCGCAACCGGTCAGCGCGGCGCCGAGG
>JBDSTZ010000599.1:0-6057 GCA_039927975.1 Massilia sp. | reverse complement strand
CGCTGGGCCTCGGCGTACAGGGTGCCGAAGGCGAGCGAGGATTTGCCGGAGCCGGAGACGCCGGTGAACACTACCAGCGCGTCGCGCGGAATGTCGAGCGTGACGTTCTTGAGATTGTGTTCGCGCGCACCGCGCACCTGGACGAAGCCGGGCGGCGCACGGCGGACGGGAAGCGGCTTGCCACCTGGTTTTTCGCGCATCGGGATGCCTGCTGCTTAATGGAGATGCAGGCATTAGACCGCTCAGCGGCAATGGCTGACAGTGCGCTGACTCACAGAGCGGAGCACGGCGCCTGTTCAGTCGATGGCGGGCTTAGAAACCGAACTCGCGCCAGAACACGCCGAAGAAGGCGCGCACGAATCGCGCGCCGGGCGCCTCCCAGTGGCCGGCGATCACCACCTTGCCGCGCCAGGATCGGCCTTCGAGCGCGCCGGCCGGTCCGGTCAAGGCGAAGCGCACGTGGTAGACCGCGTGCTCCGGATACCAGATGCCCTGCTTTTCGCGCGCCGCGACGCTGCCGCCCAATTGCGCGGCCCACAAGCCGCCCGGCAGCGTGTGGCTGGCGTCCTTGTCGATGGCGGCCACCTTCATCTCGACAAAGGGACCTTCGAGTCCGTCGGCGTAAAAGCGCGCGCTCTGGCCGATGGCGACGCCCTGCGCGGTGCCTTCCTCGAGGTAGGTGTCGACCTCGTCGGGGCCATCGGCGACCAAGACCGCCAGGCGCTCGTTGCGGCCCACCCAGACGCCCGGCGCGAGTTCCGGTTCGATATCGCGCAGGCGGCCGGCAAACGGCGCGAGCGGCGAGAAGAAGGCGGCGTCTTCGCGCAGGGCGGCCAGTTCGGCCTCGGCGCTGGCAAGCTGCTCGGCCAGCACGCCGGACTGGCGCCGCTGTTCGGCGTCGAAGCCGGCGGTCTGGCCCTGCCAGCGCAACCGTTCGATGCGCGCCTCGACGGCCTTGCGCTGGCTCTCGCCTTCCGATGTGGCCAGCCGCATCATCACCTGCCCCGCCGCGACGCGGCCGCCCTCGGCCACCGGCAACTGCGCCACTTGCGCGTGCAGCGGGGCGTGCAGGGTGAACACCTTTTCGGGATGCAGCAGCGCGGTGGCCTGGATCCGGGTCGGCATCGGCACAAAGAGCAGCACGACCAGCAACGCGGCGAGGAACAGCGAGACACGGGTGCGGCGGCGCTGACGGATCTGCGGCCACAGGGCGCGCCAGGCGTGCACTTCGCTGGCGATCGGTTTGAGCACGAACCAGCTGATTTCGACCGCGAACAGGAACAGGCCGACGATCTTGATGAAGAAGTGGTAGACCAGCACCGCGATGCCGAGGAACAGCGCGACGCGGTACAGCCAGGTGCCCCAGGCGAACAGGATCATGCCCACATGGCGGCGGCGCGAGAACAGTTCGGGACGCGGCGCGCCGACGCCAAACAGCACTTCGCGCAGGTGCCAGCGGGCCAGGGCGAAAGCGCGGCCATGCATGTTCGGCAGGTCGAGCCAGTCCGACAGCACGAAGTAGCCGTCGAAGCGCATGAAGGGGCTGGTGTTGATGGCCAGCGTGGCGAGCCAGGTGGTGGTCGCCAGCGGAAAGGCAATCGAGCGCAGCAGGCCATCGGGCAGCAGTACCCAGGCCAGCGTGGCCCACGCGGCGATCACCAGTTCGG
Organism: Massilia sp.; assembly: GCA_039927975.1. Lineage (GTDB taxonomy): Bacteria > Pseudomonadota > Gammaproteobacteria > Burkholderiales > Burkholderiaceae_D > JBDSTZ01. The sequence goes on along the minus strand of JBDSTZ010000599.1, from coordinate 4,390 downwards.
TGGCGACGCCGGCCGCCGCCACGTGCTGGCGCGAGCGCTTGTTCCCCAGGCGCCAGGTGTCGTTGGTGTCGGTGTAGGGCACTGGCCACAGCACCAGGAAGGCCAGGCCCATGGTGGGCACCCTGCAGCCGTAGCGCTTGGCCGTCATGGCGTGGCCAAGCTCGTGCAGGCATTTCACGCCGGTCAGGGCGAATGCGTAGGCCAGCAGGCCGCCGGGGGTCAGGGTGTCGACCAGGGTGGCGCTGAAATGGTCCCAGTCGCGGTACACCTGGACGGCGCCGAACAGCAGCGCCAGCAGGGTGACGCGGGCGAAGGCGGCCGAGTAGAACCAGTCGAAGGCAGGCGCGACGCGGCCCAGCCGGCGGTCCGGCTTGAGCAGCGGGATGCGGAAAAACAGGTAGTGGTGCAGCAACTGGCGGTGCCACGGGCCGGACATCGCGCGGCGGCGCGCCGCCATCGTTTTGCTCGAGGCGACCGGATCGGGACGCAGCAGCTGGTTGTCGTTCATGAAGCCGGCGACGGCCATCACGTCGTCCTCACTGGCGGCCAGGGTGGTGGCCGCGCTGACCGAGTCGGCGATGTCGCGCGCGTTGCCGAGCGACCAGCGGGCGAGGATTTCAAAGGTGAGCCAGTCGATGCGGAAGAACTGGTTGCGCACCGGGTCTTCCAGCGTGTGGCTCGGTTCCCCGGTCGACAATGAAGGCCCCGGATGGAGCGAGAGTTCTTCGCGCAGCGGCGCCAGCGTGATCGCCTGCATGGCTACCAGCCGAGGTACTGGCGGATCGCCGCGAGCGGCCGGCGCACCATCCAGTAAGCCAGCGGCACGCGTTCGCCGGCCAGCTTGGCGGTGCCTTTCAGGCCGACCCGATGGGCGGTGGGCGCGCTCAAGGTGGCGCGCACGCGGTAGGCGTAGCTGGCGTCGGGGCGCAGCACGGCTTCGTAGGACATGTAGCGCAACGTGGCCGACACCGGCGAGAGCGGACTGACGGCCAGGTACAGCTCGACCGGCGCGCCGGGTGACAGGGGAATCGCGTCGCCGATCGGCAGCCAGGCTTCGACCTCGGTTTCCTGGGCGGCGGCCACGCGCATGATGCGCTCACCAGTGGCGACCGGACGGCCGGCCCACTCGGACGGATCGTCGAACAGGGCGATGCCGTCGCGCGGCGCCAGCACGTGGGCCCGTTCGGACTGGCCGCGCAGGAAGTCGGATTCGGCACGGCGCTCCTCGATCTTGCCTTGCAAGACCGACAGCATGCCCTTGGCGCGGTTATCGGTCAGGGCCTGCTGGGCCGACTGGCGGTATTCCGCCTCGGCCGTCGCCAGCGACTGGCTGGCCACCGCGTAGCGGCTTTGCAGCTGGCCTTCGTCGAAGTCGAACAGCGGATCGCCCTTCTTGACGGCCTGGTTCGGGCTTACGATGAAGCGGGCGATGACACCATCGAGCGGCGCGCGGATGACGGCCGGATTGAGCGGCACCAGTTCGCCCGGCGCGAGCACCGTCAGGCGCACCGGCACCAGCAGCACCAGCAGCAGCGCCGCGCCGATCTTCGTCGCGCGCCGCTTCCACCACGGACCGCCGCGCGCATCACCACGGCCGAGCAGCGCGTGGGACAGCTTGTGGCCCCAACCCGGGACGGGACGGCGCGCCTGGTAGCAATGGGCCAGGGTGTCGACCCATTCGGCCAGCAGGACCAGCTCATGCTCGAGCCAGGGAATATCGCGCGCGAACAGCAGGCCGCTGCCGTCGGGCGCAAACGGCAGCCACAGGCCGTACTCGGGCAGCCAGTCGTGCCATTCGGCGGCGCCGGCGGAATCGAGCGAGGAAGGAGCGACCGGACCGGCCTGCAATTGCGGGCGGATTCGACCGAGCCACTGCACATACGGGGCGTTGGCCTCGACCTGCACCACGCCGGACAGCGCCGCCACGCCGCGGCCTTCGATGAACAGGACGGCCTGGCGGTACGGCGCCAGGGCGTGGCTGCCGTTGACGGCGATGAAGTCGAGTTCGACCTCGTCGCCGGCGTGGCGCGCCGCACGGGCTATCTCGAGCAGATTGGCAAGATCAGCGGTTCCGGTGTCGTGTGCTCTGTCCATTACCCGACTTTATCAGGCGCGCGCGCGCACGTCACGCACATGCGTGCTCAATCGGGACTGGCGTAACTGGTCGGACAAGCCCACTTTCAGCGGCGCGCCCTTGGTGGCGGCGACACCGACGTTGACGCGGAAAATCGCAGTCGCCTCGCGCCCCTGGCTGTCGCGCGCGGTGACCTTGACCCGCAACTCGCTCTTGGTACCGGCCGGCACCTCGCCGGAGAACTTGCCGGTCTGCGCGTCGAACTGCACCCAGTCGGGCAAGGCGCGGCCGTCCTGCAAGCTGGCGGTCAGGCGCACCACTTCCTTCGGCTGGGTGTGCGCAAAGGCGTCGGCCGGCACGATCAGGGACAGCGTGCGGCCGGCTTCGACATATTGATCCGGCACGCCGCGGAACAGCACCAGCGCCGGTTCGTCGGCCTTGGCGACCACGGTGCGGAAACCTTCGGTACGGGTGTACACGTCGCTCAGTTCAGCGGCCCGCTGGAGCTGGAGTTCGGTGACATTTTCAGCCACCGCGGTGCGTGTCGTCCCGGACGAACGCATGGCGTCGTTGGCTGCCAGGCCGCCAGGGGCGACCGGATCGGCGCCCAGCTGCTTGACCTCGGTGGCCAGTGGCGGCACGAACGGTGCGGTGACCACCGGACCGAAAGACGACGCCGGCGCGGCCGGGGCGAACGGGGTGACGACTGGATTGGCGCTCTGCGATGGCTGCGCCGGTTCGCCAAGCGGCGAGACCGGTGGCGCGGTGTCGACCACGACCGGTGCCAGTGGCGCCGTTTCGATCACCACCGGCACAGGGACCTCGATTGGAGCTGGCGCCGGCGGCGGTGCGATGCGCAATTCGCTGGTGCTGCTGTCGGATGCGCTGTTACCGGCGGCGTCGGTGAGGGTGGCCTTGATGTCGTAGCTTTCGCCCCGCACCAGCGCGCCCAGCGTGCCGGAAACGGGTTTGGCGGTGGCCAGGTCGAGCGTCCATTGGCCGTTCACCGGCACCACAGTGTAAGTCGCGCCGTTGACGCTGACCGTCAGCGTATCGCCGGCGTTGGCTGTGGCGGTGCCGCCGATGATCGGCGTCACGCTGCTGCTGGTCGATTCGGTGACGGTCGGCGCGGCCGGGACGACGGTGTCGAGGACCACCGCCTGGGTCGCCACCGGACCGGCCGACGCGGCCGCCGGATTGTTCACGCGGGCCTGAATGGTCCAGTTGCCCGTGTGGGCGGCGCTGTCGGTGACGGTCCAGCCGGAACCGCTGGTGACAGCGGTGTTCCAGGTGGCGCCGCCATCGAAGGAGACCTGAACCACTTCGCCGGACAGCAGTGGCGCGCTGAGCGTGCCTGTGACGGTGCGGCCGGCGCCACCGTCGGCGGTGACGAAATCGTTCGCGTTGACGCCGGTATCGCGCGTCATCGAAACGATCGTCGCGGTGGTGGCGGTCGGCTTGACGACGTTCAGTTCGCTGGCGGTGCTGTCGCTGGCCGCGTTGCCGGCGGCGTCGGTCACGGTGGCCTTGACCTCGTAGACGGTATTGGCCGTCAGCGGCGCGGCGCTGCCGCTGACCGGCGTGGCGGTCGCCAGGTTGAGGGTCCAGGCGCCGCCGCTCGGCACCACGGCGTAACTCGCGCCGTTGACCGTCACGGTCAACGTTTCGCCGGCGGCGACCGTCGCGGCGCCGCTGAGCTGCGGCGTAAGGCTGGTGGTGACCAGGGTGTTGACGGTGGGCGCGCTCGGCGCGAGGTTGTCGAGCGTGTAGCTGCGGTTGTCGGTGCCGGTCGGTGCCACGTTGGTGAGCGCGTTGGCGGAGGTATCGGCGATGTCCTGCCCTGCCGCCAGCGACAGCGTGACCACGCCGTTGTAGCTGGCCAGGTTGCCGCCGCCGACGGTGACGTCGTAGGCGTTGGCGCCGACGGGCGTCACGCCGGTCACGCCGGCGGTGCTGCCGCTGACCACGAAGTCGCCGACGCTGACGTTGTTGACGGTTTCGCTAAAGGTGACGCGGAAGGTCAGCATATCCGCATTGGTGATGGCGGCGGTCGGGTTGAGACGGTCGATCGCGGTGATGCGCGGCGCGGTGGTGTCGCTGCTGACGATTTGCAAGACGAGCGATCCGCTTGCGCTCAGTGGGCCGCCGCTGCCCTGCGCGACCGTGCTGCCGTCGCTGAAGGTGTAGTTGACCTGGACATTGCCAAGGTCAGTGCCATTGGCGTACTTGATCGATTGCAGAACTTGGCCGGCGATCGCTTCGGTGGCGTTGGCGTTGAAGGTGATCGCCAGGGCGCCGCCGCTGTTGGTCAGGGTG
>JBDSTZ010000598.1:0-5557 GCA_039927975.1 Massilia sp. | reverse complement strand
CTCCCGGCCCTATATCGCATTACGCATCGTGAGGCAGCCATGAAGCAGGCAAGCGCATTGTTATCGGTCGTCGTCGGCCCGGTCCTCGTCCGCTGCCGCGCCGGCGCCGCGCTGCTGATCGCCGGGGTGTTCTGGCTGTCGGCGCCCGCCTGCGCCGCGCCTGGGCTGGCGGCGCCGATAACGTCGGTCGAACGCTGGGACTATGTCGAGCTGCGCCTGGACGGGCCGGCCGGCGGCAATCCCTTTGTCGACGTGACGCTCGCGGCCCAATTCGTGCAGGGCAAGCGGCGCGTGGAAGTGAACGGTTTTTACGATGGCGACGGCGTCTACCGCCTGCGCTTCATGCCCGATACGGTGGGCGAATGGCGCTACGAGACACGCAGCAATCGGGCCGAACTGCGGGGCAAGCGCGGCGCCATCATGGTGAGCGCGGCGCGGCCGGGCAATCACGGTCCGGTGGGAGTGCGAGATACTTTTCATTTCGCTTATGCCGACGGCACGCCGTTTCACCAGATCGGCACCACCAGCTACTCCTGGCTGCATCACAACGAGGCCCTTGAGGAACAAACCCTCACGACGCTGGCCGCCTCGCCCTTCAACAAGCTGCGCATGACCGTCATTCCGATGCAGCAGAACAGGCCGGCGCGCTTTCCGTTTGTTGGCAAGCCGCCCACCGACTGGGACCTGACCCGCTTCGACCCCGCCTTCTTCCGCCACTTCGAACAGCGCATCGGCCAGTTGCGCGCGCTCGGCATCGAGGCGGACCTGATCCTGTTTCATCCCTACGACAAGGGCAAGTTCGGCTTCGACCGCATGCCGCCCGAGGCCGACGACCGCTATCTGCGCTACGTGGTGGCGCGGCTGTCGGCCTTTCGCAATGTGTGGTGGTCGATGGCCAACGAGTACGACTACCTGACCGAAAAGAAGACCGCCGACTGGGACCGCTATTTTCACATCGTGCAGGCGAGCGACCCGTACCAGCATCTGCGCTCGATCCACAACGCGATGGAATTCTACGATCAGACCCTGCCCTGGGTCACGCACGCCAGCATCCAGAGCGGCGCCGCCGCCGAGGACTTCAACCGGGCGGCGATCTTCCGCGACGTGTATCGCAAGCCGGTGGTCTTCGACGAAGTCAAATACGAGGGCGATATGCCGCAGCGCTGGGGCCAGCTGACGCCGGAGGCGATGCTGCTGCGCTTTTGGGAAGGCACCATCGCCGGCACCTATGTTGGGCACAGCGAGAGCTACCGCGATCCGGTCGACGACCTGCCGTGGCTCGACAAAGGCGGCGTCTTCATCGGCGGCAGCGTGGCGCGCATCGCCTTTCTGCGCCGGATACTCGAAGCCGGGCCGGCCGACGGCCTGGAGCCGGCCGCGCCGGGCAGCGAGACGCCGTTCGCCGGCAAGCGGGGCAGCTATTACCTCGGCTATTTCGGACGCGAGACGCCGTCAAGCTGGGCGTTTGCGCTGCCGGCCGCCGGGCTCAGGGAGGGCATGAAATTCAAGGTGGAGGTGATCGACACCTGGAACATGACGATCACGCCAGTTGCCGGCGAATTCGAACTGACGGCCAAGGGCGGCGACAGCTTCGGCGACAAGGCGGGCCGCGCCATCGCCTTGCCAGGACGGGCATATATGGGCTTGCGGATTACCTTACAGCCTTGAGGTCGCGGCGAAATCCGCAAGCGCAGCGATTTCGCCGCGATTTCGTTTCACAAAAGAGACGACATGCCATTCATATGACCCGACAGCAACATTTCATTGTTATAATGGCCCAGCTGCAAGCTAATTCCAACCCAGCAAACGTTGACTAAACAAAAGGACTTATGATGAAAAAAATCTTCGCCGCCGCCGCCGCCATGCTGAGCCTCGTTTCGGCACAAGCATTCGCCCAAGACACCGCTGCCCAAGCTCCTGCCGCACCAGCACCTGCCGCTGCTGCCGCGCCAGCAGCTGGCCTGACCACGTCGGCCATGGTCGCTATCGGTGTAGCACTGGCAGCCGTTGCTGCCGCTGCCTCGCAAGACGGCGCTGCCACCACGCACCACGGCAAGTAATCTGTCTGGGCGCCGCTTGCGGCGTTCGGTCATGGCAATTTAAAAGCCGGCTGAATTTCAGCCGGCTTTTGTACTTTTGGCGTATTGGATGCCAGGACTGAAGTCATGAAAAACGTCTTGTTGTGTTTATCCTCGGCGGCCGTATTGTTCGCCGCAGGCGCGGACGCCGCGCCCGCGACGACCGGGGCGGTGCAGGCTGCCCCGGATTTTGACGCCGTCTCCATGCGCCGCAGCGCTTGTTACGGTAGTTGTCCGGTGTATTCCATTCGTATCGAGGCGAACGGCGACGTCACCTTTACCGGTGAAAAATACGTTCGGGTTAAAGGCGTCCACAAGAGCACCATTTCCCGCGATGACGTGGCGCGTCTTGCGGCCGCATTCCGCCAGGCCCAATTTGCCACGCTGCGCGACAAATATGCCGAGGAGCTGAAAAGTTGCGTCATTTTTACGACCGATAATCCAAGTGTCGTGATTTCACTCGACAGGGCGGGCAAGACGAAAACCGTCACGTATGACTACGGCTGCGCGGGTCCGGACGTTCCGTCCAAGGCTATCGAGAACTTATCCACCACGATCGATACCGTGGCCGGCAGCGCCAGCTTGATTTCGCGGTAATACTTTACTGAGTCGAGCACCCAAAAAAAAGCGGAACGCTGTTGGCGTTCCGCTTGAGGGAGAGATCGGAGGCCATCGCCATCGCCGTGGACGGCAATGGCGACGATCCACCTTGCGAGCGCGAAGCGCCCGCGCTTACTGGCCCGACTGGTCGTGCGGCACCGTCACGGTCGCCGTCTTCAGCGTCGTGTTGCCGGCCTTGTCGGTCGCGGTGTAGGTCACGGTGTAGATGCGATCCTTTTCGGCGCGCACGCTAAAGCTCGTCGCCGGGGTGCCGAACTGGGCCTGGATGTCACCCTTGCCGCTGTCCGGCTTGTTGCTGGTGATGTTGGTCAGAACCACCGAATCGACCTCCGAACCCACGTCGGCCGCTGTCAAGGCCGCGTTGACCGGCACCATCAGGTGATTCGGCGGCCAGATCGCGCTCTTGTCCAAGGCAACCGCCAGGGTCGGCGCGGTTTTGTCGACCTTGAATTCGATCGCCTTGACCTGTTCCACATTGCCGGCCTGGTCGCGGCTGCGGAAGCCGAGCTTGTAGACTCCTTCGCCGAACACCATCGCGTCACCCGTGCTGGCCGTCCATGCGCCACCATTGACCTGGTACTCGGTCGTCAGCGCGCCGCCATAGGCGCCCGGGCTCACGCCCAGCGTCACCGAGACGTCGCTCGTGTACCAGGCATTCTTGCCGTTCGGCGAAGCCGGGTTCAGCACCGCGCTGGTGGTCGGGACCACCTTGTAGATGTTGCTGACGACGATGCTGGTCAGGTTCGACACGTTGCCGACAGCGTCGGTGCCGCGCGCAAACACGGTGTTGTCTTCCGCGACCAGGACCGGCGCGGTGTAGGCCGTCCAATCGCCGTCGCCGACCTTGTACTCTTTGACAGCGGCATCGACCGGATAGCTGATGGTCACCGACACACCCTGGTTGGTCGGGGCGGTGGTGTCAACCGCGAGCGCGGCGCCGACCGGGGCGATGCGGTCGATGTTGGCCACGCTGTACTGCGTCACATTCGACTGGTTGCCCGCCGCATCGGCACTGCGTGCGAACACGCTGCCGTTGTCGGTCATCAGGACCGGCGCGCCGTAGGCCGTCCACGCACCTTCAGCGCCGACCTTGTACTCCTTGACGGCGGCGTCGGCCGGGAACACCAGCGTCACGGTCACGTTCTTGTTGGTCGGATCGGTGAGGTCGGCGGCAAACTGCGCATCGACCGGTGCGATGCGGTCGATGTTGCTCACCGCGTAGCTGGTCACCGGCGAAATATTGCCCACCGAGTCAGTGCTTTGCGCATAGACGGTGGCGTTGTCGGTCACCATCACCGGCGCGGTGTAAGGCGTCCACGCGCCGCTGTTGACGCGGTACTGGCGCAGCACCACGTTGGCCGGATAGGTGATGGCGAGCGTCACGTTGCCACTGGTCGGATCAACGATGCTCGGCAGGAAGCTGGCGCCCGCCGGCGGGACCTTGTTGATGTTGGTCACCGCCAGGCTGGCGACGACCGACACATTACCGGTCGCGTCCGTGCCGCGGGCGTAGACGGTGGTGTTGTCCGTCAGCACGACCGGAGCCGTGTAGGCGGTCCAGGCACCGGCATCACCCAACTTGTACTCGCGCACCACTGCGTCGGTCGGGTAATAGACCGTCACCGTGACGTTCTGGTTGGTCGGGGTCGTCAGGTCGGCGTACAGCCCGGCTGCCACTGGTGGCTTGTCCAGGTTAATCGTCGCGGTATGCTGTGGCTCGACGTTGCCGGCCCAGTCCACGCTCCAGTAGGCCAGGGTGTGGCTGCCTTCGGTGGTGAAGGCAATGCTGGTGCCGGTCTGCTGGGCGCCGCCATCGACCGTATAGTAGGTCGCTCGTACGCCCGAGCCCGCATCAGTCGCGCTCAAGGTGACGGTGGTGTCGGTGGCGACGGTGCCGGCAGGAACGTTGGTCGCCGTGGTGACTGGCGCCGTGGTGTCGGCGCTGTGCAGCGAGCCGTGCAGACGCACTTCGGCCATGTTGCCGCACCAGGAGTTACCGTTGATCATGCGGATGTAGCGATACGGCACGGGGCTCGACACCGCGAGGGTTTGCCAATCGGCGGTCTGGCCGGCGCCACCGGTCAGGTTGGTCCAGGTGGCGTTGTCGTTGGAACCCTGGAACACCAGGCCCTTGGCGCGCAGAGTCTGGTCCTGGCGCGCCTGCACTTCGACGCTGGTCAGGTTGACCTGGTTGGCCGACTTGAAGTCGAAGGTGACGTAGGCGCCGACGCAGGAGTTGGTGGTGCCGATGCGGAAGTCCGAGAAGGTGCCGGTGTTGCCATCGAACAGCCAGTCGACGTTGGCCTTGGTGGCCGCCGCGCTGTGGTAGGACAGCTGCGACGAATCGATCAGGGTCGCCACGGTGGACACGTTGCGGATCACATCCGACTCGTCGACCACGTACAGCGCGCTGCTATCGGTGGTGGCGGTGGCGGGGAATCCGGCCGAACCGTCCTGCAGCTTGTAGTTGACGGCGAAACCGACCGCGCCGACGGCCACGCCTTGCGGCAGGGTCGCGGTGGCGGTGAAGTTGACGTTGTCGGTCGTCGTCACCGTCGCCGCCGTGCCCTGGATGGTGGCGCTGACGGTGTTGATGGCGGTCTTGGCGGTGAACTTGAGCGTGACGGTGTTGCCCGGCACGATGCGCTTGTTCACGGTCGTCGCGGGGCTGAGCGATTGCGTCGACGACAGCGAGGCGCTGGCGATCTGCGCGGTCGACCTGGTGACGCCGTACAGGCGCAGTTCAGCCATGTTGCCATACCACTGGCCGCCGTTATACACGCGCAGGTAGCGATACGGGGTCGTGTTGTTGGCTGTCAGGGTCTGCCAGTCGAGCGTGTTGCCGGCCGCGTTGGTGA
>JBDSTZ010000597.1:0-28013 GCA_039927975.1 Massilia sp. | reverse complement strand
ACAACGATCCCGGCGCGGCCACGCCGGTGTGGCGCATCGGCGGCTGGGACGGCACGCCGAAAGAACTCAAGAGCGGCCAGACCTTTGCGGTGCGCCACCCGTCCGATTCGCGCAATCCGTCATGGGGGCCAGTCACCTTCGCGGTCGGCGGCGCCACCAACAGCTTCCCGGCGGCGCAGTGGAAGGATGTGAACAGCCCGACCAAGGTGACCTTCAACCTGACGTCGGCGCAAGTGGCCAACCACACGGTGCGCATCGGGATCACGGCGGCGATCTCCGGTGGACGGCCGCAGATCCAGATCAACAACTGGACTTCGGCGGCGCCGGCGGCGTCGAGCCAGCCTTCGTCGCGCAGCATCACCATCGGTTCATACCGTGGCAACAACGCGCTGTACACCTACGCGGTGCCGGCCAGCGCGTTTGTCGTCGGGACCAACACGATGACGATCAACGTGATATCGGGGTCGAGCGGGACGACGTATTTGAGTCCAGCCGTGTCGTACGATGCGCTTGATATGCTGTAGTCAACGTCGTGCGTTGTGGTCCGCGTCGTAGGCTGCCGACCGCATCGTGTGCTGTAAATTCCGTCGTTCCCGCGCAGGCGGGAACCTATGCCACGTCGCAATCGATATGCCATAGGCACCCGCCTGCGCCGGTGCGACGGAGAGGGAGGCGAGCGCTGTCAGCGTCAGCCTCCCTCATTCCCTTCAAGGCCGCTCCAGCGTTACCCCCATCAACCCGATTACCACGTCATTGGCCAGCGTGCGCACCGTCAGCGACTTGAGTGACTTCGATGGATCGAGCGCCAGCGACAGCACCGTGGCCGCGCCCCCATCGACCGCCTTCCCCTTGCCCTTGAAGCCCTGCGCGTCGAGCAGCCGCACCGCACCCGTCTTCAAATCGACCCGTGGCGGCAGCGCCCCGGCCAGCGGAAACTGGTAATCATCGATGAAGTAATCCTGCTCGATCGGCCACCATGTGGTCGGATTATGCAACGCCAGCCTGGCGCTGCTGCCGTCCGCATACGCCACCACCACCTCGCCATTGTCGATCCGGCTTTGCATGTGGTTGGTCGAACCGGCCATCAGCAAGTAGGCGCGACTAGCCTTGCCACCGAGCGGAATCGCCGACTCGCGCGGATAATTGTCCCACTGCGAGGTGAACACGATATTCGCCGCCTGCCCCGCTCCCGGCGTGGCAAATTCCACCCCGTTCGGCATGCGCAGACGATCGCCGTTGGCCGCAGCCTGCCGACGCAAGCCACTGTCGTCGATCGTCGCCATATGGTTCACATGCCCCGCCCAGGCACCGATGCCTTGTGCCGGCAGCGCCAGCGAAACATGGGGTGAACGTGGCGAACGGTATTTGCCGAGCTTGAAAATCTCGCCCACGCGGTCGTTGAAATACGGCGTCAGCGCGATCGTCTCGCGCCGGCCGCTTGTCAACGGCACGCTCCAGTCGAAAGCCTTCTCTAGCGGGGCTGCAGGTGCCGGCGCCTTTTCTGCCTGCACCCACCAGTCGAAGTCTCCTTGCGACACCCGAACGAATTCACCCGAGCCGCGCTTGACCACAGGCTTGATCGGATTGCCTGCCCAGGTAATCCGCACGGCCGCGTTGCCGGTGAGCGGCGCGCGTACCAGCAGCAGCGGGCGCCCCACCGCATCGCGCTCGGCACGCCACGCCAGCGGCTTGCCGTTGAGCGTGACCGCAGCCACACGCTCATACGCGGCGGGCAGCCGCAACTCCACTTGCTTGAAGCGCGGCGTCGCAAGGCCAATCTCCCACGCTTCCTGCAAACCGGTGCGCCGCATCGCTACATTCAAGTCAGGATGCTTGATGCTGGCGTGCTGCCACTCCGCTGGAAAACCGGGGCTGACGGTCAGCACACCGGCCAACGCATCGGGACGAATGCCGAACAGCCCTTCCACGAACGCGCGCGACATGACGCCGGCGCCATCGCCAAAGTCGCGCTGCGACTCGCGGCGATAGGCATCGAACAGCGTCATCGTGCCAACGTTACCGGGGGAGATACCCATGAACATATTGGCCAGCAGCGCACCCTTGGCAAGCGTAAAAGCCTGCTCGGCATGGCCGGCCTGCCACAGCGCCAGCGCGGTGTGCATGTTCTCGTCACCGACCACGTTGTTGATCGACCATGTGTACGGCATCCAGCGTGTCTCGGAATACACCCGGTACGCGCGGTCCGCCGGCACCCCTGCGCCACGCACCGGAATGGCCTTGAAGTCGCGCGCCAGCGCATTGCCCATCGCCCAGGCCTGGCGCGCACTGGCGCCGCCCTCATCGATGGTGTGATAAAAACTCCACAGCGCGTAGTCCGGATGCAGCAGCTGGCCGCCGAGCAGGTCCTTGTATTCGGCAAAGGCGCCACGCTCGGGCATCCACAGGTGGCGCTCAAGACCTTTCGCGATCAGCGCCGCTTCGCGCGCGTAGGGCGCAGGGTCCTTGCCGGCCAGCGGCGCCAGCCGCGCCGCCATCTGGTTCGCGTACAGATTGTAGGCCGAGGCGTAACTGGTGCCGCCGCCGTTGTAGTACAAATCGTCGCTGGCCCAGATCGCTGCGTAGGCTTCATACAGCGGCAGCTTGTCGGCGCCGTACTCGCGCCGGAACAGGCGTTTTTCCCACGCCAGGTGGCGTTCGAGCACCGGCCAGACCTGCTTGGCATACTGCCTGTCGCCGGTCCACAGCAGGTGCCGCAACAGCGCATCGATGAACACCATGTTCATGTCGTAATGCGAGTTCGAGATGTCGCCGTTCGAGTGCAGACCCGGCTCGTTGCGGGCCAGGTTGGCGCTCTCGTCGGCCGGCGGAATCGCACCGGTCGGTTCGGTATTCTGGCGCGGAATCCAGGTGCCGATGTTGGCGCGCGCGCGGTCGTGCCAGCCCAGCGCGTCGAGCGCGTATGGTCCGCGCCAGCCGAGCAGCTTGGTGCGCCATGCGATCGAGCCGTGCATGATGGCCTGGGCCTGCTCGTCCCACAGCGCGTCGCCCACCACATTGAGCGCGCCCATTGCGGCGTTCAGATAGGGGTCGGGCGTGTCGATGCTGACCCGCGTGCGCAAGCCGGCGGCGGCCGCCCGCGCAGCCTCGAATTCGTGCGCGATCTCAGCCTGGGCAAACGTCGCCAGCAATGGCGCTGGGGCGCGAGCTTCGGCGATCGGTTTTTTGACGGTGGTGACATCCTTGTAGACATCCAGATCGGCCGCAGGCTTCTGCGCCAGCGCGGTGCGCTGCAGCGACAGGTACAAGGGCTGACCTTCGCGCAGCGCGACCCGGCCCACCACGACAGGGCTCGCGGCGGACTTGGTTTGGCTCGCGAGCATGCCTTGCGGGTCGTTCCACAGCGCGCCCGGCGCCACCGACTGGACCGCGCCGGCCGGCACCACGCCGGCGATTGTGCCGGGCTTGCCCGTCAGGCTGAAGCCGTCGGCCGCCAGCGCGATCGCATTGTCGTCCGCCAGCGCCGGGGCAAACTGGAAGTACTCGCTGATGGGGACTTTTTCGGTGCCGATGTCGCCATCGCGCGTGCCGCGTTTGCCGTTCACGCCGCCATAGGCCCAGAACAGTTCGGCGCCGGCCGGCAGCGCGCTGCCCTGCGCCTTGAGCACCAGTCCCTCGGTGCGGTTGTAGGCCAGCACCTCGAGCCGGATCACGGCATCCTTGCCGAAGCGCGGATCGCGAATCTCGTACAGCAGCTCGCCCGGCCGATAGCGGCTGGTGATGGCCGCCGCCGTGTGCAGCCAGATCGCGCCGCCACTGGTGCGCACACCGAGGCGCAAATTGCCGCCCCGGCCGGGCAGGTACATCAGGAATTCGGGCTTGTCGCCGCCGTCGACGCGAAACGCCGTGTTGCCGCCGTAGAGGGAGCGGTTAAAGAATTCAGCGCCATTTTCGATGACGAAGTCCTCGCCGTCCGGACGGTAGCGCAAGGGCTGGTCCATCTGGCCTTCGAGGTTCGGGCGCAGGCCCGCAGTGGCGGCCAGGGCCGCCCCGGTCTCGGCGGCGAAAACCGGCGCGCCAAGTGCAAACATCGCCGCGAGGGCGATGATGGTAAGCCGTGGCATGGGGAGCTCGACTTAGTAGAGGACGTTCTTCGCTTCCGGCAGATCGACGTTGGTCTTGGTGACCATGACCACGCCAGTGTTGATGACCGGCTGGACCTTCTTGCCTTCGATCAGACTGACCACGGTGCTCACGCCCATCGAGCCCATCGAATACGAACCCTGCACCGCCGTTGCGGCGAGCGTACCGTTCTTGACGAAGTTCTTCAAGTCTTCATTACCATCGAAGCCGATCGCCACGACCTTGCCCACTTTACCGCTTTGCACCAGCGCGCGCGCCATGCCGACGGCGGTTGGCTCGTTGGCGCCGAAGATGCCTTTCAGGTCCGGGTTCGAGGCCAGGATGTCTGTGGTCTGGTTCAGCGCCGTCGCCATCTGCGATTGCGAATAATAGGTGCCGACGATCTTGAGCTGCGAGTTCTTTTCGATGTACTTCTTGAAGCCACCCACGCGCCCCACTTCGGAGCCGGCGCCGGCCACGTAGGACATCACGGCGATCTTGCCGGTGGTGCCGATCTTCGAGATCAGCATCTTGGCGCTTTGTTCGCCCGCCGCTTCGTTATCGGTCGACAGGAAGGACTGGTAGTACTTCTTGCCGCCGGCGGAGATCGTCGAATCGATCACCACCACCGGAATGCGCGCTTCCCACGCCTTCTTCAATGCCGGGATCAGCGCGTCGGGATCGGACGGGGCCAGCACAATGCCGGCCACTTTGCGGGTGACCGCGTTTTCAACCATGCTGACCTGATCGGCGATGGCCGATTCCGAAGCCGGTCCCTGGAAAGTGATGGTGTACGCGGGCGTGGCCTTGGCGGCCGCCATCGCGCCCTTCTGGACGTTCTGCCAGTAGTTCGAATTACTGGTCTTGACGATGACGGCGATCTCCTTGCCGGCAGCGAAAGCGCTGTGGGCCGAGAGGCACAAACTGGCAGCCAGCGTGAGTCCGGCGATCTTTTTGAAGTTGTTCACGGTGTTCCTCTTGTCTCGTTGTTTATAAAAGAGCCGGTCTCGAAGACGGCGGGTTGTGCTGCCATTTGCACCGATCTAGCGCCGGTTGCGTTTCTGGTCGATCCATACCGTCAGCAGGATCACCAGGCCGATGATAATCTGCTGGACGAAACTGGAGATGCCGTTCATGTTCAAGCCGTTGCGCAGGATGCCGATCACGAAGGCGCCGATCACGGTGCCCGAGATGGTGCCGATACCGCCGATCAGCGAGGTGCCGCCGATGACGGCGCTGGCGATGGCGTCGAGCTCATACATCACGCCTTCGTTCGGCTGCCCGGTCACCAGGCGCGACATCAGCACGCAGCCGGTCAGGCCGGCCAGGGTGCCGGAGATCACATAGGTCATCATGGTCACGTAGTTGACGTTCACGCCCGACAGGCGCGCTGCCTCGGCGTTCGAGCCGACAGCGTAGATATGGCGGCCGAACACGGTCCGCTTGAGCATGATGGCGATCAGGATGGCGATGACGACCATCAGCACCACCGGATAGGGAATGCCGGGGAAGACGACGTCGGGGAACGGACCGTCGGTTTCGCGCACGATGCGAAACAGCGAACCGTTACCGAGTTCGCCGAACTCTTCGCCCAGGCCGGAGATCGCACGCGCACCGGTGATCTGCAGCGCGACGCCGCGCGCGATGAGCATCATGCCGAGGGTCGCGATAAACGGCGGCAGCTTGAGACGCGTGATGCACAGGCCGTTGACCAGGCCGCACAGCCCTCCCACCACCACGCCGGCGCCCATGCCGACCGATACCGGATAGCCGGCCTTGACGATCAGCGCGGCCACCACGCCGGACAGCGCCAGCACCGAGCCGGAACTCAGGTCGATGCCGCCGGTGATGATGACGCAAGTGGCGGCGATGCCCAGATAGGCGATCGAGGTGACCTGCAGCGCCACGCTCATGCCGTTACCGACCGAGAAAAAAGCCTCGCCGGTCATCGAGAAAAACAGCACGAGTGCGGCCAGGCTGCCGAGCGCCGCGAATTTTTGTACCAAGTCCTTCTGCTTCTCGTTCATCAGTCTCTACCAATCCATGTTGTTTTTAAGCGTGCGCCGCGCGGCCGGAGGCCAGGTGCATGATTTCTTCCTGCGAGGTCTCGCGGGTGTTGACGATGCCGGTGATTTCGCCCTCGTGGAATACCACCACGCGGTCGGTCATGCCCATGATCTCGGGCAGTTCGGAGCTGATCAGCACCACGCCGATGCCCTGCGCCGCCAGTTGATCGAGCAGCTGGTAGATCGCGAACTTGGCGCCGACGTCGATGCCGCGCGTGGGCTCGTCGAAGAAAATGATCTTCGAATCGCGGAACAGCCATTTGCCGATGACGATCTTCTGCTGATTGCCGCCCGACAGATTCTTGGCGATCTGACTGGAGGTCGGCGTCTTGATGCCGAGCGCCTTGATGTAGCGCTGCGCGACTTCTTCCTCGCCGGCGAAGTCGATGAAGCCGAAACGGTTCGAGACGGCCTGCATGTTCGTCAGCGTGATGTTGGCCGCGACCGACATGCGGATCGCCAGGCCGTGGCTCTTGCGGTCCTCGGACAGGTAGGCGATGCCGTGCTCGATGGCGTCGATCGGCGAGCCGACCTCGATCGCCGCGCCGCCCAGGGCGATGGTGCCGCCGGTAAGCTGGTCGGCGCCGAAGATCGCGCGCGCCACTTCGGAGCGGCCGGCGCCCATCAGGCCGGAGAAGCCGAGGATTTCGCCGCGCTTCAAGCTGAAGCTGAGCGGGCCGAAGACGTCCTTGCGGTGCAGGTCCTTCACCTCGAGCAGGGTGACGTCGGTCGGGACCGAGGTCCGCTCGGGGAATTTCTCGTCGAGCGTGCGGCCGACCATCTTGGCCACGATGGCGTCGATGCTGGTGTCGGCGAACACAGTCGTGTCGATATATTTACCATCTCGCATGACGGTCACGCGGTCGACGATGTGCTGGAATTCGTCGAGCCGGTGCGAGATGTAGACGATGCCAACGCCGCCGGTCTTCAACTGGTTGATGATCGCGAACAGCTGCACGGTCTCGCTTTCGGTCAGCGAGGAGGTCGGCTCGTCCATGATCAGCACTTCGGTGTTGAGCGAAAGCGCCTTGGCGATTTCGACCATCTGCTGCTGCGCCACCGACAGCGACTTGACCAGCACCGATGGGTCGATTGCCACTTTCAGGCGTTCGAGCAGGGTGCGCGCGCCGGCCTGCATGCGGGCGGTGTCGATGAACGGACCGCGACGCGGCTCGCGCGCCAGAAAAATGTTCTCGGCGACCGACAGGTGCGGAATCAGGTTCAGTTCCTGGTGGATGATGGCGATGCCCGCCGCCTCCGCTTCAACGCTGGAACGGAAGCTGCACGTTGCGCCCTTGTAGTCGATCTCGCCGTCGTCGGCCTGGTGGACGCCGCTGAGGATCTTCATCAGCGTCGACTTGCCGGCGCCATTCTCGCCGCACAAGGCGTGCACTTCGCCGCGACGCAGGTCGAAGCTGACCCCGTCGAGCGCGAGCACGCCGGGGAACCGCTTGGTGATATTGCGCAGCGAAAGAATCGGCCCAGGCGCCGCTGCCGCCGGTTGTTCCGCCTTCTCCACTATCGATGCATTGCCCATAACCGCTCCTGAACTTGCGTCCCTACCAGTTCCGTCGTTCCCGCGCAGGCGGGAACGACGTGCCCTATTCTTGCCGAACTAACGGAACGATCAACCGTCGATCAGTTCCGGATTCCACGCGTGCACCGTCTGATTCTGCTCGCCCAGTCCCTCGATCCCGAGGCGCATGGTATCGCCGGCCTTCAGGTACAGCGGGTCCGGCTTCTGGCCCAGGCCCACGCCTGGCGGCGTACCGGTGCTGATGATGTCGCCCGGGTACAGCGTCATGAAGCGGCTGATGTAGCTCACCAGGTGGGCCACGCCGAAGACCATGGTCTTGGTGTTCCCGGTCTGGAAACGGCGGCCGTTCACTTCGAGCCACATGTCGAGGTTCTGCGGATCGGTGATCTCGTCGCTCGTCACCAGCCATGGGCCGATCGGGCCGAAGGTGTCGCAGCCCTTGCCCTTGTCCCACTGGCCGCCGCGTTCGAGCTGGTACTCGCGCTCGGAGATGTCGTTGACCACGCAATAGCCGGCCACGTAATCGAGCGCGTCGGCTTCGTCGACGTAGCGCGCGGTGGTGCCGATCACGACCCCGAGTTCGACTTCCCAGTCGGTCTTCTTCGAATCCTTCGGCATCACGACAGCGTCGTTGCAGCCCATGACGGCGCTGCTGGCCTTCATGAACAGCACCGGCTCGCTCGGCACCGCCATGCCCGATTCGGCGGCGTGGTCGGAGTAGTTCAGGCCGACGCAGAGGAACTTGCCCAGCCCCGCGTACGGCGGCGCGATGCGCCCCGGCGTTGCTACCGCCGGCAGGGTCGACAGGTCGAGCGCGGCCAGCTTGGCCAGCGACTCCCGGCCCAAGGTGGCGGTGTTGAAGTCGGCGACGACGCTGGAGAGGTCGCGCACGACGCCCTGGCTGTCAACGGCGGCTGGTTTCTCGGCGCCCTTGGGGCCAAATCGCATCAATTTCATGGAAGTGCTTTCGTCTGATTGGTAGTGGGTGTTCGGTGGCGCTTCAATTGCACCAGCCGCCGTCGATGATCTGGGCGGTGCCGGTGGTGAAGGCGGATTCGTCGGAGGCCAGGTAGACCGCCAGCGCGGCGATTTCCTCGGTCTTGCCGACCCGGCCCATCGGCTGGCGCGCGATGAAGGCTTTTTCGACATCGGCGACGCTCTGGCCGGTGTCGGCCGCCTGTTTTTCGATGCGCTGCTTGAGCGAAGGCGATTCGACGGTGCCGGGGCAGATCGCGTTGCAGCGAACGCCGGTGGTGACGAAATCGGCGGCGACCGCCTTCGTCATGCCGATGACAGCGGCCTTGGTGACGCCGTAGATGAAGCGGTTCGGCACCGCGCGCAGGCTCGATGCGACCGAGGACATATTGATGATCGAACCGGTTTTGCGCTCCAGCATACCGGGCAGGAAGGCGCGGATCAGGCGGTACATCGGGCGCACGTTCAGGTCGAACGAGAAGTCCCACGACGATTCCTCGCATTGCAGGATGGTGCCGCCGTCGACGTAACCGGCGCAATTGAACAGGATGTCGATGGGACCGACTTCGGCCGCCAGCGCGGCGATGGCGGCGCCGTCGGTGACGTCGAGGCGGTAGGTGCGGCAGCCTTCGAGCGTGGCCAATTGCTCCATGTTGATGTCGGTGGCGATCACCTGCGCACCCTCGCGCGCGAAGGCCAGCGCGGTGGCGCGGCCGATACCCTGGCCGGCGGCGGTAATCAGGGCGGTCTTGCCTTTTAATCTATCGCTCATGTTTGTCCTAATGTGATCAACTCGATTTTTTAAACAGCTTCAATCCATGTGGAACACGGGTTCCATCATCGCCCAGTGTTCGCCCTCGGCGCGGGTCGGCAGCGGCAGCTGGCACGGTTCGCAGAAGGTCCACCAGCGCCGGGTCTCCGGGTCGTCCGCGATCCGCGCCATGTCGGCCGCGTAGTCGCTGCCGTGATATTCCCAGTAGCCGAACAAGAGGTTTTCCGGCTCGCGCAGGAAAATGGTGTAGTTCTTGACGTTGGCGCGCTCCAGCGTGCGCAGCACCTGCGGCCACACCGCCGCGTGCAGCGTCTTGTACTCGGCGATCTTGTCGGGCACCAGGCCGATGACCATTCCCATCCGTTCCATGCTTAGCGTCCTTAACCGAGGCGGTAAAATTTTTGCGCGTTCGCGCCGAACACCGCGCGCAACGACACTTCGTCGAGCGCGGCCAGCAGGGCTTCGCTGGCGGCGATCCAGCGGCCATAGTCGGCCGCCAGATTGAGCACCGGCCAGTCACTGCCCCAGATCAGGCGTCGCGCGCCGAACTGCGCCAGCAGGTGGTCGGCGTACGGGCGCAGTTCGGCGATCTGCCAGCCGGGTCGCGCCTCGGTCACCATGCCAGACAGCTTGCAGTGCACGTTCGGCAGTCTGGCCAGGCGGGCGATATCGTCCTGCCAGGGCGCCATGCGGCCGGCGGCGATGTCCGGCTTGGCCGCATGGTCGATCACGATCGGCAGGGTCGGAAAGCGTTCGGCAAAGGCGAGCAAGGCCGGCAGGTGGCGCGGCAGCACCAGCGCGTCGAGCACGAGGCCGTGGCTGATCATCGCTTCGATCGCCGGGGTGAGCAGTGGATCGTCGATCCAGTTGTCGTCTTCAAGGTCTTGCAGCATCGGCCGCAAGCCCTTGAGTTTCGGGTCGCCGGCCAGAAGCGCGATGTCGCGCACCGCATTCGGGCTCTTGAGGTCGACCCAGCCCACCACGCCAAGAATGAAATCCGTGGCTTCGGCCTGGCGCAGCATGAACAGGGTGTCGTCGATGCTCGGCAGCGATTGCACCACCACCGTGCCGACCACGCCGTGCGCGGCCAGCACGGGCGCCAGGTCGGGCGGCAGGAAGTCGCGGTGGATCGCCGCCAGCTCGGCCGGCGGCCACGACCCGCGGCGATTTTCCAACAGCCAGAAATGCTGATGGGCGTCGATCCGCATCAGGCTTCTCCCGGCACCGGTGCGCGTTCGTCGATCAGGCCGCGCACTTTCAGCTCGTGCCACAGTGCGACCGGGATAGGCTGCTCGAACCAGGCGGCGTTCTGGGTCAGCTGACCGAGATCGCGCCCGCCGGGAATGCAGGACACCACCGCCGGATGGGCCATCGGGAATTGCAGCGCGGCGGCCGGCAGCGGCACGTCAAAGGCGCGGCAGACGGCGTCGATGGCGTCGACACGGGCGACGATGTCGGCCGGCGCGTCGGCGTAGTTGAATTTTTTGCTGCCGGCCAGGATGCCCGAATTGAACGGGCCGCCGATGACGATGGCGTTGCCGTGGCGCGCGCAATCGTCGAGCAGGGGAAACAGCGAGGTTTGTTCGAGCAGGGTGTAGCGGCCCGCCAGCAGGGTGCAATCGAGCGCGCATTCCTGCATGCTGGCGTGGACGACTTCCCATTCGTTGACGCCCAGTCCGATCGCCTTGACCTGGCCGCTGGCGCGCAGTTCTTCAAGCGCGCGAAAGCCGCCGCCGGCGGTCAGCTGGTGCCAGTAGTGGGCGTGCTGGTCGCCGTGGGTCATGCTGCCGATGTCGTGCACGAACAGGATGTCGATGCGGGTGGTGCCAAGACGCTGCAGGCTGTCCTCGTGCGAACGCAGAATGCCGGCGTGGGTGTAGTCGTAATGCGGACGGAATGGCAGCGGCTCGGCCCACTCGTTGTCGCCGGGACGCACGCTGGGGTCAGGCCTCATGAGGCGCCCTACCTTGCTGCTGATGACGAATTCATCGCGCGGGCGTTCACGCAGAGCGGCGCCGAGACGGTGCTCGGACAGGGTGAAGCCGTAGTAAGGCGCGGTGTCGAAATAACGCAGGCCAAGCTCCCACGCGCCGTCGACGGCGAGGCGCGCTTCCTCGTCGGAGGTGGGGCGGTACAGGCCGCCCATCTGGGCGCAGCCCATGCCAAGCTTTGTGAGGGCCAGTTCGCTGCGGGGCAGCCGGGTGGTCGCGGTGGCGCGCATGGTCGATTCCTTTTGTTCGTTTTTTCTCGGTTCAAGCGGCGCGCAGCGGGAAGCAGCCAGGGCCAAGCGCTTCGAACTGCTTATACGTTAGAACGAATTCCTGGTGGCCGAGTTCCTCGGATTTGGACTCTTCGCCATTGGCGACGCGCTTGACCAGTTCGACGATCTCGCTGCCTACCTGTTCGAGCGTGGCCACGCCATTGAGCACGGCGCCGGCGTTGACGTCCATGTCTTCGGCCAAGCGATCGAAGGTGAGTGGATTGGCGCACACCTTGATGACCGGCGAGATGGCCGAGCCGACCACCGAGCCGCGCCCGGTGGTGAACAGGGTGACGTGGGCGCCGCAGGCGATCAGTTCGACGATTTCGGCATTGTCCGAAATGTTGGGGAAGCCGAAGCGCGGCTCGCCGTCGGGCACCACGTCGAGCAGGTACAGGCCGGCGCCGTCGGGCTGGTCGCCCGGTTTGAGGATGCCGCAGATCGGCGACGCACCGCTCTTGGCGTAGGCGCCGAGCGACTTTTCTTCCTGGGTCGTCAGGCCGCCGTCGGCGTTACCGGGCGAGAAGCTGCCATGGCCCATGATGGTGTAGTAGCGTGCCGCCTTTTCGACCGTCTTGACAATCAGGTCGCCCAATTCAGGCGTCACGGCGCGGCGCTTCATGTGATATTCGCAGCCAACCAGTTCGCCGGTTTCCTCGAAAATGCAGGCGCTGCCGGCGGCGATCAGCTTGTCGAAGGCGACACCGACAGCCGGGTTGGCGGTGATGCCGCTGGTGCTGTCGGAACCGCCGCAGATGGTGGCGACCACCAGCTCGTCGAGGCCCATCGGCACGCGCTCTTGCTGCGCCAGGCTTTCAAGCGCCCAGCTGACCCATTCGACGCCGCTCCTGACGCTGGTGCGGGTGCCGCTGTTTTCCTGGATCGTGATGGTGTGCACTGGACGGTCGCTGTCGGCCACCGCCGCGCTCACGCCGCCTTTGTTGAAGCCTTCGCAGCCGAGCGACACGAGCAGCACCGCGCCGACGTTCGGGTGGGTCACGAGGCGCCGCATGACCTGGTCGGCGTATTCGTTGGGGAAGCAGCCGGCAAAGCCGATCAGGTGGACCGGCTGGCCGGGAAAGGCGTTGACCACCAGGCGCGCGACGTGGTGCGCGCATTCGACCATGTAGGCGACGACGACGATGTTGCGGATGCCCTTGCGGCCGTCGGCGCGCAGATAGCCCGACAGCGGTTGGGTGGTGAGGTCGGTGACGGTATTCATTTGGCGTCGGTTCCCAAGAAGTGATGGCCATCCTGGCCAAGGGTGTAGGTGGGGATGTAATCGCTCTCGAGATTGTGCGTGTGCACGTGGGCGCCAATCGCGATCGGCACGGTCACGCTGCCGATGATGGCGCCGTAGCGCAGCACCTTGTCACCGGGGCGCAAGGACTGGCGGGCCAGCTTGTGGCCAATCTGGATAGTGTCGGGCAGGACGACGGACTGGCCGTCGATCAGCACCTCGGTGCCGGCGGCCAGCGCGGTGCGCGCTATGAGGCAGTTGTCTTCGGCCGACATCAGCAGCAGGCTCGAAGACAGCGGTGAGGTTTGGTTCAGCATGGGGTGCCCTTAATTAAGCAACACGAAAGGATCAACCCTGTCAGCCCATGCCGGCGCCACTGTGTCAGTGGCCTTGCAATTTTCTCTCGCGCATGCGGATCGATTGCAGCATGGTGCTGCGGGATGATGACAAGTGGGTGCGCATCGCCGCGAGCGCGCCCGGGACGTCGCGCGCCAGCAGCGCGCGCAGGATCGCCAGGTGCTCCTTGACGGCGTACAGATTGCGCTCGCGCTCCTCGCCCTTGTCCCACTGGTAGTGGTAGTGGAAGACGAAGGAGACGATATCGTAGAACTCCTGGGCGAAGCGGTTCTTCAGCAGGCCAATCAGGAAGGTGTGGAAGTCGCGGTCGAGCGGCGGAAATTCCTGGTGTTTGAAGCTCTTGGCACCGTCGAGCTTTTCGTGGCGCGCCACCAGCATCTCCAGTTCGCCCCAGGCCGGATCGTCCTGGTCGAGCGCACTGAAATGCTCGATCGCGGCGATCTCGAACATCTGCCGCATGTCCGCCAGTTCCGAGGCAAACGAGATATCGAAGGCGCACAGGCGCCAGCCGCCGCGCGGCTTCTTTTCGATCAGGCCGAAGCGCGAAAAGCCGATCAGGAACTCGCGCACGCTGACCGTGCTGGCGCCGGCCGCGCGCGCCAGTTCCGCCTCCGAGAACTCCGAACCGGGCGGCAAATCGCTGTGGTAGACCCGCTCCATGAGCACTTGCTGGATGCGGTCGGCGCCCGATTGCAGCTCGGCGACGTCGAAATAATCCTCGCTCACCGGCTTGCGCAGCAGACGGCGTTCCTTGAGGCCGCTGATCAGCCGGCGCGTATCGAGGTAGGCGATCGCGCTGCGGATGGCGGTGCGGCTGCCCTCGCAGATATCGGTCAGTGCCTGTTCGGTGGGCAGCATCTCGCCCACGGCCACGTTGTTGACGATATGGTTCAGCAGCAGGTTGGTGCTGCGCTTGAAGACAGTAGCTGGTTTGGCCATTTGGTGGGCTGCGTCCGACACTGCGATCGGAAAGGAATGTGAGGGCTATCATTCTAACCCATTCCATTTCCGCTATTGGCATCGGCCTCGCCGGCGCCCCGCACGAGGTGCCGCATGGCTGCCGCCGGGATAATCGCGCCGGGATGGGCCACCACGACGCCGGCCAGGTCGCAGCCCAGCCGGGCGGCCAGCTGCGGCGGCAAGCCGGACAAGCGGCCGGCCAGGTAGCCGGCGTTAAAACTGTCGCCGGCTGCGGTGGTGTCGAGCGCGCGCACGGGCTGGCCGGCGACAACGTTTGGCGCGAGCGCGGGACCGCCCACCAGGCAGCCGTCGGCGCCAAGCTTGATGACGACTTCGTCGGGGCCGGCGCGCCGCGCGCGTTCGAAGACGGCGCCGGCGTCAAGGTCGCCGTGCAAGGCCATCTCGTCGTCGACACTTAACAGAGCGTGGGTGGCGATGGCCAGCGCGCGGTTGAGCCAAAGGCGTGCGGTGTCGGCCTGCCACAGGGCGGGCCGGTAATTGCTGTCGACGACGACCCAGCCACCACGCGCGCGCAGCTCGCCGGCCAGCGCCAGCAGGGCCGCGCGCTGATCGTCGCCGAGGATCGCCAGGGTGATGCCGGTGATGAGCATGGCGCGGCAAGCGGGCAGCGCGGCGCGCAGTTCAGCCAGGTGGCCGGCGCCGAGCATGCTGCGCGCGGCCGACTGCTGGCGCCAATACGAAAAACGGCGCTCGCCGGTCGGGTCGGTTTCGATCGCGTACAAGCCGGGCAGTTGACCTGGCAGGGTCGCCACCAGCGCGTCATCGACGCCGTGGCTGCGGATCTGGGCGCGGATATCCTCGCTCATGCGGTCGGCGCCGAGCGCGCTGACGTAGCGGACCGGCAGCGCCGGCATCAGGCGCTTCAAATAGACGGCGGTGTTAAAGGTGTCGCCGGCGGCGGCCGTGTGCAGCACATGGGGCGCGGCCGCGCGCAGTTCGAGCATGCACTCGCCGATCGACCAGAACTGCTCGCTCATACGCTCGTTCATGCCGCGCTCCGGGCCAGCGCCGCGCGCAGGCGGGACTGGGGAATGTCGAGGCCAAGTTCGGCAGACAGGTCGAGCACCGGCTGGAGGCGGCGGCGCTTTTTCTCGTCGTGGTTCTGGGCGATGTCGGCCAGCTTGTGCGCCAGGTAGGGATTATTGAAGCGGTCCTTCACCTCGGCCAGGTAGGCGCGGCTGTCGGCTTCCTCGCCGAGGGCGCGGAACACCGGCATGACTTCTTCTTCCCACAGTGCCTCCAGTTCGGCCAGCAGCGCGCTGTCGCCCATCGCCTGCAGCACGGTTTCACCGGGCGGGCGGCTGTACAGCAACCATTGCTCGGCCAGGAAAGTGTGGCCGAGGTTAAGCATGAACAGCTTGCGCCGCTCGTAAGGTTCAAGGCGCTCGGTGAGCACCAGCTGCGGGTGGCTGCAAGGCAGCAGCAGGCCTGGCTGCGCTTCGACGGCCCACAAGGCGTAGGGCTCGGCCACCGCGCCGATCGGCTCGATCGGTTCGGAGACGATGCGGTCGACCAGTGAATTGGCCCACACGCAGCCCTCGGCCAGATAGGCGATGAAGGCCGGTTCGAGCGCCCATTGCCGGGCCAGGCCGATCACCAGTTCGCGCAGCACGCTGCCGTTGTTGGCCACCAGCTCGCAGGGAAACAGCGACAGCGGCGCGGCGCCGGCGCCAAAGCGCGCGTGCAGCAGCACCAGCAGCTTGGCCGGAAAGCTGCGCGGCGCGGTATCGTCCAGCAGCAGGCCGGCGTGATCTTGCGGCGAGAGTTCGTAGCCGCGGTCGCCGGTGTTGGAGACGATCACGCGGGCGGCCAGCGCGGCGGCGCGGATGGCGGGCCAGTCGCAGCTCACTTGCAGGGCGCGCGTGACCGAGGTGACGCGCTGGGTCAGTTCGACCGGCGCGCCGTCGCGCCAGCCCATGACGCGCACCGGATAGCCACCCGCTGCATTGAACGCAGCGACCCGGCGTGCGCTCTGGGCGCTGTCGGTGGTTTGCACCACCGTGATGGCGCCCAAGGCTTCGCCGCGCTGCTGCGCCTCGCTGACGAAGAGGTCAACGTGGGCCTGCAGAAACCGGCTGGTGCCAAATTGCAGAATCGGGTTCATCTCAAATCTCGACGATCGCCTTGATGACGCCGGCCGAAGGCTCCATCCATTGCGGCAGCACGGTCATGAATTCGTCGAGCGTGGTGCGGTGCGTATTCATCAGGCCGGTGGGCACCAGGCCCGCCTTCATCGCCGCCACCACTTCGCGGAAATCGTCTGCGGTGGCGTTGCGGCTGCCCAGCAGGCTAGTTTCGCGCTTGTGGAATTCGGGGTCGGCGAAGGAGATCCGGTCAAGCACGATCGAGACCAGCACATAGGTGCCGCCGTGGGCGACGAATTCGAGGCCGCGCTCCATCGCCTTGACGTTGCCGGTGGCGTCGAACACGAGGTCGTAGAATTCACTATTGGTCAGCGCTGCCAGTTGCTCCTTGTCGTCGGGGCCGGCAACCACCGTGCGTTCGATGCCGATGGTGTTGCGGCAGAAGTCCAGGCGGTCCTCGCGGGTATCGAGCAAGGTGACCTCGCCGCCCTTCATGGCGGCGAAGAAGGCGACGGCGATGCCGATCGGGCCGGCGCCGACCACCAGCACGCGCTGGCCGGGACGGCCGCCGCCGCGGCGCACGGCGTGCGCGCCGATGGCCAGGAACTCGATCATCGCTGCGTCGTCGAGCGAGATGCCGTCGGTGTTGAAGACGAATTGCGCCGGCACGGCCAGATATTCGGCCATGCCGCCGTCGCGGTGCACGCCGAGCACCTGGATGTTGGCGCAGCAGTTGGTCTTGCCCTGGCGACAGGCGACGCACTGGCCGCAGGACATGTAGGGCATGACGTAGACCTGGTCGCCTTCGGCCAGGTGCGAGCCGGCCGGCGCCGAGACGATTTCGCCAGCCAGTTCGTGACCCATCACGCGCGGATACTTGAGGAAGGGCTGGGTGCCACGGAAGATGTGCATGTCGGTGCCGCACAGGCCGAGGCGCCGCACGCGGATCAGGACTTCGCCTTCGGCGGGCACTGGAATCGGGCTCTGCGCCATGCGCAGTACGCCGGGCGATTCACAGACAATACTTTTCATCATTTTTTCAGGGTTCCGGGACAGGTGATTGCACAAATTGCGGCGATGAACATCCCACGGAGTTCTTCGCCAATAACGGATTGTATAATATATTTAGTAAACATCCAATCAACTTGTGTATGTTTTTGAGGAAGTAGTTGTCGGGGCGGGCGTGGCGGGA
Source organism: Massilia sp. (assembly GCA_039927975.1). GTDB lineage: Bacteria > Pseudomonadota > Gammaproteobacteria > Burkholderiales > Burkholderiaceae_D > JBDSTZ01. Next base: position 10,469 of record JBDSTZ010000597.1, on the reverse strand, counting down.
CGGTTAGGCCGCTGGCCGGTGCGTGGCCCGGCGGGACTTTGTGCGCGCGGCCGATCCCAATGCGAGCGGATGTTGTGCGGCATGGCATCGCGGTATGGATTCCCGCCTGCGCGGGAATGACGGGTATCGAGGGTAAGTGATTTCGGTGTGGGCGCGACGACCAGCAGTCAGCCTCCTGTCGCATGGGCCTCGCCCTACCCCGTCGGCAGGCTGATCTTGAACGTGGTCCCCTGGCGCTTGCCGGCACTGGCCACGGTCAGGGTCCCGCCGTGCAGTTCGACCAGGTGGCGGGCAATGTACAGGCCCAGTCCCAGGCCGGACGGGTTGGCGTGACGCTGCAATTTGAAGGCGGCGAACACCTGCGCCATCTGGGCCGCTTCGATGCCCTGGCCCGTGTCGGCGATCTCGATCTCGGTGGCGTGCGCATCCTGGCGCACGTCGACGCGGATCGCGCCGCCGACCGGGGTGAACTTGACGGCGTTGAACAGCAGATTCCACATCACCTGCTGCAGCCGGCGCGGGTCGGCGCTGACCATGATGAATTCGCCAAAATCGGCCGGTGTGACCTGGATGACGATCTGCTTGTCGTGGGCGCTCACCTCGATCGTCGAGATGGCGTCGTGCAGGACCTGGCCGACCGAGACCTTGGTTTTGACGACCGACATCTGGCCCGTCAGGGTGCGCGCCGCGTCGATCAGGTCGTCGATCATGTTCGCTTCCTGGCGCACGTGCTTGCGCATCGATACCAGCCCCGCCTCGACCGCGGCGGGCAGGTTGGCGACCGTGCGCAGCATCAGTTCGAGCCGCATCGACAGCGCCGACAGCGGGGTGCGCATCTCGTGCGAGACGGTGGCGAGGAACAGGTCGCGCGCGCGGCTGACCCGGTTCAGTTCCTCGATGGTCTCGCGCTGGCGGTCGATCGAGCCGACCAGGGTGCCAAGCAGCGCGGCGTAGGTCGCCAGGCGCGCATCCGCGACCGGCGGCTCGAGCCGGACGTCGGCCCACAGCACATGGCCGCTCAGGCCGACCAGGCGGCCGAGCTGCTCGCATTCGAGCGGCGAGCTGAAGTCGCGGAAGGTCCAGCCGTAAATGAGCACCCCGTACACCTGGTCGAAGCGGACCAGCGGCATGCCGCACACGCGCAGGCCGTCGCCGAAGCGGGCCTGGGCGCCGGCGCCGCTGGCGGCCACCTCGCGCACCATCGCGCGTTCGAGCGCGGTGCCGGGGCCGGCCTCGTCCCACAGGGTCGAGGTGGCCAGCAGGCGCGCGGTGCGCGAATGGACGATGGGGCCGAGGCGGCGCGCGCCGGCCGTGTCGTAGACGCTCAGCACGAAACCCGAGGCGCTGGAGAACTGCCGCAATGGCGTATCCCATTCGTCCCAATCGACGTCGGTTTCGCTATGAACGTCGAGGGTACTCACGTTGTCGGTTCGGTTGGCAGCTCGGCCGATTCGGGCAGCTTGGCGCCGCTGGCGACGGCGCCGTCGATCTGCGGGCTTTGGCGCGATGGAGAGCGCGACAGCAGGCCGTAGTAGGACGAGAACGGCAGCTGCGGCACGGTGTTGGAGGTGTCGGCCTCGGGGTCCTCGGCCACCAGCAGCAGGCCGCCTTCGCCGATGATGTACTCGCGCGTGACCTGGCGGTTGCGGCTGCCGCGCACTTTCGGCACCGCGATCGCGCGGCGCAGCACGGTCGAGATTTCCACGTAATTGAGCAAGATGATGTTGTCGACCAGGTGAGAGCCCTTGAGCTCCTCGCTGATTTGCGAGACGCCGAGCAGTTCGGGGCTTTCGTAATTGAGCAGGATGGTGGCCAGGCGGTCCTTGAAAAAGCTGGCCAACGCGTACAGGTAGTCGGCCACTTCGTCGCGGCTGGTCATCTCGTAGACGGCGACCGAATCGAACACCACGCAATCGATGCCTTCGCGCTCGACCAGCTTGACGATGCGGTCGAAGTGGACGTCGAGTTCGAGTTCGAGTGGCGACTCGTAATGCATGAAGATCTGCCGCTTGTCGACCATGCCGGCCAGGTCGAAGCCGAGCGAGGCGGCGTTGCGCATGAGCTGGCGCGGGTGCTCGTCGAGGCTCACCAGCAGCGTCTTGTGGCCGGCCGCCACCGCCGCGCTGAGGAACTGCACGCTCAGCACCGTCTTGCCGGTGCCGGAGATACCGCTGACCATGGTGACCGAGCCCTCGTACAGGCCGCCATCCATCATTTCGTCAAGCGACTTGGAGCCGGTCGAGAGGCGCTTGCTGGAGGTGGGCTGGTCTTCCGAGACGACCGGACGCGATTGCGCGCGCCGGTAGACGTGGATGCCGACGTTCGCCTCGATGCGCATGGTGTGGCTGCCGCCGATGAAGTCCTGGCCGCGCGACTTCAAGATGGTCAGGCGGCGGTGGACGCGGCGCTGGTTTTCGGCGCGGGTGAGCGAGATGATGGTGTCGAAGACGAAGCGCTCGTGCGACAGCACGCCGGCCATCGAATCGTCCTTCTCGGCCGTGACCATGGTGGTGACGCCGAGGCGGGTCAAGCCTTCGATGAGCAGGTGGACGTCTTCACGGAAGGGCATGTCGTGCACCTCGGCGTACAGGCGCATGGGGGTGAGGCCGTCGATCAGCAGGCGCTTGGCGCCGATATCTCTCAAGGCGGCGGCGAAGGCGCCGTCGGGATTGCGGAATTCGCTGAGCAGGACGGCTGGACTGGTCTGGATGATCTTGATCCTGCCGGCGTCGATCAGGCCCTGGAGACCCCAGTTGAAGCCGGCGGCGTCGCGCAGCAGCTTGGCCGGATCGAGCTCGAACGAGACAATGGCGCCGGGCTCGTCGTAGAAGGCGGCGCCGGCGTAGATGAAGCCGAGGCCCAGGGTGGTCTTGCCCGAACCTGGTGCGCCCTCGACGATCAGGTTGTTATTACGCGGCACGCCGCCATACAGGATCTCGTCGAGTCCTGCGATGCCGGTTTTGACCAGTGATTCCACGTTGACCGTCCTTTTATACTTTTTGCCATAGGTCGTGTCAGTTTATCATTGGAAAATTGCCCGCACGATACAAGTGCGCGCTCAGGGAAGATGATTTTTCGCGTACGCACAGCAGGTCAAGACGCCAGGGGAAACCAACGCATGGCGAAAAAACCAAGGGCTCGGGGTCAGATACGACAAACGTACACGGCCTCATCGCTCGCATGCCGTCAAGTCAAACGCGGAGAAAACCAGCGAAGCTCAGGTCGAGGTGGAATCGTTGAGATCGATGGGATATCGAACCCGAGCCAAGCGGTTGGCCGAGGCCGTGTCCAAATGTCGGACCAGACCCCAAGCCGTTGGCCGACGATATCTACCTTTGGAGGTTGCGCAGTTGGCCGACCGGCTCGACCTTCACGCCGCCGCGCACCGCGCGCAAGGTCACCAGCTTCATCGGTTCGAGCGCGTTGGCCGCTTCGCCGTCGGTGGTCACCGCCAGCGCGATCGTGTTGTCGCCGTTCGCGTTCAATATCCCCGGCGGCAGGATGAAGGTGCGCTGCGGCCCGATATGGCTGATGAAGTTGCCCATGTTCCAGCCGTTGATGAACATCAGCACGCGCGACTTGACGTCGGACTTCGGCCTGCTGGTGTCGCCAAACGCCAGCCCGAGCTGGATGTCGTGGTTCTTCGGCAGGTCGAGCTTGACGTGGGTGCGCAGCCAGTAGGTGCCGGCCTGCGGCGGCGCGGCGTTCGGCACCGCCGCTTCCCAGCCGGCGTTCGGGTCGTCTTCCTTGACCGGCAGGTACCAGCCCTGGCGCTCGCCGTACAGGCCGCCATTGTTCATCGGCCCGCGCAACAGGTCGGCGATCGATTCGCCTCCTTTGTTGCCCTGGATTTTCCAGCTGATCGGGGTGGCAAATTTAGCCGCCCCCTCGGCGCCCAGCGACGCGCTGATCAAGCCGCGCGCTTCCTTGTGTTCGTCGTTGGCCGCCAGGTCCCAGTTGTGCGAATTGTTGCGCACCATGACCGACAACAGGTGCTCGCCGCCGCCCAGGGCCGCCTTTGGCAGATTGAACTTGGCGACAGCGTGGGTGATCGGCATGGCGATGCCGACCGGCAGTTCGTGCTGGCCGACGTATTTACCGTCCAGCCAGAGCTGCAGCATGCCGGCGCCGCCGCCGCCGTAGGCCAGTTCAAGCTGCTCGGGCGCGGCCTGGCCGGCGCCCACCGTGAAGCGGCCCCGGTACCACACGTCGCCGTGGTGGAAACCGTAGTCGCTCATGGCCAGCACCGGCTGGCCCTTCGGCGCGCTGGTGGCGATGGTCGCCGCCGTCACCGTCAGGTCGGCCTTGCGCCATTCCTTGTCGTCGAACTCGGGCTTCGCTTCCGGCGAGTCGAGCCGGCGCACCCATTTGAGGGCCATCAGGTCGGGCACCGAGAACGCGGCCGGTCCCATGATGGCGGACGCGCTGACGCGGCCATCCTTGCCATGCGCGAGCTTGAGGGTCTGCTCGTTGAAGCGCAGCGCGGTCACGGCGCTGGCGGCCCAGACGTCGATCGCCGATTCCTCGCTGGTGTCGCCGGTGAAGCTGAGCGCGCCCCTGGCGAAGGTCGCCGAGCGCACCAGCGCCTTGGAGCGCGCCAGCACCGGGCCTTGCGCGGTGTCGAGCTTCCACATGGCGCGGCCGGTGTCGTCGTCGGCCAGCAGCAGGAGCAGCGGCGCGCCGGTCGCCGGCGTGATGCGCACCGCCGCCAGGCCGCTATGCACGTAATTCAGGCGCAGGTCGCCGCGCTTGGCGTCGTAGCTGGACGCGACCTTGCCTTCGATAACCTCGACCTTCGGCGCCTTCGCGTAACGCAGCACGGTCTCGCCATCTTCGCCGGCGCGGCCGTACAGCAGCGCCAGGTCGCGCGCGCCCTGCTGGAAGTGGGTTTGGGTGTCGGAGGTGGTGTAGACCAGATGCTGGCGATTGAGCGCGTAATCGGCCAGCAGCAGCTTGGCGTCGTGGCCGTTCAGCGCCAGCTTGCCCTGCTGCGGAATGGTGTAGCTGCCGTCGCGGGTAGTCAGTTTGAAGCTGAACGGCTCTTCGGTGGTGGCATCGGACGGATTGTGGATCGCGAACAGCAGGCGCGCCTTGGTGTCCGGGCTGATGTTGTGATACAGCTTGACGCGCTCGTTGGAGGCGGCGATCGGTTCGGCCTTGTCCATCTTGGTCAGCAGGCCGCTGGCCGCTTCGACGAAGCCGCCCATCTGCTTCATGGTCAATGCCTTCTCGCGCAGGTTGCGCGCCTCGTCGATGGCGGCGCCGTAGTCGTAGGAGGTGTACACCACCGAGGCCGGGCTCCAGCCCCACGAGGTGCCGCCGAACATCATGTAGACGCTGTGGATCGACAGGCCGTTGATCAGGCTCGAACCGTAGAACACCCGCTCGTAGGACGAGCCGATGCGCCTGGCGGTGCATTCGTAAGAGCCGACGCTGCCCCAGAAGTCGAACCAGCCGCCGCCGATTTCAGCGGCGAAGCCCGGCGTGTTGGGCGAGGCCAGCGCGCCGACCTTGACCGGCCCGGTGGCGGGAATCGGATCGGGCACCACGCCGTACATGCCCCAGTTGGGCACCACGTTCGGTTTGCCCGGCGTGTGGGTGTTGGTGCAGCCGCCGCCCGGGTAGCCGTCGAAGGAATACAGGTCGGTCGGGCCGGGCACGGCGAACGGCGCGCTCGACGTGGGCGGGGTCCAGTTGGGCAGCCGTCCGGCCGAGTTGTGGAACAGCGGCACGGTGATGCCGTCGGCGTGGGCCTTGTCGGCCAGGTGCTGCATGTAGCGCTTGTGCGAATCGGTGGTCTGGCTCAGCTCATTTTCGATCTGGTACATGATGACGTTGCCGCCGCCGGTGGTGAGCTGGTGGCGGGCGACGATGGCGTCGATCTGGGTCAGCCATTCGTCGGCTGACTTGATGTAATCAGGCGCGTCGGTGCGCGCGACCGCCTGCTGGCGCGCCAGCCAGCCGGGGAAACCGCCGCGCGTCAGTTCGCCGTTGACGTAGGGGCCGACCCGCACGATCACGTACAGGCCCAGTTCCTCGGCCATTTCGATCGCGCGCTCCATGTTGCGGATGCCGGAGAAATCGTATTCGCCCGGGCGCGCCGAATGGTAGCCCCAGTCGAAATAAAAGGCGACCGTGTTCAGGCCACTGGCCTTCATCTTTTGCAGCACGTCGCGCCACAGGCTTGGCGACGGCAGGCGGAAGGCGTGCATTTCGCCGGCCCAGATCATTTCGCGCTTGCCGTCGATCATGAGGGAGTGCTTGTCCCAGGTGATCTTCTTCGGCTTGTTCTTTGGCGCGGTAGCCGCTTCGACGGTGGCGGTGGGCTCCTGCAGCACGGTGAAGTGGCGCGCGGTTCCGGACAACATGCCCAGTTCGGCCTTCGGGGTCCAGGTCTTGAAGTGGTCGTAGCTGTCGGAGTAGTAGTAATGCTTGCTGCGGTAGCCGTCGAAGTAGACGCGCCAGCCGCCGTCGGGCAGCTTGACGACGGCGGGGCCTTCGAGCCAGTCGCCCCAGCCGGCCCAGTCGCCGGTTTTCTCGAACGTCCAGGGGCCGGTCAGTTCGCGCGCGCTGGCCAGTTCGATCCGCTTGGTCGTTTCGTTCTTGGTGAAGACGCGGTACAGATCGCCGTCGATCACCGGGAAGGTGTCGATGTAGTTGTTCTCCAGGCCGGCCATCAGCTTCGGCGCGCTGAATGTGAGCAGGCTGTCATCCTGCGCGCTCATGACGTAGGCGGCGAATTTCTTGTCGCTGGCGGAGGTCGACAGCGAGACCACGATGTGCAGCTTGCCGGCGCGGTCGCGGAACCATTCGGGCGCCCAGACGTTGTTGATGGCGGGCGCGGCGCGGCCGGCGGCGGCAGGCAGGGCCACCTCGATGTCGCGCATGTGGGTCCAGCTGCGCAGGTCTTTCGAGCGGGCGATGCCGAAGGTCGTGCCGGTCCAGCCGGTGGTGTAGGCGACGTAGTAGTAGCCGTCCCTGGCGTGGATGATCGAGGGGTCGCGCAGCAGGCCTTTGGCCGGGGTATAGACTTCGGACGCGAGCGAGGTGAAGTTCTTGCCGTCGTAGCCGGTGAACACGCTCAGGGTGTTTTCCGAGGTGGCGGGAAAGGTGGTCAGGATGAAGGTGTTGTCGCCTTTTTGCGGCGCCACTTTCAGATAGTCGGCCGGGACGGCGGTGGCCGGGGCAGCGCCCTGGGTCTGCACCTTGTTCTTCGAGGTCAAGCCAAAGGTGTCCATCAGGGCGTCGCCGGTGTTGGGCACGGGCGTGGCCGGCGTGGTGGCCGGCGCCGCGTTCTGCGCGGCGGCGGTGGCAGCTATCAGCAGCAGGCAGGCGCCCTGGATTGTTTTCATCGCCTTCATCTTGTCCCTCGTTGTAATTGGCCTGATGATATGGTTCATCGGTGGCGAATTATATTAGCGGAACGAGGCGCGCAGGCTCGATGTCGGTGCGCGCGAAGGGCAATCAATCATGGTTTTGATCGACTGGTTGAGTGTCAATACACCCGCTTACGCCTTCGCCCGCTCCCCGCCTTCGCCCCTCGCCGCCAGTTCGCGCGCGATCCGCGTCGCCAGCACGAAGGACACCACGGTGCTGGCGATGACGACGTTGCCCACCATGTCCATATGCGCGAGCCGGCCGTCGGCCTGGTGCTCGACGATGTGCCCGGCCAGCAGCGCCGCAAAGCCTCCGGCGAACTGCTGGATCGAAGTCTTGACGGCGTTGAAGGCGCCGCGCTGGGCCGGCTGCGGCACCGAACTGACCATCGCCTGAAACGGGATCATGCGCGAGACGATGCCGAGGAAGAGCACGATGTTGACAAGGATTACCAGCGGCAAGCTGCTCGCGCCCATGCGCGTGTAGATCGCCACCGAAGCGGTGAATATCAGGCAGCCGAACAGGAACAACGGCATCTTGCCGAAGGCGTCGCTGGCCTTGCCCACCATCGGTCCGAAGAAAATCATGCACAGGCCACTGGCCAGGTAGACCATCGGCAGGTCGGCCAGCGGGATGCCGAGGTTGTTGACGGTGAATTCGCTACTGAATGGCATCAGCATGAAGGCGCCGGTGGTCAGCAGCGCGGTGGCGACGAAGGAGGCGATGTGGTGGCGGTCGGCCACGGTGTGGAGCAGGTGGGCGAAGGCGCTGCGTTCCTGCGGCGCGTCGAGGTGGCCGGCCAGTGGCCGCAGCCACAGCGCCAGCGCGAGGCCGCCGGCGGCGCCCAGCGCGACCATGGCGAAAAAGGGAGCGTGCCAGGTCCAGTGGTTCGACAGGTAGAGCCCGACCGGCAGTCCCAGCACCTGGCTGGCGGCAAAGGCGGTCTGCACGATGCCCATCACGCGCCCGCGCAAGGCCGGCGCGTACAGATCGGTCGCGATGGCCATCAGGATCGAGCCGATGACGCCGCCGAAGATGCCGGTGGTGACGCGGGCGGCGAGCAGCATCGCGTAGCTGGTCGCGAAGCCGCACCAGAGGGTGCCGCCGAGGAAGCCGAAGTAGAAGAACAGCAGCAGCTTCTTGCGGTCGTAGCGGTCGGCGAAGCCCGCCGCAAACAGTCCGGAGAGCGCGGCGCTGAACGCATAGGCCGAGACCACCATGCCGAACTGCTTTGGCGTGATGCCCAGCGCCGGCATGATCATCGCACCGAGCGGCGCAATGATCATGAAGTCGAGGATGACCGCGAATTGCAAAAAGGCCAGCAGGCCGGCAACGAACTTCTGGTACGGTGTGAAGGCCGTTGCGGGAGCGGGAGCGGGAGCAGAAGCGGGTAAGGACATGGTTTTCTCGTGCGAGGTCGTGGTGTGGTTGACGCCGTGTGCACGACCGTGACGCCGGTCTGCGTCGCGCCGCTGCGGCGCGCCGAGTGTAGCATGGCGCCACACCCCGGCAAGGCGCCGTCCGCGGCGCCCCGCCGACATGAACCCACCGTTACGAGATCTTCAGCGCGTAGGCGTAATGCGTCTCGGGACGGGTCGACGGCAGCGTCACTTCCAGTCCGTCGGCCCTGCGCTCGAACGCCAGCACGCCGCCGCCGCACAATTCGACCCGCTTGATCTCCTCCGGCCGCAGCGCGCTGCCGGTCGCCAGGCTCTTGACCAGCAGCTTGCCGCTGTCCGGCCAGCCCAGCGCGATCGCGTACAGCGTCCGGCCCTTGGTGGTGAAGCGGATATCCTGCGGGCCGAACGGCTTGCCCTTGCCTTCGTTGAAGCCCTGCTCCTTGATCGGCGCCGCGCCTTCCTGCGCCGGGCCCTCGCCGAAGACCTTCCACGGCCGCGTGCCGAAGATGCTTTCGGCGTTCGGCTGCATCCAGGCGGCGATGCCTTCGACCACTGCCAGCTCGTCGCTGTCGATGCTGCCGTCGCCACGCACCGGCACGCTCAGGAGCAAATTGCCGTTCTTGCTGACCACGTCGGCCAGGGTGTGGATGACTGTCTTGGCCGACTTGTAGCGGTGCTGCTCGAACAACGCGCGGTCGTAATGCCAGCTGCCGATGCAGGTGTCGGTCTGCCACACCTGCGGCTCGATGCGGTTGCTCTGGCCGCGTTCAATGTCCCACACCATGCACTTGCGCTGCTGCTCGTCGAGCACCTTGCCGTTGAGGACGACGTCGAGCTTGCCCTTCTTGCGGATGCTGTTGTTGTACAGGTGGGCGGCCAGCTTGAGGCCGACGTCGCTCACCGGCCACAGCGGCAGCGCGGTGTCGTCGAAATACACCAGGTCGGGATCGTATTTGTTGATCAGGTCGACCGTGCGGTTGTAGAACTTGTCGCAGTAGGCCTGGTCGGGCTTGGTGGCGCCGTTGCCCCACTCCCACTGGCCGCCGGTGTTGCCGGCCGCGCTGAGCGGATGGGCCTGGGCGTACAGCGCCTGCGGATCGAGGCCTTCCCACCAGGTGCCCTTGCCGTCCTCCTTGCGCAGCTTGCCGTCGTACGGCACGCCGGCCAGCGGGCCCTGCTTGTCGGCGCGCTGCGCCACTTCGTACCAGTTCCAGGCGTGCGCGGCGTGCACCGACACGCCGAAGCGCAGGCCCTGCTTGCGGGCCGCCTTGGCCCAGCCGCCGATCAAGTCTTTCTTCGGCCCGAGCCTGGTCGAGTTCCATTCCTGGTACTTGCTGTCGTAGGTGTCGAAGTTGTCGTGGTGGTTGGCCAGCGCCACGAAGTATTGCGCGCCGGCGCGCTTGTACAAGGCCATCAGCTGGTCGGGGTTCCAGTTTTCCGCCTTCCAGTCGCGGATCATTTCCTTGAAGCCGACCTTGGACGGATGGCCGTATTTCTCCAGGTGGGTCTTGTATCGCGGGCCGCCCTCTTCGTACATGGCGCGCGCGTACCAGTCGCCTTCCTCGGGCTGGCATTGCGGTCCCCAGTGCGCCCAGATGCCGAACTTGGCGTCGCTGTACCAGGCCGGCGGGCGGTACTGTTCGAGGGATTTCCAAGTCGGCGCGAAGGGGCCGCTGGCCATTTTTTCCAGAG
>JBDSTZ010000596.1:0-5587 GCA_039927975.1 Massilia sp. | reverse complement strand
CGCCACTTCACCCAGCTTGCGCAGGCGCCGCACCGCGTGCGGCGAGACCGCGCCGCGATAATCGCCCTCTTTCGCCTTGTTGGCGCCGGTAGCGACCAGGTCGACCACCTGCTGGCGGCTTTCCTGCGCCAGGCTGGCGGCCAGCTCGCCGCGGCCGGCTTTTTCGAACACGCTCATGGCCTTGGCCATGGCGGCGTTGTTGGGGGCGTTGCGCATCACATCGCGCATGACGTCGGCGGCGCCCTCCTCCATGTTGTTGGACAGGCAGTTGCGCGCCAGTTCCATCTTGAGGTCGGGCGACAGGCCGAGCGCGTCCTTGCAGGCCGTCAGGGCGGCGCTGAGCGACTCGTTCAGGCGCACGTCGTTGCCGGTGAATTCGTGCAGCATGGCCGACGAGATGGCGCTGCACGCGTCAGTCTTCTTCTGGCCGCCCATCGACTTGTCGAGGTCGCGGATGACGGCGGCGGCCTGCACCGGATCACCCTTCTTGACCAAGGTCTGGACCAGTTTCACGTGGTCCTCGGGGTCGCGGAATTCGGAATACTTGGCCTTGCTGACGACTTGCTTGAGGACTTTTTCGGCGGTGTCGGTGTCGCCGGTCTCGAGCGCCACTTCACCCAGCTTGCGCAGGCGCCGCACCGCGTGCGGCGAGACCGCGACCGCGCTGGCGAGCACCGCTTGCGACTTGGCCAGGTCGCCCATCGCGGCGTGGGTCTTGGCCAGCCAGTCGTAGGCGTCGACAAACTTCTTGTTCTTGTCGACCAGCGATTCGAGGATAGAGGCGGCTTCGGTGTAGCGCTCGCGCATGAACAGGGTCTTGGCCAGGCCAAGGCGGGCCCAGGCGATAGCCTTGGCTTCGAACAGTTGCTTGTAGATCGGTTCAGCCTCGGCCGGCTCACCGAGGAACATGTGCAGCTCGGCGCGCAGGCGCATGAAGTCGATCGCAAAGCGCGGGCTGTTCTTCATGCCTTCCTGGCAGGCGACGATCGCTTCGCGCTGGTTGCCCACCTCCATCAACTGGTACACGGGCATGAAGATGTTGCGCTTCTCCAGCGCGCGGGCGATCCGTTCGAGCAGGCGGTCGGCGGTGAAGGGCTTGAGGATGTAGTCGGTGGGCGCCAGTTCGGCGGCGCTGACCACCTTGCTGTGATTGCCTTCGGCGGTGACCATGAAGAACATGGTCGCAAGGGTGATCAGCTGGTGGTGGCGCAAGTCCTCGAGCAGTTGCTGGCCGTCCTGGCCGCCGTCGAGGTCGTACTCGCACAGGATCAGGTCGAAGGGTTTCAGGCCGAGGTGCTTGATGGCGGCGTTCGAGCCCTGGGCGTGGTCGATCTTGCTCAGGCCGCACAGGTTGAGCATGTTGTGGATGCTCGCGCGCATGCCGGCATGGGGCTCGATGATCAGCGCGGACAGTCCGTCTAGTTCATTCATTCTCGTTTTCCAGTCATGCCGCGGGATGCGCCGGGCGCCCCTTGCGCGCTACGGTGGCACGCCTTCTGCAAGTATATTACGGCAAAGTAAGAAAATAGTTAAATTACCGCACTATGACGGCGCAATGGCGACGGTTTTGATGGTTGGGCGCGACAGCGCCGCCCTGGCTGGCGTGGCCGGCCCGGTTATTTGTTGCCAGTTGCTTGATTTATTTACGTGAAGCAATACCCAGACGCTCGTATTTGGCGGGAGACTCTGCTACTCTTTGAAGGCGTGAAGAGCATGGCCGGAGACGCCTGCCCTGATATTTTTTTGACAAGGACATCACAATGCAAGCACATCATGGTTCGAATGCCGGCGCCAGCGCGGGTAAGGAAGTCGCCGGCCAGGAATTTCTTGCTTTTACGCTCGGGTCGGAAGAATACGGGATCGACATCCTGAAGGTGCAGGAAATCCGCGGTTACGAGGCGGTCACGCGAATCGCCAACGCGCCCGAGTTCATCAAGGGCGTGATCAACCTGCGCGGCATCATCATCCCGGTGGTGGACATGCGCATCAAGTTCAATCTCGGCACGCCGGTGTACGACCAGTTCACCGTGGTGATCATCCTGAACATTGGCGGGCGCATCATGGGCATGGTGGTCGACAGCGTGTCGGACGTGACGACCCTGATGCCGGACCAGGTCAAACCGGCGCCGGAAATGGGCGCGGTGTTCAATTCGGATTACATGATCGGCCTGGGCACGGTGGACGAGCGGATGCTGATCCTGGTCGATATCGACAAGCTGATGTCGTCGGGCGAGATGGGCTTGATCGAGAAGCTGGCGAGCTGACGGCTGGCCAAGGTTCGATTCGGAGCGCGGATCGAAACCGTCGTTCCCGCGTTGCGCGGGGACGACGTTAATTACGAATCGTAATGCAGGCGCTGCAAGCCTCGATACTCATGCGGGCTTGGAAAGCAGCCCTGATACTCATGCGGGCTTGGAAAGCTTTGATACATTACGAGCGACGAGAGCAAGCCTTCACAGCCCCGGCATCGCCGGCTTCCCGCCCTTGACCCGCGCCTGGCAATCGGCCTGGCTGCCGCCCGCCTCGACGTTCTGATAGCGCACTTCGTATTTGCCGCTGGCCAGCTTGTCGATCAGCAGGGAGTCGTGCGGCAGCACGTAGGCGTGGCGCACGTTCGAGCGGCGTTCCTGGTCGTACACCTTGACGAACACCCCCGAGCCATTCGCCGAATTATCCAGCTCCAGCCGGGTGTCCTCGCCCATGTTCCCCACCGGGTAGCCGTCGACATAGCCCGATTTCACCGGCCACGCCGCACCGTTCGGCGCCACCAGGGTATGCAGCTCGCTGTCGCAATCGGGCGCGCGCGCCGGGATCACCATCAGCGTCACCGCCAGCGCCTTGATGTCGGGCCGGCCCTGGTCGAGCACCCCGTCCACGCCCTTCGGCTCGGCGGCCCAGTTGTCGGGCGCCTCCTTCGGCTCGGCCGGCTTGTCGGCGCGCGGCACGTCGACCGGCTCGACCAGCCTGGCAGACGGCGCCGTCTTGAAGGCCGAGGCCAGCGCGGCCGGCATCACCGGCGCCTGGCCCATGTACAGCAGGCCGGCCACGCAGCCCACTGCGAAACTGCCGGCCAGCCCGCACCACCAGCGCGGATCGCGCAGCAGCCGGTGCGGCGCGGCCGCCTCGACCGGCAGCTCTTCCCACGACTGGCCGTTGTCGAGCCGCACCTTGTCGCGCCCTTCCTCGGCGCGCGTGCTTTCGAGCCACTCGATCTCCCACTCCTCGGCGGCGATCCACTCGTCGTGCTCGCGACGGCGCTCCGGGTCGGACAGAGTGCCGTAGGCGCTGTTGACGATGGCCATGATGCGCGCGGCCTTCTCGTCGCCGGGATTCTTGTCGGGATGGTATTTCTGACTCAGCGCCTTGTAGGCCGCACGAATGACTTCCTGCGGCGCCAGGCGGGCCACTTTCAGGTTGTCATAATGTGTATGGATCTTGGCCATGGGATGAGTCGCGTGGATGCTGTCTGCATGATAATCCGAAGCGCCTGGCGGCACGGCGCTGCGACCATACAGGATAGCCGCGATTGTGTCTGCGGCGCAAGATGCCTGCGGCTCTAGAGGCGGTGACTGCGGTCGGCGTGCGCGATCGGCGCCGGCAATTCGACGCCGCGCCCCACCACCAGCACCTTGAACAATTCGCCCATTTCAGCCGGCGAGACCAGCTTTTGCACGGCGTTGGCCTGCGGCAGATAGCGCATGGCGTCGGCCGGATCGGTCGCCAGCAGCAGCTCGCCAATGCCGGCGCCCAGCAGGAAGGCGGCCTGGCTCATGTAGGCCAGCACCTCGGCGCCGGCGTCCTGGGCGGCCAGCGCCATGGCGGTGAAGTCGACGTGGGCGGTGATGTCCTGCAGGCCGGGCAGGTAGAACGGATCGGTATGGGCGTGGTGCCTGTAATGGCACATCAGGGTGCCGCCGACCCGCTCGTCGACGTAGTATTCGTGGGCCGGAAAGCCGTAGTCGAACAGGATCGCCGCGCCCTGCCCTTCGGCGAACAGGCGCGCCAGGGTCGCCATGAAGGCGCAGGCGACCGGGTGGACTTCGGTCAGGTACCCCTCGGCCAGCAGCTCGCCGTCGGGAATCTGGCGGGCGATCTGGGCCGCCAGCGCCTCGCCCGGGGGGCGCCGGATCAGCGCGAAGCGGCCTTCCTCGACGGTGACCATCAGCTCGGCCCAGCCGTCGGCGGTTTTGGTCACCAGCGGGACCGGCATGGCGTCGAGCACCTCGTTGGCCAGCACCACGCCATTGAAGATGGCGGGAAAACCGTCCAGCCAGCGCACTTCCGGAAAATCGGCCAGCGCGGCCTGCTGGCGCGCGCGCAGCTCGCCGGACAGTTCGACGATGGCATAACTGTCAATCTTGACGCCGGCCGCGCGCAGGGCGGTGAGCACATCGCGCGCCAATTTGCCGGTGCCGGCGCCGAATTCGAGGATGTTGGGCGCACTTTGGGCGATAATGGCGGCTGCCACCCGCGCCAGCGCGGCGCCGAACAGGGGCGTGATCTCGGGCGCGGTTGTAAAATCGCCGTCGCGGCCGAGTTTTTGCGCGCCGCCGCTGTAGTAGCCCAGGTCGGGCGCGTACAGCGCCAGCTCCATGAAGCGGTCGAAGGAAATCGCGCCCTCGTGCCGCGCGATCTCGGCGGCGATCAGGGTCTGCAGGGCGTGCGAGGCGGCCAGCGCATCGCTATCGGGAACGGGTAGGGACATGCCGGCATTGTAGCGAGAACGGCACCGATCAACAATTTACGCGCTTTTGCGCCGCACGACTCACCATGGATACCACCGCTTCAGTCCAGCAGCCACGCATCGCCCTCGTGACCGGCGCCGGGCGCCGCATCGGCCGCGCCATCGCGCTCGGCCTGGCGCGCGCCGGCTGGGATCTGGCGCTGCACTTTCGCAGCGCCGAAGCCGAGGCGCACGAGACCGCCGAAGCGGTGCGCGCGCTCGGCCGGCGCGCCGTCACGCTGCATTGCGACCTGGCCGACGAGGACGCGGTGCGCGCCCTGCTGCCGCGCGCGGTCGACGCGCTCGGTCCGGTCGGCTGCGTGGTCAACAACGCCTCGCAGTTTGAATTCGACAGCGCGGCCGAGTTCTCGCCGGCGCTGCTGGGGCGCCTGATGCAGACCAACGTCGCCGCGCCGCTGCTGCTGGCGCAGGCGCTGCACGCGGCCACGCCGGCCGGCAGCCAGGCCGTGGTGATCAACCTGCTGGACCAGAAACTGTACAATCTGAATCCCGATTTTCTGTCGTACACATTGACGAAAGCGGCGCTGCACACCGCCACCACCATGCTGGCCCAGGCGCTGGCGCCGACGGTGCGGGTGGTCGGCGTGGCGCCGGGCCTGACGATGGTGTCGGGCGACCAGACCGAGGCCGGCTTCGCCAGCGCGCACCAGCAAACCCCGCTCGGCCAATCGAGCACGCCGCAGGACATCGTCGACGCCGTCTGCTACCTGGCGACGGCGCGCGCGGTCACCGGCACCACGCTGCTGGTCGACGGCGGCCAGCACCTGATCCCCCTGGCGCGCGATGTCATGTTCGTCGCCCCATCAACTAAGCAGTTTCCCCACAAAGGTTAGAAATCATGTT